>CAZTAS010000122.1:0-18526 GCA_964611635.1 uncultured Thermodesulfobacteriota bacterium
AGGGAGGAGTGAGCGTCACAGAAAAGGAACGCACAGTTTGATCTCGCCCGGCCTCATATGTTGATGGCCTCGCCACCTTCAGAGCGGTTTTGTCAGTAACCAATCGTCGTTCGATCTTCTCCTGATCGGGAACGGAGACAACTGAATCGGCTTCAATTATCGATGTACAGGCCAGCACATAATTTTCTTTCACATCAGCCGCTGTCAGGCGAACTGCGGAACGCTGTCGAATGATTCCACTTTCAACAACCACTGCACATCGCCCGCAACGTCCTTGCCCACCGCAGGGTTGGACAATATCCAGCTCTGCCTGCCGCAACGCTTCTGTGAGCAATGTGCCGGTGGGCACGCGCACAGTTTTATCCGATGGGAGAAAGGTAACAGTATGAACAGCCATTGATTATTCCTTCCACTGTTCCTTCAAATATGCAGGGATATCCACGGCCTCTTTCGGCCCGACCATGATCTCCCAACCTTCCAAGTCCTCTTCCAATTCACCGGAAAGGACCGCCACATGCCCTGGGATGATTAACCGTTTATGGTTAATTTTGCTCTCGATATCACAAACTTTTATGGCTTTTACAATCTGTTCAGAGTCAAGTTTTCCGGCGGCCCAGGCGGTCAGCACACTCATACCGTCTGCGTCCGTCACTATCAGCCAGGCCGGCTTCCCGGCTCCTTCCACTTCGTTATTCACAGAGAAGTAGGTAACAGAAAAATTCGTCGTCACCATAACAGGGGAATCTGCTGTCGGTGCATTGATTTCATATAAACCGGGAAGAACCTGTATCGGTTTCTGTGGATCGGTGTAAATATTCTGCCTCAGGACCAGGAGCGGATAAATCGTAGCGGGATCAAATGAATCCAGCACGATGAATCCAGCGTACTTGGTGATGTGCTGAACGGCCATGACAGCTTCATCAACACCCTCTGTCTCGCCCGGAAATGTAATTACCGGAAAGCCCAGAGGACGGAAGTTCTTTTTAAGGGCCAGACGACGGATCTGGGTCAGGCTGGTGAGTGAACCACTGGCACCGCGTGCCAGCGGATCAAGTACAAGGTCATCTACTCCTGCCTTGCGGATATTTTCCGTCAGGTCAGAAAGCTGCTCCAGTGATTCTGCTTTCACAGCCAGAGATGCTTTAGCAGATTTGGCCACTTCGGCCATCTGCTCCCAATTGGTTTCATCCGCAGCGTATAATAAGGGCTTGGTTCCTTCAACTGTCTTGGCGGCCTCAGCCAGCACATCAGGATCTGCTGACATCAGAATAAGGGGTTTCTTGGTAGTGGCAGCTACCGTCTTCACGGCAGCAACGAACTTGCCGTTATCACCCGAAACCGATTCGACAGCAAATCCATCAACACCCAGTTCTATTCCAACATAGTCAACCAAATAAGCGCTGGCAGTTGTTACGTCGGTTCGAATGGACTCCAGGTCTTGCATGTCTTTTACACGAATGAAAACTCCAGGCCGGTGATAAAACGTCTTTTCATGCCGGAAAAGCACAGTTTCATTCCCGACTTCAATCCTTGTTCCATCACCTTCCAATGTGATCAGGCGAATGGGAGGTGAAGAAGCAGAGTCAAGTTCTTTTTTGGATTCCTCGGAAACATGCGGGCAGGCGGACAACTCGGCCTGCTTTGCAGCAAGTTGCATGGCGAAGGCCAGGCAGGTAGGACTGCCACAATCTTTGCAATTCGTTTTTGGCAGGAGCTTATAGATTTGTAATCCAGTGAGTGCCATAATATGCTCCTCTCCTTCAGGGCCGAACCCTCACAATCAGTAATTATTGTTAATCAGCCGGTTAGATTAATTCTTTCACCATGGTCCGCACCCGGTTAAGTGATTCAGGATGACGCAGAACCACAATATCGGCGCCGGATTGAACGAGTGATGCAGCAGTGAATGTCTCCCAATTGACCGCACGCCGGTTCCAGTCACCCCAGCTCTCCGGAACACCTTCACCCACTCTCGATTCCTTGACTTTCCAGGTTTCCTCACCCACTGAAACAAGTATGGGCTGCTGGGTCATATTGTCGCCTTGTAGAGCTGCCAGTCGAAGCCGCTCCATCACGGAATACCCGTATTCAATGCCATAGGCCAGAGCACCGGTGGATGGATCCATGATAATGCGATTCAGCGGTAATCCCATATCGTGGATTAAAATAACCAATTGTTTGGCCAGGTTCACATCCATGGGAGTCCTTGAATTAACCAAGTGGCCGTTGGCCATTGCCGAGGCGACTATTGTGCGATAATTTTTATCTTCGCAAATACCGAGGAGCAGTCGTTCGCCCTTACCTTCTTCAGCTACGGGAACAATTAACTCGTTATCTTTTTCAGCCTGGCCTGGACCGAAAACCGCCAGCGGCAAGCTGGTGGATTCAAGTACCTGACGAACCACCGATCGTACATTCTCTGGACTGTTGGGTTGTCCCTCAGCCGTTGTCAATGAGAGATAAAGCACCAGCATATCCGCACCGGCTGCTTCGGCGGCGCTGGCCCAATCACCCGGACTATTCATGGCATCGCCCCATGTTTCATATAGCAAGGGTGACCAGTCATCCGGTTTACGGTCCTTGATTTCCAGGGCAAACATCGGAGCATGCGGCACTGCTCCCTCAAAACTCAAGAAAGGCATTGTAGTCTCACCGCCGACCGTAATAGTTTTGCTGCGAGTGCCACCCTCGGTTTCTGTTGCACCGACCGTCACTTCGCGCACCGCACCGTTCCACTTTTCTTTTTGGATTTCAATTTCCATTTGTGTTTTTGCCTCCCGAAGTTGCAGCGAAGGCACCATGAACCAGGTGGTCCGCCGAGCAGTTTAAGGTTTAGTTGGATGCAAACAGCATAACCTCAATTGCCAATAAAACCGTTGACCAGGCAATGTCAGTAGGTAAATGCAAAGCACAGCTTGAGTCAAGCAACACTGAACAGGTTGCAGGAAACTCGTCATCCCCATGCCACACCGCTATCACCACCGGGATGCGAGGGAATGGAAAAAGCCTGACAGCCATATCTCCATAGTCTGCCGAAAGGCCGCCGAGTTCATTGGCAATTTGCAGGAACTCAGCTGATTTATGATCGAAACGCTTAGTTATCTTGTCCAGTGGCAGAACATGGGTGCCCTTTAAAAAAATTTCTCCTCCAGGCAGTTCGGAGGGAATGATCAGTTCTCCTGTCATCTGAATATCCTTAGCTTCGACCAAATACCAGAGCACTGAAAGCTGTGACAGATACCCCAGAGCTTCAAGCATAAAATTACCCAAAGACGTTTTGGCAAAAATCTTTCGCTCTTGCAGGTCAATATAGATATCCTGACCCAGGGATTTTACACAATAGGTTAATTCTGCCGGATTATAGGTTACACCTGCTCTGCTCTGCACTACTTTCGGTTCCATCTCAGCAAGGAGATCCCAAGCCAGTTCTTTACCCGTCTCTGCCACATGTATCCTTTGTATCAGGAATTGTCATTCTAGCCAATCCCCATCTTCTCCAGGATTGCACCGATCCTCTCTTGGGTGGGCTGATGGTCAAAGTTCAACAGAGAAGCAGCATTCATTATGGCTTCTTCAATGGCTGGAGTTACAGGAAGATGCCCGGCATAATCAATCTCATTTTCCTGTGCCCAATTTTGAATATGAGACAGTCTGTCTTCGCGCACCAAGTTGGCCAGAACATACCGCTCATCTGCTGACTCAGGTAAGCTATCTGTCAGCTGAATAATCTTTTCCGCCGTTTGCAGAGATATGGGATTATCATTGACAACAATTAAAAGTTTGTTGATCCTGGAAGTTGTGCGCCGGCTGATATGTTCCAGGCCGGCCTCATTATCAAATACCACCCAGGCATAAGAAGGAGTCAGATCTGTGTGAAATTTTCTAATCAGGCTGTTTATATAACAGTAACAGCCGGCTCCTTCACTCTTGCCCATTGCAATAAAATCATACCCTTTTTCCTCTGCGATGATTTGATGTAGCCCGGCTTCTATATAGCTGGCTTTGCTCATCCCGGCTGGGAAATTCTTTACATTCTCGAGTACATCCTCACGCAAATCCCCGATTGTTTTAATGTTCTGCATCCCTAAAAGATTCCCCAGGTTTGCATCAGGGTCTGCATCAATAGCCAGGATCGGGCCAAGGCCTTTGGCACACATCTGCTGAATGATGAGCGCGGCCACCGTGCTCTTGCCTGTCCCGCCTTTGCCTGCCAAAGCGATTGTCTGTGCCATTAAAACTCCGTTTCGTTAGCGCGGCAATTAAAACATCGGATCCATACTGAGGACGGGATGATCCACACTTTGCAAGTATTCCAACAACATTTCAGGACTTTCAGCATCGTCCTCAGTTGCGATCTTGTCAAAAAGATCGGGTAGCCCTGCTTTTTCAAACTGGCTTCTTAACCGGTCTTCCACATCCAGTTTGAGCTCCTTGGGCATCCAGATGATACGCTTCCAACCACCTTCCGCGGCGATAAATTTGGGGCTGCTGATATAAAGTCTGCCGACACCGATGAAACCTGGCACCTGAGCTCCGCCACCCACTTGTCCAGCCAGTGTAGAGAACTTCATCCCAACGGGCGTCATCCCCAGAAACTCACGATTAACGATCATAACACCATTGGCCTCTGGAACAACCGCCACAATACATTCGAAACAGCCGCAGGAAGTCATCGGCTCTTCCAAAATGGAATAAGCATTAAATTTCTCCAGGTTACCGTGAGATTTTACTTTAATGTAGTCGTTAATCCCTTCCCACTGACCGCGGACCTCATCGATGACAGCACCTTTTTCGACCGGCTCATTTGGACCATGTTCATCAATGCGGAAAGAAGCTTTACAGTCCAGCCATGTGTAAGCGCCGCACAGACCAAGCCGCTGCGGCGTTACAATACAGACGTGATTTGGCGCATAGGACTGGCATAGCGTACAGGAGTAAAAATCGGTAACATCCTCATCGATCATGCCGCCTATCTTGTCGTCGCGCTGGTTATATACTCCCTTGGCCATCTCTAAGAGTTCGTTCACCTTGAGGGGATCCGTATAAAGCTTGACTTGTACACGGTCAACGAGCTTGGAAAAATCATTTTTAATACGACTGATTATTATATCACCAAAATGGCTGATATGGAATCCCTTGGCCGCACCTTGTTTGCTGATGCGCACCCAAATATTCGAACGCTGTCCCATGTGAAATATGCCGTTGGCACAGGAAATATATTCGTGAATACGGCGTTCCAGCACCGGTTCAAAATCCTCCTGAAATTCGCGCCCGGCCACTTCCACTATAATACCTAGGGGGTAGGCTTCTCCCTCCTCCATATCTTCAATTTCCGGGCCGATGACTTCTATCTTTCCATCTTCCACATCCTCCATCGCACGCATGCGTAACATTTCAAAAGAATCAGTATAATTTCCGCCGAACTGCACGTACATGTCTTCTTTACGTACTCGCTCACCCTCAAAGCCGGCCCCATATGGCACCGGTATTGGAATCCTGGTTACTTTGATGGTCAGACCCCGTACCTCTACGGCACGGTTAATGATCTCTTCCGTCTGTATACCCGAGACCACATGCTCATAGGTACAAATACCGGTGGGCAGGATTTGTGGGATATTGGTATTGGCAATTACGGGAAAGCCGAAATTAATCGCTCCGGCTGCCGTGGCATATTTCTCATCTGTCAACAATTGATCACTATCTACCGAGTTATCGGCTCCCAGCGCAAGCACAAAGGCAAACACCCTCTCCTTGTTATACATTAAAATGTCCTGTGCTGCCTTAAGGTTGCCGGGCTCAATACCGCCGAAGGTCATCGCCGAGCGCGCCGCAAAATTAAGTGCATGGATGGCCGATGTGATTTCCTTGCCGTATGGGACCAAAAAAGTATCCCAATTCATTTCGATGCCTTGTGCATCAAGTTGTTCAGCAAAGGCCCTGCCGTTGGTATGGCCGGCCATGAAGACCAGAATGTTTCTTTCCTGGAGCTCGCGTACCGTCTGCACCGCTTGTTCATCAGTATCGGTGCAACCCACAATGGCGGCAAATCCCGGCATACGACCATCTACCAATTTGATACCTTGCGAACGCAGGATTTCATCGCCCGTGAATCCAAGCCAGATTCCATTGGTCGGATTAGGCCCCATCACGTATTTCAACACCTCAATTGTTTCCTCAGCAATTAAAGTGGCCACTCCGGAATTCAGGGTCTCTCCCAGGTAGGGCAACCAAAGTGAATCGCTGGGAATCTGTCCCAACAATTTTCTGGCCTCCTGCAAAGACTCGACCAGATCGCCGAGTTTTTGCACCTTTTGGCCAAGGAATAAATACATAATCGGTAAGTAATAGGCGGTGTTAGGATATTCCGCCGCGGCGTCCTTACCCTTTAATTCGATCGCCTCAGCCAGTGCCTTCTCGGCCCTGGCTACCATGGCATGGGCGCCTCTGATGGCAGCTGTTGCAATGATTTTGGACATAGAAACTATTACTCCTATTTCACAAAATGTTTACAATCCGGCCAAAACTTCCTTGTACTCTGGCTCGAAGAATTTGTCCCGGTTAGCCTTTATCAAAGGCAATAAAGATGAGAAATCATATTTGCCAACTGCAAGCAGATCTCTAACGCTTTCAATATTGACCTGTTTGACTACCAGGGCTGTCAAAACACCTGCATGGGCCACTTCGCCCACCAGGGAAAATCCTAATAACACTCCGTCGCGAATGATGAAGCGCCGGACCTGTTTTTCTTTGGGACGATTATCGATGATCTCCTCCGCGTCTTCCACTCTTTCGCGTGCTCCGGTCAAGCCGCAGGAAATCAGAGAGACGTCACCAATAGAAAACGAGTTCATCGCTGTTCTGGACCGCATGGCCGTATCAAATCCCAACACATTTTCAGCCGCTACACGCCCGGCCTCCACCGCATGGGGCCAAAGGGTATTTTGCCAGGTTTCGCCGCGTACCGAGTCTGGACTTTGCGACACATCTCCTGCAGCATACACATCCGGCACGCTGGTGCGGCAGTGATCGTCAATGATGATACCGTATTCTGTGGTAATTTTTGTGCCCTTAACAATTTCTATATTAGACCTAACTCCTTTAGCTGCGATAACCATCTGACAAGGGTATTGCCTACCATCGGTTGTCTCCACTCCTTCAACCTTATCTTTGCCAAGGACGACAGCAGGATTTGTCCGCGGTACAACCTGGATCCCCATCAATTCCAGGTATCGCTCGAATACTCCCGCTTCCTGACTCGAAACAATCTGGCTGAGGACATTCGGTGATCCCATAATCACCGTTATCTTCTTGCCTTGCTTGGCCAGGGCCACAGCTGCCTTCAATCCGACAAGGCCGGCTCCCAAAACGACGACTTCCCTCACATCGTCTGCGTAGGCGCGAATGGCTTCCGCATCCTGCAAGTTGCGGAGACTAAACACACCTGCATGACTGGTTCCGGGTATATTCAAAGCGACAGCATGACTTCCACTGGCAATAATCAAAGAATCATAGGCCAGCTTATTTCCATCAGAAAGTAACACTGCCTTTTCCTCTGGCAGTACTTTCAATACTTCCTGACCTAATAAGGTTTGAACCGCATACTTACTATAAAAATCTTCCGGTTGAAAGAGTATATCTGCAAGCTGTTTCTCACCAGAGACCAAGTAAGGTATCAGGCAGCGCGAATAGGGCGGAACATCTTCCTTCGAGACGATCACAATTTCACAATCTTTTCCCAGCCGCCTGAGGGTTTGTGCAGCTGAAAGGCCAGCGGCATGATTTCCAATGATCACGACCTTCATGATATTATATCCTTTTGAGCTTTTCTCCTTCGACGCAATTCTTCTTTGTACTCGGCTGGGTCGGCTGGAAATAGAGCGCCCGTGGGGCAGGCTTCGGCACAAGCCGTGGAATCCCCCTTATGGGTACAAAAGTCACATTTCATGGCGATCATTTTATCTGGACTGACTGCGCCGAATGGGCAAACCATCACGCACATCCAGCATGCCACGCATCTCTCCGAGTCGCATTCCACCAGACCGGTTTCTTTGCTCATAGCTCCGGTGATACAAGCATCCACACAAGGAGCCGGTTCGCAGTTGCGACAGGCCACTGTGATAGTTACACCATCGGCATTATTCAACCTGCGGCGGGCAATAGGTAATTCGGCCTCAAATTGAACCATGTGAGGATCTTTATTCTGGGTATGCTCCAGGGCGCAGGCGAACTCGCAGGAATGGCATCCCAGGCATCTTTGACTGTCAAAGTATATCTTAAGCATATTATTTCCTACTCTCTATACGTGTAAGCCTGTGGGTACATTGGCGGTTTCAATTTCAGCTCTTTACGTTTTTTATCAATATGATCGATCATTTTGTGAGCTGCCAAAGTGGGATCCTTTTCAAAGGCCCATTTACCACCTGTTTCTTTTTCTATGTCTTCAGTCAGATATTTACGCAAATTCCGACTGCCGGTAACCGGCAAAGGATGCCCAATCATCGTATAGAGTCCGGATGCCACCACGTAGAAACCGATGGCCACAGCCTTTTCCGACATCCATTCCGGCGCTGCTCCAGCCACAGGCAGGTCGGACAAGTCGGTGCCTAGACCGCCTTCTGCAACAATGTTGGTAAGCACCCGCAGGATACGGCTGTTGTCCACGCAGGCACCCAGATGTAAAACAGGTGGAATGCCCACGGCACTGACTATCTCCTGGATGCCCTGACCCCCGTATTCATAAGCCGCCTCGGGCCGTAATAATCCGTGCTTGCCGCAAGAGACAGCGTTGCAGCCAGTGGTTACGACCAGCACATCGTTCTTGATCAGTTCTTTAACCATCTCAAGATGGCTGGCTTCATAGGTAGTATTAGGATTGGAGCAACCGATTACTCCGGCTGCGCCTCGCAAACGTCCGGAAATAATGGCATCGTTGAGGGGACGATAAGTAGCGCGGTAGCGGCCGCCCAGAAAATCACTCACCGATTCAGTCGTAAAACCAGCCACCAGGCGTTCTTTGTCTTTAGGAATTTGCACTTTACCCGGTTGGCGTTCGGTATAATTCTCTATGGCAGTTTCAATTATGGATATGGCAATGGACTTTGCTTCCTCTTCATGGAACTCAATGTTCTCCACGCCTTCGATTTTGGCCTTCGGAGAGGTGGTTACCAGCTTGGTGTGGAAGCATTTAGACAACTTATGCAGGGCCGGCATGATACACTGCACATCCACAGTCATCAGGTCCACTGCACCGGTCATCAATGCCAGTTCCTGCTGTAAGAAACTGCCTGCCAGTGGAATGCCGTGGCGCATCAAAATTTCGTTGGCAGTACAGCAGATACCCGCCAGAGTAATGCCTTTGGCACCTTTTTCCCGAGCCTTTTCTACCAGTTTTGGATCCTGTGATACTAACGCCAACATGTCAGACAGGGTCGGCTCATGGCCATGCACAAGGATGTTGACCGTGTCCTCCTTTAGTACACCAAGGTTAGCTTCGGAACGAAGCGGGTTGGGCAATCCGAAGAGCACATCGGAGAGTTCAGTTGCAAGCATTGATCCGCCCCAACCGTCAGCCAAAGCCGTCCGCATTCCCTGCCGGATGATATTTCGGTAGTCTGCATCCACTCCCATAGTTGTGCGGTGCATCAATTCCACAACCTCACGGTCAATGGCGCGTGGTGTGACTTTCAGGTCACGCCACACTTTCTGCCGGGCTTCAGGAGCCAGATTGGTCAACCGGACATGACCCTCCTGCTGCCCAAATTCTTTTAGACCGGCCAAGGCCACTTCCCTGCCAATGTCATTGATATTGCGGCCATCTGTTTTGATACCGTAGATCACCGCAACAGCCCTTAGTTTATCCTCATTCTTGATTTTGTAATCACTATCAGGGTCTGTGGACGCCATGAGCAATGCTTGACAGATATCGCGCCCGTGATCGGAATGGGCAGCGGCTCCTCCAGCGATCATCCTGGATAGGTTACGAGCGGCAATGGTATCAGCATTCGCCCCGCAAATACCTACCTGGGGCCCTGCCCCGAAGGGATCGATGCGGCAGGGGCCCATGCTGCACACGTGGCAGCAAATCCCCATCTGTCCAAAACCGCATTGCGGCTGCATGGTCTCAAACCGATCCCAAACTACATCGATGTTCTCTTCGCGGGCTTTTTCCAACATGGCTTGCGAAGCTTTGTCTGCAAATTTCAAAGTTTCAGTCATCTTTAAGTTCCCGGTTAATTCTGTTTATAAAACCTGCCACCTCTGCGCTCACTTCATCACCCACCGGTCCACCAGTGTAATCCATGAGCGTCTCCGAATAAGGTAAAACGCACCAGATATCAGACTGGGTCTCCAATCTGATTCTATTCAGATCCTGCGGAGTGCGAACGCGGTTAGCTACCACCGCTATCTTTTTCAGCCCGAGATCAGAGCCTAATTTTTTTATACGGTTAAAAGTCTGTAAGCTGGCTGAGGTTGGTTCAACAACAATAACCAATAGGTCCACAAATTGTGCAGTACCCCGGCCCAGATGTTCAATGCCTGCCTCCATGTCCATGATGAGCACTTCGTCAGGTTGAAGAAGCAAATAGTTGATTAACTGCTTTACCATAACATTTTCAGGGCAGGCACACCCACTTCCTCCTCTCCGGATAATACCCATAACCATTAGTTTAATACCGTCCTTGACGACCGCGAAGCGTTCCGGAATATCATCCACACGGGGATTCAATCGAAAATAGACCGCTGTCTTCCCAGGCTCAGCCCCTACTCTCTCTTTAATGAGTTCTTTTAAATCGACCAATGGAGTGATTTCTAAATCCTGTGGGAAACCCAAGGCTCTGGCCAGGTTGGCATCCGGATCAGCGTCAATTGCAATAACCTTCAGATTCTGCTGGCGTAAAGCCTTGGCTAAAAGTGCGGATAGTGTGGTTTTCCCAACACCTCCTTTTCCGGATATAGCCAATTTCAGGCAATGCAGTTTGTCTGGTGCTGGAGGAGGATTAATTTGGTAATTCTTCATAGCCAATCCTGTAAGCGGGTAATCCCTGGTTCATAAATAGGCGGTATGTATAGATCATTCCATTGCATAAATCTTTCTATATTCCACAGAAACATAATTCAATCAGTAGCATGTTACACCTTCTACGTCTCAAAAACAGCTTCGGATAATCCTGCTTCCCGCATGATAAGAGGAGCTTTAATCGCATCCTCAAAAAATCTCAGGAGATACGAAATCTTACGCTCCTTTGAAGAAATCTTCTTTCGCTGCAACGTTACAAAATCGATATCCATTGTCTTTTTCCGATTATAATATCATGAGTAAAACTGCATGATCCGTGTGACGATCCCCACTCCGTTTTGGCACAAGATGTCTTTCATGCACTGCAAGGCTGGGTGATCCTTTTCAATCATTGTGTATCTCCGTTTCACTGATCCGATGAGCTTCAAATCTTCAATAGGCATTTACTGCTGTGTTCTATTTAGAAAAATATGTCATCATGAATTAATAGCCATTCTCAATCTTAATTTTCGTAATGTAAAGAAACAAATTTCAAAATGCGAATTATAAACTCAACTTATTGCTCAAGCTGTTCCTAGCTCATTCGTTATATCCAAATCTGTATACGAATTATTTGGATATAATCCCTTTTCTTCAAACTCACAAAAACTTGACCAGTTCCAGTTAACTGGCTTTTCAACAAGTTGATGATGCACCGGATTGTAATGGATATAACAAGTTATTCTTTAGTTTTCTATCCATATATATTAAAGTATAACTTTCTACATTGACTCGTCAAGGATCTTTTCACTAATAATACCATAATAATACCATCTTCCAACTGCATAACATCACAAAAACGATAATATGAATAACTGGATAACTTCAGATGCTTAATGTGTCAGTGTAAATAAACGAAACCTGTTAAAAGCAAACTGAAGCCACATCCCAATTCAAAAACAGGTGCTTACCTCGCTTCTCTTTGGTTTCCAGCAAGTTACAGAATCCACCTGAGTCGCATCCAGGGCGCAGTGGGAGAATTCCTGTGGGGGTTCGAGTCTCCCCTTAGACACCATTGTTTTTTAAGCACTTACGCAGAACGAGCGGAGTGCTTTTTCTCTGCGCTTTCGGTTCATAATTCTCGGTGTGCCAATCCTGCTTGTTGTTGATGGTGATTGTCCTGTCCCTGAAGTCTATATCTGCCCACTTAAGGTTGAACCGAACTTGTCCCAAAACAGTGCATACCGAGAAGAAGGCACTTCACATTAAAATATGGACAAAGGAGGTATCTCTTCTATTACAGATCGATAAAACTAAACGAAAGAACACATTTTGCGAAATTTTCCGTCCTAAAATCCCCTGTTTTTCGCTTGACAGGGGATTTTTCAGGTGCTATGATTACACAAAAGGCAAAAATGCAAGGGGATTCCTATGAGAAATAGAGTCTTAGCCCCTCAAAGATCAGCCCTTTCCTCTCATACCAAATATGATACAGGGACCTCTCCAAAAAGTCAACAAACAGCAAAACATTATGTACGAGGAGTATGGATTATGAAGGGTATTTTGTCTTCAATTATTATTGTTCTCTTTTATGCGGGGTGTGCCGGAAAGGATACTGGGCCGGTTGTGCTCGTCCGCAACGGCCAGCCAACATCGGTCATCGTTATAGCCGATAGTCCTGCTGATGCCGCGAAACAGGGTGCCACCGATATCCAGATGTGGCTCAAGAAAATAACGGGAGCCACCGTTCCGATCAAGCCTGAAAGAGAGGTGCCGGATAAGACGGAAGAGGCTCTTATCCTCGTCGGTGATTCCAGGCGCACTCAATCTCTTGGGATCGATTCAGAAACGTTCGACCTGGAAGAAATCTTCATAAAAACCTTTCCCGGAACACTCGTCATTATCGGAGACGATGAGCGTCCCGACGGTTTCAAGCTAAATGGTACACTCCTGGCGGCAAGTACATTTGTCGATGAAATTCTCGGCGTACATCTCCTCTGGCCGGGCAAATTCGGTGAAGTTGTTCCGAAGCGTACGAGCGTGGAGGTGACCGGTGTCGATCTGCGTTACAGACCCATTCTTCGCCAGCGAAAGATGAGCAGAGTACTACCCGGCAAAAGGCAGTTCAGGTATTTCGGGGAATTGGGCTGGGACAGGGATACATACAGAAGCATCCGTATCGAGGAATCATCACCATGGTTTCATTTTCACCGGATGGGTGAGAGTTTTCGGGCACGTTACGGTCATGCATACAGCAAATACTGGGAGAGATTTCACGAGGAGCATCCCGAGTGGTTTGCTCTCCAGCCGGACGGAACCCGCGACAACAGTAAATACAGGCCCCAACGGCTACGCCTCTGCGTATCCAACCGTGAACTCATCGAGCATATCGCTGGTGAATGTATAGAAAGGTTTAAGAGGGATCCCACTTCAGATACGGTGAGCATTTCACCAAATGACGACGGCGGCGGGACAATCTGTTTCTGCGAAAAGTGCGAAGCCATGGATGCTACTGATGGCAGGATGGTTACAACCTATGGGCCGGACGGTCCTATACCGCACGTTTCGCTTACCGACCGCTATGTAAAGTTTTTTTCCGCGATAGCGGAGATAGTCTCTGAAGAGTTTCCGGACCATTATCTCTGCGCATGCGCATATCATGAGCATTCCCTGCCGCCTGTCCATGCAAAACTCCATCCAAACGTCATAATAGGACTTACCATTGACCCTCCGACCTATCTCAACGATGACAAACGCGAGGAAATGCACGAGGCATGGTTAAAATGGTCCGAGACTGCAAGCAAAGTTTTCATATACTCAAACGCTTTTATGGCAGGCCATAACTTCCCGACGATTTATGTGCACAGGCTGGGAGAAGATATGCGCTTTTTCGCAGACAACAAGCTGTTATTATTCTATAATGACTGCTGCTTTAACCACTGGTCTACCAACGGACTTAACTACTATGTAACTGCCAAGCTCAACTGGGATCCGTATTGTGATGTAGACGAAGTGGTCAATGAATACTGCCGGGCAGGCTTTGGGAAGGCGGCTGTCCACGTCAGGGCCTATTTCGACAAGCTCGAGGAGATAACCACGGACATAGCCGGCGGAAGAGACTACTTGGATGTATTCAGCGTTGCTCACAATCCGGAGGTGATTGCCCAGCATTATCCGGATGACGTGATTGAAGGGCTGAACGCTCTCCTTGACAGTGCAGAAAGTCTCTCCGGAGATGACGAAACTATAAGAGGACGCATAGAGTTCCTCCGCACCGGCCTTGATTATGTGCCGATAAGCCGTGACTACATACTCGCCAAGGCAAAGGATTCCCATGCAAAACTGGCGGAAGCAAAAGAAAAGCGTATCGAATGGTTCCGAAAAACAGGTTATACATGGGCTCTCGATATACCAACACTGATGTGCTACGACTTCTGAACATGTTTGACCTGATTCATCGTCAACGAAATTATTCCCCACATCATAGGAACAATAGCGCGGCCAGCAAATGTTATCAAAGGGAACTTAAAAATGGTCCTCCCGCAAAACCTTAATGCCCCTTTGGGGCGCCACGAAGGATGAAAATAAGTCTATTTTCGTGTTAAACCCTCATGTGAATTTTTTCCAAAATAGTGGATACCGAGAAGAAAGCACTTCAAATCAAAATGTGGACAAGGGATCCCTATGAAAAATAGAGCCTTAGACCCTCAAAGATCAACCCTCTCGCGAGCCTTTCAGATAGAAGTGGACTAACAGAAGATACCTGATTTCTAAATCTTCCTTACGGAAATCTATTCATCCGTTCAAGATATTGGATTGACAAGAGAATTCCTTAGAGTATATTTTAGCACCGACGCCGTCGGTACCCTAAGGAGACGGAAAACGTTGTGGTCTTTGATTACACTTTAGCTAAAAGGATGGAGGTGAGAATGAAGTTGGGCATTGAGGCCTCTAAGGCTTCCTTTGTCAAACCGACCTTTAAAGGTCTTGCTCTGGGCATTGCACTGACTTTGCTCCTTTCAATAGCAGAACCATACGTCTTTTTTATACTTCATGCCAACGGTTTCTGCAACGATTACATGACAGCCGGGGCTCTGGCTTTCCTGTTCCTCCTCCTCATAATTGTAGGAACCCTCAGTAAAATAGGCCGAAAGTTCAATATATCTAAACCGGACCTCATAACCGTATACACTATGCTTATAGTGGCTTCGGCAGTCCCTGCAAAGGGTCCTCTACACGGCCTCTTTTCTATGATCACCGGGGTTATATACTGTGCCACTCCTGAGAACAGATGGGCCGAGTTGATACATCCTCACCTCAAAAATTGGATGTTTGTCACCGATCAGGAGGCGGTCAGGATTTTCTTCGAGGGCCCCTCAGATGGGAAAATCCCCTGGTGTGTATGGTGGAAGCCACTCCTCTCCTGGGGAATGCTCATCTTAGCGGTCTTTTCGGTCATGATATTTATGATGGTTATACTCAGGAAACAATGGGTTGAAAGGGAGAAGCTCCTTTTCCCGCTTGTCAGACTACCTACTGAGATGATAAGAACAGATGATCGGGGGGGAAGACCTTTCTTAAGAAATGGATTGATGTGGTTCGGGTTCGCCATAGCCTTTGTATTTATCTGGCTTAGAGGCCTGCATTTCTACTATCCTTTCATACCATACCCCAAGCTTGTTTACGACTACTTCCCTTTCAAGGGACTCGCTCATATACAGGTGTCGCTTAACTTTGCTGTCCTAGGCTTTGCATACCTTCTATCGCTTAACATCAGCCGGAGCATGTGGTTCTTCTTTCTTCTTCTCAAGGCTGAATCTGTGGTATTTCGCATCCTTGGGTATGACATCAAGGGCCGGGATTTCGGGGCAGGCTCATCCCTTGCAACGACCCTTCAGAACGGTGGCGCAATGATAGTCCTTGTCCTCTTTGGTCTCTGGATGGCGAGAGGACATCTGAAGGAGGTTTTCAAGAAAGCTTTCACCGGAACGTCAAAAATCGACGATTCAAATGAGCTTGTATCCTACAGGACGGCTGTTTTCGGAATGATTTTCGGTCTTGCCTTCATAGCTTTCTGGCTCAGGATGTCAGGCATGCCCTGGATCGTCCTCCCTGTTATCATAGGGACCTTTTTCATCGTTTTTCTGGGACTTACGAAGATAGTTGCTCAGGCGGGTGTGGGATTCATGAGCAGCGGGATCCCACCAGTTCTCCTGGCAACTTCATCCATAGGAACCGAAGTTTTTGGTACCCAGGGTGTTATTGGACTCGGCACCCTCTGGACATTTGCGCCATCCGGGACCTCTGTTATGGCCTCGACAGCAAATGCTCTGAAATTTGCCGATGAGGGAAAGCTCTCAAAAAGGTCGCTTCTCCTTCCAATAGTCCTGGCTATAGCCATAACTTTTGTAAGCTCATCCTGGATGATACTTAAATTTGCTTATACCTACAGCGGCATAAATGTTCGCAATTTTGTGAGGTGGCTTGACTGGGAGGTAACAGTTGCCGACAAGCTCCTTAATCCCACAACGCTCGATATAGTGCTCCAAAGGTGGCTCTTTATAGGCATAGGCGGCGGTGTGATGCTTTTCCTTATGGTGATGGGCATTCGCTTCCCCTGGTGGCCGTTGCACTACATAGGCTTCCCGATAGCGGATACATGGACGATGGCCCATGTGTGGTTCACGGTGTTCGTGGCGTGGCTGGTCAAAACAGTTATCCTGAAGTACTGGGGTATCAGGGGATACAGGGCAGCTATGCCGTTCTTTTTTGGGCTTGTGCTCGGGCAGATTTTTGGGGGTGGTGTGTGGGCGCTTGTGGATTGGATAACTGGAACAGTTGGCAACTTCGTCCCGGTTGGCATTGATGGGTAACTTTCACTTACCGCCCAATGTTGTGATCATCACTTCAGCATCAGACATCTTGACTTGAGGATCCTCATAATGATGCATTGCTCTCAACATATCATCACAAGAGCAATAGATAGCTGTAATTTCATCATCTATGGGTTCTTTGCTCCTGTAGTTTAGGGTTCCGATTCTATTTTGAGAAAAGAACCCTTGGATGCCAATACTCTAATAGGTGGCAACTTGGGTTGAGTTATTGAGCAAGGGTAAAAACAGGATGCGGAGGTTCGCATGAAATACATCAGGCAGGAGATTCCCGAGTTTACGGTTCCATCCTATGGGGGAGAACGCTATGAGATGATGGTTCCGGACACGCTCGATATCCAGGATCGAGCAACTCTGGCGGTCAATGGATTGACCGGACCGACCGACCCGGAGAAAGACTACATGATCTACTTCAGTGCCAGTTTCCGGACGAACCCGCCGACCATGTGGCATCGGGGTTCGGACATCTGCCAGACCAAATTCGAGGAGTCTTTGCCGCTGATGCGCCTCGTGAGCGGGAATAGTTTAAACAGCCACATAGACCAGGTCTGGATGGCAAACTCGCTACGCCAGATCGGGCCGGATGGGCTGTTCTATTGGCCGTTCTTCCCCTGGATAAAAGCGCCGCCTTGGGGTCTGGGTTACCCGGGTGGGCGGAGGCTACATCCGTCCGAGAACTATTACGCCATTCCGCTCTTCTGTGGTAGGCGTATCGGTGCCATGACAATCTACCACCTGCGTGATCGGTCTGGACCGTGGGATGAGGAGATTCGGAAAATCGTGAGCGGTCTTTGGAGTATTGCCATAGAAAAGGGCAACTATGCCTATTTCCCCCAGGGCGAGTTTTACCCAAACCGACGGCGGGCCCAGGATGCAGCCATGCCCGTCGGAATCTGGTCCAGCCTCGTAGGGTGGACAATTCAAGGCCTCGCTCAGTATCACCATGTGAGTGGTTATAAGCCCGCTGTCGACCTTGCCGGCAAACTGGCGCGCTACGTTGTCTATCACGGTCGCTACTACGGCCCTAACGGAGAATTTCTGCCCAATTATGCCGGGTATGACGGCGGGCAGGTTCCGGAGAAGGATGGTGTCCAAGGATTCGATCCGGGCCCTGTGGAATGGAAGGAATACATTCATTTCCAGCATCACATGGTTCCGCTTCTCGGCGTGTTGGACCACGCGTTGGCGGCAGGTGACCGAGAACTGGCCGAGTTTGTGCGTCAGGCTTTCGAATGGGGTAAGAAAAAAGGGAACATCGTCGTCGGTTATTTCCCTGAGAACATCGACCGTGTCCATGAACTGGCCACGTCTGAACTTTGTGAGGTGGCAGGTATGATTGGCCTGGCGTTGAAGCTGAGTGCTGCAGGGCTTGGCGACTACTGGGATGACGCAGACAGGTGGATCCGCAACCAGTTCGCGGAAGGCCAGCTTCTTCGAGCCGATTGGGCATATCGCGCGGGTGCGGAGGGACCCAAAATGCCGGATGCGGAATTTGACCCGGTCGTCAAGAATTGTGACCGCGTGCCTGAACGAAATATCGGTGCTTTTGCTGGCTGGCCTTCGGCCAACGATTGGGGTCTGGATATCATGCACTGTTGCACCGGAAACGCAACACGCGCTCTCTACTATATATGGGAAA
>CAZTAS010000123.1:0-18488 GCA_964611635.1 uncultured Thermodesulfobacteriota bacterium
GATATCCTTTACCCTTTTTTGAAATATCTTCGATAAAAATCATTTTCCTATATTTAGGAAACCAGGCCAAATGATAATTAGCTTCATAAACAGCATGACTTGTCCTTCTCAAGCTCATGCTATCATATTATTGGAAAAAAAGCCTTTTCTCAAGCCTTATAGAAACATCCCAATAAAACAATGACAAAAGGCCGCTTTCGAGCTTTTCATCCGACATTCAACAATTAATTTTGTAACACACTGATATTATAAGATTTATTTTTTTGATTGTCACCATATCTTCTTATTTTATTTAATCTTCCTCTGTCAGAATACGTGGCAGCGTTTTAATCCCCAGGGCTTTCAGAATTCTCTGTTGCCAAAAAGCAGATAAAGGCATGGGCCCTCACCCGGGGTTCCAGGTGGTGGTAGAAGGGGCGAAGATCAAGCACGCTCTTCATGGTGCGAAAGGCTCGCTCTACATCGCATAGCCCCTTATACGCATGAATAATCCTAAGAGGGGTGAGCTCCTCCTGCTTTGTTCTCAGAATGTAGAGCCCGTCCAGGGCCTCCTCTATCTCCATGCCCTCTTGCTTGCGATAATAATCGAGCTTCCTGCTCCTCTCGTCCACTTTGTAGTCCAGAAGCCTGAGCCCATGCTTATGGCTTAATACCTCCTCCGCCTCTTTCACCACCGTCTTGATGGAGGGTCGCTTCCAGGCGTTGGCCCTCTGTTTTAATGAGTTCAACTGCGACTCCAGTTCTCTCAGATTTCTCTCCCGGCGCTTTTTTTGCTCCTCGGCCACCAACGGGTTGTGACACACGATGTATCGTATCCATTGCTCATAGTCCAGATCGGCACACCGGGGCTTCATCTGAGCCCTTATCACTCGATCCAGTTCTAACAGCTTCCACAAAGCTTCCGCCACATAGCGCACTCCGAACTCCAGCGTTCACAAGGCCGAGCAATCCTCAGCAAATACCATCGGCCTCTCACCTACGGCTTTTAGAAGCCCATTGATGATCTTCTTGATATCCTTCTGAAGATGCTTGACATTTCCCAGATTGGCAATCACCCGCTGGACTGATTTGCCTTTTTGGCGCCGGTTCTCCACCACATGGACATACTTGTGGATCTCCCCGGTGGAAGATTTTGTCTCCACCACTATTACAAAGGCCATTGTCACCTCTATATTCAGTGGTAAACATGGCCATATCATCCAATATAAAAGTAATTGTCAAGAGATATTTTGGTGATGATAAAAGATTATTGTCACCACAATTTTTAACTTATTCTATGTTCACTCATTGAAATCATTACATTTTTCAGAAAGTGGAGACCAAAAAATGCCTTTAACTATTGAACATGGGTTAATTAAGGTAAGCAGTACCATTGGGCTATCTTATCTAACGCTTCCCTATTGGAGCGAAATTGGTTTACAGGGTCATCCCAATCGGGGTAGCCAATAGCTATCGCCAGAACCATGAGTTTGGAGTCAGGTGTTTCTAGCACCTTTCTAATTACGTCAGGATAACCGACCGGAGCTACCTCAAGGCAAGTTCCAAGTCCGTGGCTTGTCGCTAATAAGCTGATGTTCATGGCCAGCGAACCGCAACTAAACAGGGACCACACATTTAACACATCATCCATATGGTAAAAGGATTTATCAATGCAGATTATAATAGCGTTGGGTGCATCGAAGAATTGTAACATCTGTATATGCCACCATCGTCTTTTTTCTCTGTCCCCTTTAGCTATCCCCTTCAGCTCCAGGACCTTCCTGCCCAATATCCGTCGCCTGGTGCCATAAGGCTCTGGAAATTCCATAATACGGGGAATATCAGGGCGAGGGATTTCATCCACTGCCGCAGCAAGAGCTTGTTTTAATTCCAGCAATTTCGTTCCACCAACGACAGCGAATTCCCAGGGTTGGGTATTCGCCCAGGAAGGGGCACGAGTGGCTATCTCCAGAATCTCCTCCAAGGCCTTTCCAGGGACAGGTTCAGGCCTGAAGGCTCTGATGCTCCTTCTTGAAAAAATAGCTTCAACTACTTCCATCATACCACCCGGTAGCCTTGGCGGCATTTTCACCTGCAATACGACCAAAGGCGATGCACTCAGCGAGATTACCTCCCGTCGCGGGGTAGAGCATGCCATACACAGAGCCGAACTCTCCGGCGGCGTAAAGGCCCGGGATAGGCTCACCACTCACATTTAATACCTGCGCCTTGCAGTTGCGGCGGGGACCACCTTGCGTGTTAGCGCTCCCTGGCCATATTTTTACTCCAAAAAACGGAGGGTCACTTAAGGGGACCAGATGCTGCGGGGGCCGAAGAAACTCAGGGTCTTCCTTTTGTTCACAATACATATTGTAATTTTCACATGTCTTCTTCAGAACTCCAGGCTCCATTTTCAATTTATAACCTAGCTGTTCAATATTATCTCCCTGAACAATCCACCCCTTTTCTATCTCCTCTCTATTATCCCGGCTCCACTTATAGAGACGATAGAGCATGGGCCCGTAAAACATCAAGGGCAAGGGACCTGCTTCGAATCGCTTGCGATCAAAGATCCAGTAACTGGGAATACGAGGGTATTCCAAGCTCTGGCTGTCATAGAGGGCAAGTTCATAATATACGGTATGGCGTTTAAACTCTTCGTTGGTATATCTTCTTCCATATTTGTCCACAATAATGTAGCCACATGTGCTGGCAGCTTCTGCATCATGAACCCATTTTGTAAAACTTCTGCTTCCCCTAAAGTCAGGACCAAGGGCGATGGGGAATTCAGGGAATTTCAGCACCCAGCTTGCAGAGCAGCAGTTCATGTGCCAAAGCGAAGCCCCCACCTCTTGAACCATCCTGATGCCATCCCCGGTATTAGCCGGGGAACCGGCAAAATAAGTGGGGTGCACCTTAAGGTAATTGAGCTTCATCTTTTCATCAAATTCAAACCCACCCGGAGCCATAATTACTGCTCTTGAGGCTTTTATATTACTGTGTTCACCTTTGCTCAGGACTCTCACTCCTATTACTTCCCCCCGAGCATCAGTGAGCAGTTTATCAGCTGCGGTATCATACATGACCTGGACATCCCTGATTGCAACCTGATGTTTGAGAAATTTCATTAATCCATGTCCTCGACCTGCAAAATTATAAACCTCTATGCTCTCAGAGCCGGGGACATTATGTTCCCCTCCCTTTTGTCTTAGCTTTACTTTACCTCCCAATCTCTCCACCCATTGTTTATTCTGAAAAACATACTCTGCCCATACATTAATAATCTCTTTATCTGTCCAGTGTAATCCTTCCTCCACCCTGGATAAATGCTCCATATATTTAATAGCCGCAGGAACATCATTGATGCAGATGAAAGCACCGCCTGACATACTGCTGGTGGAAATGTGATTATTTGCGGTTTGTTTTTCTAAAATGAGCACGGCTGCTCCTTCATCGTAGGCGGTAGCCGCCGCTACCGCTCCCGCCGATCCAAATCCCACCACTACTACATCCGCAGTATGATGCCACGAAGCCCCATCTCCTATTAACATAATTGTGTTCTTTTCACCCTTATGGAAGCTGTTCAAACCTGGTATCGTTATTATCTTTGCAAAATCCTCCCGACAAGCAAAACTTTACTACTTCTTGGTGAAGATCTCTGGTGCCCGCTCTACTACGCCTTTTTGCTGCAGCACTTCGATTGCTTCTTTTGAATACCCTGAGCTCTCCAGAATCTCCACCGTATGCTCCCCATACAGCGGAGGGGGTGATTTGAACTCACCCGGGGTTTCAGAAAATTTCATCGGGATGCCCAGATACTTAACAGCACCTAAAAGAGGGTGGGGCATGTCCGCCACCATATTTCGATGTATGACTTGGGGGTCTTGAAAGACTTCTTCCAATGTATTAACCGGGCCACCGGGAATATCGGAACAACGCAGCCTCCTCACCCACTCATCGCTATTCCTGGCAGCAAACGTTTTTCGAAAATGTTCAAAGATCTCCGCCCGTTTCGTTCCTTTGTCGAATTGGTATTGAACAAAATCCTCCCTGCCCAGCATAACACAAAGCCTTTTCCAAAAGTGCGGCTCTACCGCAGCTACTGTTATATACCTATTGTCTTTAGCTTTATATACGTTATAAAAAGGATAGATTAAATAAGTGAAGTCATCTTCTCCTGGAGCTGGAGTTGTATCAAGGAAATGCCTCATAGCCCTTACATTTAGACAGCTAATCACAGCATCCAGTATTGATAAATCAACATATTGCCCCTTGCCTGATTTTTGCGCCTCTAACAGGGCAGACAAAATTCCTATGGTTGCCATACATGCAGCGATCGTATCGCTCAGGAGAATACCCGGCAGCACGGGTGGAAACTCCTTCACATCCAATAATCCAGCCAGCCCGAGGCAAGTGATGTCATGGCCAGGAAGGTTTGCATAAGGGCCATCTTGTCCAAAATTGGATATTGAAGCATAGACAATCTTTGGGTTGATTCGTCTTGCTGCAGGGTAATCAATACCCAGACGCTTTGCCACCCCTGGCCTGGAGCTTTCAACAATCACTGCCGCCTTTTTTACGAGCTTATAAAAGATTTCTTTGCCATCTTCTGAATGTAAATCAACTGTAATACTTTTTTTGTTTCGGTTGAGAGCGATGTAGCGAGCACCAGTATCCTTTCCGATGGGTCGTATCTTGGCAGAGGGCACTCGTGGAGGCTCCACAGTTATGACCTCTGCTCCCGTGTAAGCCAGCATAAGAGTGCAAAATCTTCCGGGGAGGTAACGTGATAAGTCAAGGACGGTGATGCCTTGGCAAGGTCCCATTATACCGGTCTTTCGGCGGCAGGCAGCGGTTTCAGAAATCGTATTAACAGTGGCAATGTTATTAAGGCAAAGCCTGTAATTTTAAACAAAAGCTCCGGGAAAAAGAGAAGCGCGCCCCCTGTAACGAACATTACCCTGTTCGGTATGTTCATCTTTCCGCGCATCCACCCGGCAAGCCCCGAAGCTATGCACACTGCCGCCACCATTGCGGAACAAGCAGCTATCACAATTTCTGCGGTAGTTCCATGTAATACCAAGGCTGGACTGAGGACCAGGGCGAAGGGAAGTATATAAGCTATAATTCCCAGCCTTGTTGCACTCAGGCCACAGCGCATAGGATTGCATTGAGCAATGCCGGCAGCAGTATAAAAAGCCAGGCCCACAGGTGGCGTAATAGGAGCGACGACTCCATACCAGAAGCAAAAGAAATGGGCAGCGAGTGGATAAGCCCCGAGCTTAATCAGCGTTGGTATTGCAAAAATATAGACCAATACGTAGACCACGGTGGTCGTTACCGCCATCCCCAGCAATAGACACACCGGGGCGGTAATTATGAGCGCTATCAACAAATTTCCTCCAGACAACTCCGTTATGAGACGTATTATGTAATTCTGAATGCCCGTAACATAGAACCCACCGATAACAATCCCCGCGGCGGCGCAGATAATACCCACCAGGATACTGCTGGTAGCTCCTCTGTCCAGGGATATGATAACCTTTGCAGGCGTAAGGCGTGTTTCCTTACGCAACATTGCGAGCAGAAAAACCGCCACTAAGGCCGCTACAGCCGCAAGGCGCAAAGGTAGACCCGAAGCAAGGACTAACGTCAGAACCAGAATAGGCGTTATTACAATATAGCTGGGCTTCAGTGCATCGATAAGTTTTGGCCTTTCTGCTGATGGCAATCCTTTCAGGCCCGCTTTGACCGCCTCGAAATGAACTGAACCAAACAACCCAACATAGTATACGAGGGCGGGTAAAATGGCCGCCAGCACAACGCTCCAGTAACTAATTCCCAAGAATTCGGCGATAAGGAAAGCAGCAGCACCCATGATAGGAGGCACTATTTGTCCCCCTGTTGAGGCACACGCCTCAACAGCACCAGCAAGTGGGGGACTATATCCCATTTTCTTCATCAGGGGTATGGTAAATGAGCCGGTACCTGCCACATTGCCGACGGCACTACCGGATAATGTGCCCAGGAGACCACTGGCTATGACCGCTGCCTTGGCCGGCCCACCTGACCAATTACCTGCAACAGCCATAGCTAAATTTATGAAAACAGTTGCTGCCCCGGTTTCTATCATAAATGCTACAAAAACCATGAACAGAATCAGATAATCGGTCACTACTCCCAATGGTATGCCGAAAAGTCCCCAATCTTCCATGGCTATTACTTGAATCATAAAGCTCCAGGGTATTGAGGGGCCATGAAGGAACCAGGGTAGATATTCCCCAAATAGCCCTATGGTTATCACCAAAACAGAAATAGATATCAATATCCAACCGATAGTGCGGCGAGACGCCTCCAGCACCAGAAACATTAATACAGTGCCCCACACGATATCAACCGTGTTTGGGGATTCTACCCTGTACCGGAAATCTTCAAAATCATAAAGGGGATATAACAGGCAAAAAACTGACAGGAGGATCAGAAAAAAATCTATTATGGATAGCCGCCTTAATTTAGAGTTCCACGAGCTCCTCCCCAAGGGGTTGTGGAAAAAACATGATATTAATAGCAAAGTAAGACAAAAGAGGCGCTGAAGAATTGGTTCTACCGGTCCGAATACGCCGGTATATAAGTGGTACAAGACAAGGATCAGTGCTATACTAAGACCGACTACAGCCAAAGGGAGTGGTATAAATAACCTTTTTTTTTCTAAAATAACCGCTGCTACGGAAGATTGTTCCAATCCACATCTCCAAGAAGCACGAGAACTTTAAACATAATGGCCAGGCTTGTATGCCTGACCATTATGTATGTCAACCACCAAGCGCCTCACTTCATCGTTCCTCTGTCGCGAAAGTACTCAACAGCACCGGGGTGCCACGGGATCGGCTCGCTCAATAGTGATTCGGCGAGGACGTCCAGATCCTTGAATGTTGCCGCTATCTCGCGATAGCTGGCCCCGTCGTCTTTGAACAGGGCATATAAAATATTATAGACCACATCTTTCGGCATCTTCTTGTGTACGGCCAGGAGATTCCGCGTGCCAAAGGCCTTGACAGACTCCGGTTGGCCACTATAAACATTGGCTGGTACAATTCTTATCGGGTTGTCAGGAAAAGCCTTCTGAGAAGCGGCCAGGCCTTCATCACCCCACGGAATCAACTTTATCCCTTTCCTCGGGGCCATATCAACAGTTATGGCAGAACTATAAGGTTGAGGGGTACCAAAGATCACGCAATCAACAGTCCCTTGGGCCAGCATGTCAAACTGGTTCGACCACTTACCGTAGCTCCAAAGCCCACCATTTGCTTTAATGCTTTTTGGCGATATGCCATAAGCACCAAGGGCGGCCGTGGCCAGCACGTGCGTTATAGAAGTCGCCATACCCACACCGCATCTTTTATTCCACAAATCCTTTGATGTTTTTATGTCTTCCCTATGCTTAAGCGTCGCGATTGTTATACATGTAGGTGTGGGAACGCACGTAATGAGCCTCGCGTCCCTGAGAGGCTTATCCTTGAATTCAGGTGGGAGTCCGTTCCACGCTCTCTTGCAGATTCCTACTTCAGATTTACCTATGTCCACAGTGCCTTTAGATGCCTTAACTATACCATCTTTGTTTCCGCCGGGAATGTGTCGTATTGCGATGTCGGGGTAGAGAGCGTTAATCCGTTTTACCACCCATAAAACTATTAAGGTGCTCGTAGATCCGGCACCCACCCCTCCGGAAGCAATCATGGTTCCGGGCATTTGAACATCCCTGGGCTTAGGTGTCTTGCCAAATGCCGGTAATGAAAACACCATAAGCAGCATACATACAACAATAATTCCTACCTTTGCGAATCTCATCATTTTTTCCTCCTTTTCTCTGTGGTTATAGTTAATTTCTACCCGGCGTTCAGTGTTACCGCATCAGTCCCCTTCCTCGGGCCATTATTGGGCCTATTCGAATACCTCCTCAATCAATAATTCCACGAATTCCTCTTCCCGCATATTGAGCAGCTCGCGGCAAACATACTCTGTATGTTCTCCAAGACAGGGTGCAGGCTTTTCGCCGGTTGCAGGAGTTCGCGGCAGCCTGAATAATTCTCCCAGGTGCAGGTAATTGCCGAGCTCTGGGTGAGGAAGTTCCCAGAAAGCATTGCGTGCCATTAATTGCGGGTCCCGAACGAGATCCCTGGGAGTCTGCACTACCCCGGCTGCTATGCCATGCCTCTGCAATATGGCCATTACCTCTTCCGCACTAAAGTTAATGGTCCATTCGCTTACGAACTTATCCAGTTCATCCTCATGCTCTTTCCTGCGAGAAAGTACTGAGAATTTGGGATTTCTTGTCCATAGGGGATTTAATAGTGCACTGCGGAAATTGCTCCAATCTTCTTCGGTCATCACGGAGATAGCGCACCATTCATCGTCTCCCTTGCACGGATATACTCCATTTGGCGCACCGTAATCGCAGCGATTCCCTTTTCTGATTCCCTCCTCTCCGTTTATCGTGTAATTTAGAAGCAGGGGCGAGAGGAACTGAGCGGCCGCCTCCAGTTGGGACACATCTATCATTTGTCCTTTACCAGTCTGTTTTTTATTAATCAAAGCCGCCAGCAAACTGCATGTACCTAAAGCACCACTAATAAAATCGGGGTAGCCCCCAAAGGGTTGAACTGGTTCCCTGTCCGGCCATCCCGTAATAGCGGTAAAACCAGCCATTCCAACGAGATTTGTTCCCGTACCCGACACCTTGCTCATAGGCCCTGTTTGTCCCATTTGGCTTATGCTGAAAAAGATAATATCGGGCTTTATTTTGCGCACTTGATCGTAATCAAGGCCCCATCTGGCCATTGTACCCGGAGTGAAATTTTCCGCTATAACATCCCCCCATTCAATCAGCCTTCGGGTCACTTTACAGGCTTTGGGATGGTTCATATTAAGAGCTAAGCTATATTTGTTAGCAGCAAAAAACGCGAAGTAACCGCTCCGGTCGATACCGGGAACTTTATCCTTGTATGGCCCAGAGACCCTGAAGAACTCAGGATGAGTGGCAGATTCTACATGTATAACAGTAGCGCCATAATCAGCCAAGAATTTAACTGCGAGGGGCCCCGCCATACTCCACGTAAAATCGACTATTTTGAGTCCATCTAAAGCCTTCATTGCTTTTTAGATCAGGTTGTTTTGTCTCAGGTTGTGAAGCTGTTCTTCAGGAATACCCACCTCGTCTCGGTAAATTTCCATGTTGTGCTCCCCCACAGCAGGAGCAAGTCGCTGTATCTTTATGGGAGTTTCGGAACACTTAGCAAATGCTCCCGGGTACAAAATGTTGCCTTTTCCAGGGGAGCTTACATTGAGCCAGAACTCTCTGGCTTTAAGCTGCATATCTGAGAGGAGGTCTTTAAATTCATAGACTGGGAACAGCATTATCCCTCTCTTTACAGCCTCCTCAAAAAGTTCCGCCCTGGAGTATCCCAAGAAAAACTCAGCTATAGGCCTTTCTATGACTTCCCAATCCTCCGGCGATACTGTTGCTAGATCAAATGAGGACCAATTTTTTCCCTTCAGGTAATCAGGAGCCATACCCATCTCGTCCATCCAATTCACCAGAGCGCGATTAGTTCTCGCTCCTCTGGCCCCGCCGTATATCGTGAGCGTAACGTACCCGTCTTTGCATCGCCACGTCTGCCTTTGAGGTGCATTTGAGGTCAGGCCGGAACGACGGTTACCAGCACGCTTAACGAGATTTTTGTTTAATGTCCAGTGTGGAATAGTATTAATGGTGACCGGGACCAAGCATTGTTGTATGGAAACATCAACATGTTGGCCTTCACCACTGATCAAGCGATAATAGAATGCTATCAACGTGGCTATAGCGGCATAGGCTCCAGCGAAAAAATATGCTTGGGGGAACCCTACAGTAACCGGTGGTCTGTCAGGATCCCCTATGAGCCAGGTAATCCCTCCCATACTCATTGATGTGAGATCTGAGGTCTTATAATCCCGATACGGTCCATTTTGACCAAAGGGAGTGATTGAGGTTACAATGACCTTTGGGTTGATTTGCTTAAGATCGTTGTAACCTAAGCCAAGGTTGTCAAGATAACCCGGGGGGAATGATTCTACCACCATATCAGAAGTTGAAACCAGCCTCCTGAAGATGTCCTGTCCCTGCCCGGTTTCAATGTTCAGGCTCACGCCTCTTTTATTAACATTTAAAGCAAGCCAGTATAGACTTTTCTCTGGATCCGCTTTTTTACCATAGAAAGGACCCCTCATTCGCGAGGGATCGCCGCCAGGTTTTTCCACTTTTATTACGTCTGCTCCCAGATCACCCAGAATTTTCCCGCAGAACAAACCCGATTCCCCGGAAACATCCAGGCAACGATATCGTTCTAGCATACTATATCACCTTGACTCTTCACTATTTCCTGTCCGCTGGTGGCGAAGGATATGCTACCGGCCCACCTGCTTGCGAGGGCAGAATAACCGTGGCAATGCCAGGCATTGTATTTTCTCCTCTCTGATTTTCTGCCCAGCATTCAATGTCAACCAGGTATTGACTGTTTTCTACATATTTTTTTGCTACTTTGCCCTTAAGCCAGGTAGTATCCCCTACCACATTGAACCGGCGCAGCTCAGCGCGTAATCTCTTCAGAAAAGCGTCATCACCCATCCAGTTAGTTATAAGATTACACAACCACGAGATCCTTTGGCATCCATAATCATAGGCACCAGGGATTCCAATTGTGTGGGCTCGGGAGTCCTCCATATGGACTAATTCGGGCACATCAGCAATACCAGTCCCGGAGTCCACCATATCGGCGCCTGGATGTCGTTTGAGGAATGATAGGGCCAATCCGTGAGCTTTCATAAAAGGACTTCCAGCTCCTATAAGCCAGGCATATATATCACGACGGCTAAGAGGCCCTTTGACGACAGGGACTAATTCCTCTCCCTCCGTGACGTCCTCCCAGTAACGTGGAGTAACCCCCCGAATCTCTTCGGCATCATAGGCGGCATAAATCGTTTGCAGTTCCTCTTGGGAATAAGTTGCTTGTTCAATGTTCCTGTACTTCCCTTTTTCAGCGCTCGCTTGCCTTCCTGCCCTGACGCACCAATCCAATACCTTGGCTACAAGCTCCCCTCGTTGATTGTAATAGCGAATATCATGATATTGAATCGCCGTCTTCCCCGCCATCTTGCTTTCTTTTATTTTGACATCCACCAACTCATTAGAATAAGAGAACGAATCGCCTTCTAAAATGGGCTGGTAAAATTCCCAGTCATCACCAGAATGCCAGGCATGGATTCCTGGCATACCTCTCCCTTGAGCCGCCCAATAAATGCTGTATAAGAAGCAAGGAGGGGCACACAAGCGACCATATTTGGATTTCTTGGCATACTCAGGATCGGTGTACAGTGGATTACTATCACCTATTCCTTCACAAAAATGTCTCACAGCATCCGCCCTGGCTGCAGTATTAAAATAGGGCCTCCGGGGTTTCCACACTACGCCGATTCTTTTGTTGAGCTCAGCTATTGCCTCATCGGTTATCTCAGTGTATGCATTCATCTCTGCTGTCCTTAGGAATACTCATTGTTATCAATAACTATAAATTCCCTCAACTCTCATTTGAGGTTTTGAACGAATTTCTCAATACCGGGCTGGGACAAATGGTTTGAAAAACCATGCATTACATATGGTTAAGGCCATAATAACCTTTTTGCCTCTTTTCTAAGCTCAGCACGGAACTCAGGGGCACTAATTGAAATAAGCTCTTCAGCTCTTTGCCTCATGGTTTTGCCTCGCAATTTCGCTATCCCATATTCAGTAATCACATAGTCAGCCAATGACTTTGGTACAGTAACTTGAGTGCCTATTGGGAAAGCGGGTACGATGCGAGAAATTATGCCCCCTTTAGCTGTGGCAGGCAGTACAGTTATAAACCTTCCCCCTTTGGAAAGATAAGCGCCCACTGCAAAAGCAGTTTGACCACCAGAACCGCTGTAGATTCTTGTTCCTATCGTTTCAGCAGCAATTTGTCCGCTCAGATCCACCGCCAAGGCATTATTTATGCAAACTAAATTGTCCAGCTCCGAAAGTGTAAGAGGGCTTTCGATATAATTAACATCCTTAAGCCAGAAAATAGGATTCATGCTAACCCAATCCATATCCTCTTTCGGTGCACCTCCGATTGAAGTGACCACAACCTTACCTTGATCTATCGTCTTATATTTTCCAGTAACTACGCCCTCCTTCACCAATCGTATGAGCCCCGGCGGCGTTGCCTCCGAGTGAAAGCCAATGTCCTGTTTGCCATGGACCAGGCTGAGATTCAGTAAAGGCTCTGTAGTCCGTCCCACACCAATTTGAAGAACATCTCCATTTTTTATGAGCGAAGCGATATAACCAGCTATGTCCTTCAGATAGGGTTCCGGTTCCCTTCGGTATCTTCCAGCAAGAGTCCCCTGGCCTGCAGTTCCTCCGGTGCCTTGGTGCTCCACAAAATAGTCTATCTCAGACACGTGTATAAAGTTATCCCCATAGGTTCGAATTAATTTCTTGTTCACTTCCGCTGCCACTATTTTCGCTTTTTGTATCTGCTCTTTTTTGTTCCACAAAGAGGAGCCAAATCCACAGAAACCCTTGTCATCCGGCGTTGACACTTCTGTTAGAAGTAGATCCACTCCTTCGGCCCAAAGGTCACGCTCGTAAGGAATGAAAGAAGCCACATTGAAATCCGCCCTCTTCTCGTCAAGCATTTCTTGACAAACTTCGGTGGGGAACCCGATGGTGATCTCGAATGAGTCCTCCCATCCGGGGTCGTACCAGCCGAAGTCATAACCAGGGACTCGAGTATATACTTTTACCCCCTTTAATTCATCCTTCCGCGCAGAAATGGCTAAACCCAAAGAATGAGCCTCTCTTCCTGCAGTAAATGCTACGGTGTCTCCCGATTTAATAAGCCTGGACACTTCATCAGGGGTGGTGAATTTTTTTTCGTATTCTTCTTTCCAATCCCCTCTTATTGCCATTCTGTCCTCCTATATCAGGGCTAATTCGGGCACGCCGGTCAAATTCCAACCCTATACTTTTCTCAGCGTTTCCTGATCAATGTGAAACTGATAGCTAATAAAAAGCAAAGAAAAGAAATAATTAAGAAAAAGACTTTTGTATGTTTCAGATGAAAAGCATCAGTGCCAAGTAAATAAAGAGACCCCACAATGAAAATCAATATTATCCATCGAAACAAATCAACCATTCAAACATTCCTCTCTGCGGTCTTTCAAAATTATAAATATCTTGCCAGGCTTCTATATCTTTTATAGTATGACCAAGGGGGTATCATCATTGCAATTTTCATGGATAATCGAAAGCATTCGCAGATGGTTTTGGATGTGGAGGCACTAACTTCAGACAAGCGCTCTTAGTGCGACAGCCTTAGCATTTTAAATGTTATTTGTTTGACATTGCAATGGCACCACAACCGGGTGCTTTCAGCCTCATGCGCAAAGGTGCCAAAGAACAGGTAATTACGGGTATATTTTAAGCAGCTATCCCCCCTTTCTCTATATAGCGCCAATCAGGATCTTGTGCATTTTTTTCCGTTGAAGGTGAATGATGCTTTGCCATAATATCGGATCAGAGAACAGACTATTCAAAAAACTTCGTACGAGCATCACTCACAACCATTAACTCCTGCAGAATACTCCTGAAGACAAGTCTCCATTTTTTATGACGCTATCACCAGCATATAATATTGTCAAGTACTTTGTACAGGGCGAGATCGAAGACACTTTGACGAGTAAGCGAAGCAAATGCCAACTCTTTTCCCTCTCAACAGGTGTTACCGATGACCAGGATCATGGCATTTTTTAGTTTTTTGATAGTAAACGATATAATAAAAGGCTCATCACAATAATGGATACCTGATTAATTTTATCAGGAATTGGATTCATCCGATCATTTCCATCTGAGATCGGTGAGCATTGTAAATTTTGGCGATAGAATAATCCATGTTCCGGTATCCATAGGTTTTGCGTTTGAGCACCTTGATTTTGTTATTGATGCCTTCAATAATGCCCTTAGAGATCCGATGGGTAAAGTAATTCAGCAGACAACGGGCGCGGAGCATATTGGCGAATTTTCTCAAAAGGTATATTCCAGAGGTGAAACTTCCGAATGACATTCTCAAAGCGGCAGCCATGACATCGCAAAAGGCTCCGGGGCTAGATATAAAAAAAATGCATCCTCCTTTGTACAGGGTACGAATGTGACGAACTTGAGAACATTCCAGCAATGGTACAAAATACTTATGGACATCACGAACTCCCTTTCCCTAAAATATATCTAGTTAATATTGCAGGAAAAGTATAGAGATGTCCATTTCTATTTACAAGATAGCAAGTAAGCACCTAATAAAAAGAATTTTAACATCCGATATAAAAACATGTTATAATAAAAACGGAATTAATAATGAGCCCTGCTGGAGAAGTTGATTAGCAAAAGCAACGTGAGAGCTGTAATTCACCGGAATTAAGCAAAGAAGCTGTTTCTGCGCTTGTGGAATTTGTCATCAAGATGGTCCAAGTCCGCCTTTGCAAGGGAAATTGCCCCGCTCCGTGTTTGAATACGTTTATGACCGCATTCCAGAAATGCCTGATTAGGATATAGCCATTCTGATGCGCGAAGGGGCATGTAATTGTCAGTACCAAAGTGTATGGAGGAAATGATGTCTTATCAGACCCTGACATGTCATAAAAAGGACCATCTGGTCATTATCAATTTGATTGGCCCTGTGAATGATCAATTAAAAATGGCCCGATTATCCGGCGAACTTTCTGACCTTTGTGCTGAAATTACTTTAGACGATGAGATATGGGTGATCATTCTCTCCGGCACCGGAGAGAAACCCTTTTCCATAGGAATGGAGTTGATTGAAGCGGTTTCAAATTTTACCGAAGAACCACGGATAAAATTTTGCTCTTTTGCTGACCCCATTGCCAAACTGGACCGACCAGTTATTGCGGCAATCAACGGTGATGCTATAGGACAGGCATTAGAGCTGGCATTAGCCTGTGATATAAGAATCGCTTCGGAGAATTCTCGTTTCGGATTGCCTCATGTTAAGACTGGCCTTATTCCCTGGGATGGAGGAACTCAACGGTTATTACGCCTGGTGGGAGTGGGAAATGCCATGCAAATGATTCTCTGTGGAGAAATTATCAACGCCCACGAGGCCTATCGGATTGGTCTGGTAAATAAGGTTGTTTCTCCTGAAGAGATTAAGGCCGTTGCTATGGAGGTGGCACAGGAGATGGTTTCTAAAGCTCCGATCGCTTTGAGATACGCTAAAGAAGCCATATACAAAGGGATGGATCTGACGCTGGAACAGGGATTGCGTCTGGAGGCTGATCTTTACTTTATATTACATACGACTGGGGATCGCACAAAGGGAATCAAGGCCTTTCGAGAAAAAAGAGATCCCGGGTTTGAGGGAAGATAGGTATTGGCTTTTTGAGGTTCTAATGAGCGGTTTTACAACTCTGATCTATGAAAAAAGGGATCATATCGCATATATTACTCTTAATCGGCCTCATGTTCTGAATATTTATAATGTTCAGATGCGGGATGACCTATATCAAGTCCTCAGCGCTATTAAAGATGACAGCAAAGTGAGAGTTGGCATATTCAAAGGAGCAGGAGAAAAGGCATTCTGTGCAGGAGCAGACTTAAGCGAGTTCCTTACCGCACCTTCCCCAGTAGTGGCCCGAAAAGTTCGCTGGCAGCGCGATATTTGGGGCCTCTTTTTGAGTATTCCCCAGCCACTTATCGCTGCTGTTCACGGATATGTTTTGGGTTCAGGGATTGAAATTGCTTTATGCTGCGACATCAGGATAGCTTCGGAGGATGCCCGGTTCGGTTTACCTGAAGTCGGATTGGGTATCATACCAGCTGCTGGCGGCACTCAGACTCTTCCCCGCGTAGTCGGACAAGCCGCGGCTCTCGAAATGCTAGTTACCAGCCGTTGGATTAGCAGTCAAGAGGCTTACAGAGTCGGCCTGGTCAATCAAGTGGTGCCGAGGACGAAACTTCTGAAGAGTGCCGAAGAAAAGGCTCAAAAAATCGCATCCTATAGTCCACTTGCGGTCATGAATGCCAAAAAAGCATTATTGAGGGGGATGGATTTGACACTTGCAGAAGGTCTGGATCTTGAAAAACGGCTTGCGTGCGAGCTCAAATCAGTTGCCGGCCAAAAGAACTGATAGGGAAAAAAGTTGCGCCACATTCGCACCAAGCAATAGGATAAGGAGCCGAGAATGAACACGACGGATTTTTTAAGTATAGCTACTGCAATCTGTCCTGAGAGGAACGGTATAGTGTTTGAGGGAGGAGGGTGGACCTTCACCCAGACCAATGAGCGAGTTAATAGATTGGCCAATGCCTTGGCGAAGCTAGGGGTGGGAAAAGGTGATCGAATTGGGATGCTCCATGTTAATTGCAATCAATATATTGAATCATATTTTGCTGCAGCCAAGTTAGGCGCCATCTTCGTCCCTTTGAATTTTAGGGCAAAGGCCGAGGAGTTAAAATATATGATTGGCAATGCGGAGGTTAAAATTTTATTTGTGGGAAGCAGGTACATGGATTTGGTTGATGCTATCTTGCCACAGATTCTCACTATTAAACAGTGCATTTCTATACATAGTGATAGTGGAAGAATGCTTCAATACGAGGATCTCATCAATTCGTCATCTTCTGACGAGTTATGTTGTGAAACCGGGGACGAAGATATCACCATTCTAATGTACACGGCAGGTACCACTGGACGTCCCAAAGGTGTGCCATTGAGGCATACCGCATTTGTTACCTACGTTCTGGATAATGTAGAGCCTGCCAGCCCGGATATTGAGGAGAGGAACTTACTTTCTGTTCCGCTATATCATGTGCCTGGGATTCAGGCAATGTTAGCCGCCATGTATGGTGGCCGAACATTAGTCCTGATGAAACAGTTTGAGGTCAAGGAATGGTTGGAGACCGTTGAGCGGGAGAAGGTCACGCGGGCGATGTTGGTCCCAACCATGCTGAAGAGGATCATCGATGATCCCGACTTTGCAAAATACAACTTGAAGAGCCTTAGTGTAATGACTTATGGTGCTGCTCCCATGCCCTTTGAGGTAATCAATAAGGCTATCAAGGTTATGCCATGGGTGAGGTTTATAAATGCCTTTGGGCAAACAGAAACTGCTTCCACTATTACTACTTTAGGCCCAGAGGATCATCTCATTGAAGGCACAGAAGAGGAGCGGGAGATAAAGTTAAAGAGGCTTTCCTCCTCTATCGGCAAGCCATTGCCTGACGTGGAAGTGAAAATTGTTGATGAAAAAGGGAGCACGGTCCCACCGTCAGAAGTGGGCGAGATTTTAGTAAAAGGTCCCCGTATCATAACAGGTTATTGGCACGATGAACAAAAGAGCTCACAGGTCATCACCCCTGATGGGTGGCTGCACACGGGTGACATAGGATGGATGGATAATGAGGGTTATATTTACCTGGCTGGCCGTGCTAACGATATGATCATCCGCGGGGGGGAGAACATCTCTCCAGAAGAAGTAGAGGATGTGCTCCATTCTTATAATAAAATTGAGGAAGCGGCCGTCATTGGGGTTCCTGACCCCCAGTGGGGACAACAACCCCGGGCCATTGTTATGCTGAAAAAAGAAGAGGTTGCCACTCCGGAAGAGATTATGGAGTATTGTCGATCAAGGCTTGCCGGGTTTAAGCGACCCAGATCAGTGGTTTTTGTTGACTCTTTGCCGCGAAACCCAATGGGTAAAGTTCTCAGGAGAAAGCTCCGTGAACAATACGGGCAACCTTAATTCCTGCAAAAGCCATTATAACTGGCTATCCCAAAACGCGGCAGCGCATCTTGACGGCTTGGGAGGGTTAATATATTATAAATTAATGTTCATATCTAGAAAACCCCTGCGTGGTTGGGGAAATAACATCTGTTTATCATGCTTCCAAAAACCCATGGAGGTTTAGGCAAAAATGGCGAATCAAATTGGAAAAAGATATTTTTGCAATAAATGTGGTGCAGAATTCATAGTAACCCGCGGTGGAACGGGGACCCTTTATTGCTGTGGTCAGCCAATGGAACTTAAAAAGTCTTGAGGTGATAAGAAATGATTCAACTTGGAAAGCGATATCGTTGCGAGGTTTGTGGCACCGAAATTCTTTGCACTAAAGCCGGTGAAGGCTATCCGGTATGTTGCAATGAGGAAATGAAAGTTAAGGAACCCAAACCTTTGCCGTCATCTGATTGAAATCATATGAGCCTATTTGTAATTTGATAGTTGTGCTTGCCGGATTTTTTCCATTATCAACAAGGCGAGAGACTCAGGGATTTTCCTTAACCCTTAGATGGAATTTTGCAAAAAAACGGTGTTTTTCTTTAAAATGTTGTAACACTTTAGCTCTTTGAAAAAAGAATAAGCTGGCGGTTTAGGATCTCCTC
>CAZTAS010000124.1:0-18420 GCA_964611635.1 uncultured Thermodesulfobacteriota bacterium
GAGTACAAGCTTCCCAAGCTTGGTGTCGCGGGTTCGAGCCCCGTTGCCCGCTCCATTATTTTTTGATAAGACTTGAATTTTATTCCTTTTTTCGAGCTTATTTCATCATTGAAAGTGCAAAGAGGGTGTAAAATAATTTTTAAATCAATATATCCTAAATGAATAATTTTGTCAAATTCTAGAAGATTAAATCAATTTTTTTCTTGCATTAACCAATTTTTGATGATAAAAATATTATAAAGTGGCTACGTAAAGTGGGCCAAAATGCCCACTTTTTTATTATTAGAAATCAATATCGGAGTTTATGGTGCCTAAAGCGTTGGTGGCGGATATTTCACGACTCGTAGAGCCGATTATCGAAGACCAGGGCATGGAGTTGGTGGATCTGGAATTCCACCGGGAACGGAGTGGATGGGTTCTTCGATTACTTATCGATCGAGCAGAGGGCGTCACAGTGGATGATTGTGCGGATATCAGCGGTCGAGTGGGAGCTATTCTTGACGTTAAAGATATTATTGATGTCTCATATGTGCTGGAGGTTTCCTCGCCGGGGGTTAATCGTCCACTTCGCAAGGAGAAGGATTTTCAACGATTTACAGGTCATCATATTTCGCTTAAAACAGTGCAAAGCATTGATGGGCAGAAGAATTTTAAGGGACAGCTCACGGGATTGCGAGAAGATAAATTGATATTCCGTTGTGATGCGGGACGGGAGTTAAAGATCCCCATGGGTAATGTTGCTAGGGCTCACATTGATTACCGCTGGGATGAAGTGGCTACGGAAGGTCGCCGAGAACGCTCAAGGGGAAGTCGGAGGTAAGGTAAATGAGCCCTTTTTCAGACCTGAACCGTGTCATTGATCAAGTGGGGAAAGATAAGGGCATTGATAAAGCGATCCTGATTGATGCGCTGGAAAATGCTGTCCTCACTGCTGCCAAGAAAAAATTTGGACCCCGTCTCAGTATTGAAGTTCGATTCAATGATGAAGAGGGCGAGATCGAGGTATTTCAGTTCAAGGATGTTGTGGAATCCGTCCAAAATCCAGACATGGAGATCTCCCTTGAGGAAGCCCGGGCAACACTCGACCCCGAGGTGGAAATTGGCGATAGTTTGGGCATGAAAATGGATATGACCGAACTGGGGCGTATTGCAGCCCAGGTAGCCAAGCAGGTCATTATCCAACGTGTTAAGGATGCTGAGCGCGAGAATATATATGGAGAATACAAGGACCGCAAAGGGGAACTGGTTCACGGTATTGTCCATAGATTCGAGGGGGGGAATGTCATCGTTAACCTCGGGCGGGCTGAGGCCGTTTTACCTCCTCAGGAACAGGTCCCGCGGGAGACTTATCGTCAGGGGGATCGAATTCGGGCTTATATTCTTGATGTCAAACGCAACCCCAGAGAACCTCAGGTTATCTTGAGTCGCACTCATCCCAATCTTTTGGTCAAACTTTTTGAGGTGGAGGTTCCCGAGGTTTATGAGGGGATCGTTAGAGTGGTCAGCGCTGCCAGAGAGCCGGGATTGCGCTCCAAGATTGCTGTTGCTTCCACGGACTCCGATGTAGACCCCGTAGGGGCCTGCGTGGGTATGAAAGGGTCTCGTGTTCAAAGTGTAGTTCAGGAATTACGCGGTGAGAGGATCGATATTATTCCCTTTACTCAAGACCCTGCCCGTTTCGTTTGTAATGCGTTGGCCCCTGCCGAGGTTAATCAGGTGTTCGTGGACGAAGAGAGTCATTCCATGGAGGTGATTGTACCGGATGACCACCTATCTTTAGCAATTGGCAAGAAAGGTCAGAATGTCAGACTGGCTGCAAAGCTAACCGGTTGGAAAATTGATGTAAGAAGCGAAGAGAAGCTTCAGCAAATTATGAAACAGACCATTTGCTCAATGTGCGATTTGCATGGCGTAGGCGAGGCCACAGCTAACCTGCTATATAACCATGGTTATCAGTCCATTGAATCCTTGGCAGAGGCAGAAATAGAAGAACTCACCCAGATTTCCGGCATTGGAGAGAAAAAGGCTAAGGTCATCATCCTCTCCGCCCAGGAGGCACTATCTAAAACAGCACTTCAGCATGCGAAGTCAGTGGAAGTCGTAACAGGGGATTCCATTGCGGAGCAAGAGGTCTCAGAGACGGCTGGTTCATTGCATCTGCCACAAGTCACTGGGGAAGAAATTGCAGAGGGAAAACAGGTTACAGGTGAAGAAAATATAGATGATGAAGCTTCTTCGAGGGAATACCACTCATTGGATCGCGTCGAAAAGATCCCACGGGATCTTTTACTTGCTCTCAAGAATGCTGGCTACCAAACGGTAGGCAGCTTGCTTGACGCTAAGCGAAAAACACTTAAAGCTATACCCGGCATGGAAGAGGACATCACTTTGGATAAAGTAATTCAGATGGTTTATGCGCATGTTACTGGGGCAGACTCCTCGGCTCAAGACTGACTTAATTAAGTGATGGAGGTTGCACATTTGATGTGTGTTCCATTTCGCAGTACGAACCTCAAAATATTAAAACACGGCTCTCGCAAACAATACTTTGAAAATGTCCATTCGCCGGCGTATAAATCTCCTCGAATAAAATTGAAACCGCTAGATTATTGAAAGGAGCGTGAATGGGTGCTATCTGAAGTTTTTGACTTTGGGAGGTCCGCGGAATGATCAAAAGAGTTTATGAGATTGCTCAGGAAATGAACATTGATAAGGAAGAACTGCTTACTGAAATTCGCAAACTGGATATTCACGTTGCCAATACCGCAAGTGTCCTTGAAGATGAGGAGGTGGCGCGGGTTATCGATTTGCTATCGCCCCGTCTGAAAATGACGACCATTACGGAAAAGCGGATTCGGCCTAATGTGATTCGTCGCCGTGTGAAGCGGCCCGCGCCTCCACCAGAGCCCGAAGTCGCCCAACCAGAGCCGGATCAAGCCACGGCGGCTTTTGCCGCTATAGAAGCGCAGCAAGAAGAGCAAGCTCAAGTGGAAGCTACTCTTGAAAGAGTTGAAGCCGAGTGGATTGCCAGCACGCCAGTTGCGAAAGCAGAGCCTGAACTTCCAGGCGTTGATGCTGCAACACCAGTTGAGGAAATTGCTGAAACGGTCAAGACCGCTGAGTTGCTCCTCCCTGAAAAAGAAGGACCCCCAGCCGAACCCCAGCCGGAAAGAGGAGCCATTGAAGAAGATACTTCAGCAATAGGTGCTATAGAAACAGAAACTGCGATAACAGAAGAAATGCCGGTGCCAGTGGAAGAGAAGCCTCGATTACAAGAAACCGTAAAAAAGGAGGGAGCTGTCCCTGAAGTGGCGATCCAAGCTCCACGAAAGACAAGAGAAATTCCATCAAAGGCCAAAAGGAAAAAGCGGGAAAAGAAGTTGGAACCTGCGCGCATTCTCGGCCGTATCCCACTCTCCCGGGAAACTCCTGCACGAGTCGCTCCAACCCCAGCGGCTGAGATTCAAGAAACCTCCCGCCCCAGGCACGAATTCGCGGACACCCGCCAGGAGGGAGATAAGCGGCTGATCAAAACAGAACAAGCTCTTAAGCCCGCAACTCTACCCGCACCCGAGAAGATAGGCAAAAAAAAGGCTTTTCGGAAGAAGAAAGAGGTCGTTAAGAAAAAGGATCTTTACGAGGAAAAAGGCCGAATCTTTCATCCATCACGTAAAGAAGAGCGTAAGATTACCGTACGAAAGGCAATTAAGAAGACCGAGATTACCACTCCTAAAGCCATTAAACGACGCATCAAAGTCTACGATACTATATCAGTCGGAGAGTTGGCCAAGCGCGTACAAATCAAGGCCACCGACCTTATTAAAGAACTCATGAAAATGGGTGTTATGGCTTCCATAAACAAAACTCTGGATGTCGATATTGCAACGCTTGTTGCTGCTGAATTTGGTTACGAGGTGGAAAGTGGCTCCATGGAGCCCACGGATATTATCAAAACACACGTTGACAGCCCTGAGGATTTAGTGGCTAGGCCACCGGTAGTAACGGTAATGGGGCACGTGGATCATGGAAAAACCGCGCTGCTGGATGCCATTCGCCACACAAACGTGATGGAGGGCGAAGCCGGTGGGATTACTCAGCACATCGGCGCATATACAGTAAGCCAAGATGGAAATAAGATCGTCTTTATTGATACGCCGGGCCATGAGGCATTTACAGCCATGAGAGCCCGGGGGGCAATGGTTACTGACATAGTAGTTTTGGTGGTAGCCGCCGATGACGGTGTGATGGCACAAACTGATGAAGCAATCGCCCATGCCAAGGCAGCCAATGTGCCCATTGTGGTTGCCATTAACAAGATTGATAAACCCAACGCCAATCTCGAACTCGTGCGAAAGTCTTTGGCTGAGCGAGAGCTAATTCCCGAGGAGTGGGGTGGTGATGTGCTCTTTGCAGAGGTTTCCGCCAAGGAAAAAACAGGAATCGATCAACTTCTCGAAAATATCTTACTCCAGGCGGAGATTCTGGATTTGAGGGCGAACCCGAGCAAGGCTGCTCGAGGTGTTGTGATCGAGTCAAGGATGGAGCGTGGCCGAGGGGCTGTTGCCACCATTCTTGTACAGGAGGGAACATTGCGACCTGGAGATTACTTCATTACAGGGACACATACAGGTCGGGTCCGAGCCCTTTTTGATGAGAATAATCAAATTTTGACAGATGCCTTTCCCTCCACACCAGTTGAAGTTCAGGGTTTCTCAAGCGTTCCCGTGGCCGGTGAAGAGTTTATAGTAGTCACAGATGAGAAGAAGGCTAGGGAACTTGTTGAATATCGCCAGCAAAAACAACGCGAATCAGAGCTGGCCCGATCCGCCAAAATTACGCTGGAGACTTTTTACAGCAAGATGCAGGAAGGGGAAACAAAAGAGCTGAACCTAGTCCTCAAGGCTGACACCCAGGGCTCATTAGAGGCGCTTTCAGAAGCCTTGGTCAATATGAGCACGGACAAGGTAAAGATTAATATCATACATGGCTCAGTGGGTACCGTCACCGAGAACGACGTTATGCTGGCCTCTGCATCAAAGGCCATTATCGTTGGCTTCCAGGTCAAATCAGATCCTAGGACTCAAACCCAAGCGGAACATGAAGGCGTCCAAATTCAGCATTATAATATAATTTATGATGCCATCGATGAGATTCATAAGGCCATGAAAGGGTTACTGGCTCCATTGGTCAAAGAGGTTTACTTGGGTCGGGCTGAGGCACGGCATCTCTTCAATATCTCCAAGGTGGGGCTCGTGGCGGGATGCACGCAGCTGGAAGGGATAGCCCGCCGAGGAGTCATGGCGCGCATTATCAGAGATCAGCAAGTGGTGCATGAAGCGAAGGTTGCATCTCTAAAGCGCTTTAAAGATGATGTGCGTGAGGTGTCGGCCGGCTTTGAATTCGGGCTCTTGATTGATGGAAGCCCTGAATTTCAGGTTAACGACATCATTGATTTTTATGAATACACAGAGGAAGAGGCCTCTCTCTGAGATCGGAGTTTCGGCCAATTGATTTATCAGTAGTTGGTATGAAGCTGATGGAGGAGGCATGAAGAAAAGCTTCTTACTTATTCTTTATAAGTTCATGACGAAAGAGGTTTAAAAGAAGGACTGTCAGTGATAAGGAAGCCTTAGGAGTTTGTATGTCTATGGTAGTAGGTGTTCTAACCATTGAGTTGCTGTTTCCCGTTAATAATTCCCTTAAAGGAAAAAGGAAGCTTCTCCAGAAAATAATTGAGAGAACACGATCTCGATACAATATCTCCATCGCGGAAGTTGGCGAGAATGAGCTCTGGCAGCGGGCACTGATCGGCCTAGCCGTAGTAAGTAATGGAACCAACCACATTCATTCCACACTGGACAACATTACTAATTTTATCGCAAATCTGCATCTTGGCGAGATTATTAATGCAGAGGTTGAGATCCTGAAATTTTAATGGCTTTATTATGAGTAATTATAGAGCTCATAGACTGGGAGAACTCATCCGAGATCTGATCTCAGAGATGATGATCCGTAAAATCAAGGATCCTCGCGTTGCATTGGCCACGATCACTGGAGTAGAAATGGAATCCAACATGCGCGTTGCCCGTGTTTACTACAGTGTGCAGGGTGACGAACAAACACGCCAGATTGCCGATAGGGGTCTCCGCAGCGCCAGGGGTTACATCAAGCGGGAATTGAGCCGTGCTCTTAGCATTCGCTTCATGCCCGACCTAATATTCGAGTTCGACTCATCGTTAGCTCGCGCACAACGCATTATAGGCCTTCTGAATGAAAGTCATGAGGACATCAAAGCCTGAAAAAACAATGGATGAGATCATCCAGGTGATTGACAAGAAACAGAACTATTGTATCTCAACTCATATGAATCCCGATGGTGATGCCATTGGCTCGCAGTTGGGATTAGCTCATGCCTTGGAAAGTCTGGGCAAGAATGTCGCCCTCGTGAATCGCGATCCTACGCCAAGGATCTACAGGTTTTTAGCTGGAGCTGATCGGATTCTTCAAACTCTGGAGGAGAAACGATCCTTTGATGTCTATTTCATAATAGATTGTGCCGATGCCTACCGTGTTGGAAATGAATTAACCAGCCATGTTAACAGCCATATAACAGTCAATATCGACCATCATGCGACCAATCGGCAATTTGCTGATATCAATTGGGTTGAGCCATATATATCCTCTAGCTCAGAAATGATTTACCAACTGGCACTTCGGCTTCAGGTTGCGATCTCGTCAGAAATGGCCGAATGTCTTTACACAGGGATCGTTATGGATACGGGTTCATTCCGCCAAGGCAATACCACATCCAGCGCACTGAAAACAGCCAGTGATTTGGTAGAACTGGGAGCCAACCCAAGCCGTGTGGCGCGCGAGCTTTACGAGAAACAACCTTTTGCTCTGATCCAGCTCCTAGGAATGGTGTTGAGCACTTTGGAGATGAGGGCGGATGGGATGCTAGCTTTGATTTCCGTTACCCGGAATATGTTCAAGACCACTGGGAGCAAAGCCGAAGATATCGAAGGATTCGTTAATTACCCATGTTCCATTGAAGGTGTTGAAGTTGGAGCACTTTTACGGGAGGAGCCATCTCGGGGTATTAAGGTCAGTCTCCGCTCCAGGAACTCGGCGGATGTATCCCGCATGGCCTCGGAATTCGGTGGCGGTGGACATCAAAATGCAGCGGGATTTTATTTAGACGGGACATTGGAAGAAGCAAAAGATAGAGTAGAAGAATCGATTCGCCGCTTTTTACATGAAATGAAATGTTGATAAGATTAATTTTAAATCTTTTCAAAACATGGATCACCGGGAAGTGATAAAATTCAACATTCTGATTATTGGAAAAGGTGCTTTTTCAAATGAATGGAATCCTGGCCATCGATAAGCCGGCCGGGCTCACCTCTCATGATGTGGTTGTTCAAATTCGCCGGCTCATGAAGACCCGGAAAGTAGGTCATACCGGAACATTAGACCCTTTTGCCACAGGCGTGCTTTTGTTATGCGTGGGGATGGCTACCCGTCTCTCCACATTTTTAAGTAAGGTGGAAAAGGAATATGTGGGGCGCCTTCGGCTCGGGCTGGAGACAGATACCCTGGATGCCACGGGCCGGGTGATCCAATGTCTCCCGGTGCCTCCCATTGAAAGATCGATGGTGGAAAAAGCTATCTCTCAAATGCGCGGTGCAATTCGCCAGCAAATTCCACTTTTTTCGGCCGCCAAAAGAAAAGGAATACCCATGTATCGCCGTGCTCGGGTTGGGGATACATCTTTAGATCCCGGAGCACGAGAGGTCTTTGTCCACAGACTGGAACTTCTAGGAATGGAGTTGCCTTATCTGGATATGAGAGTGGTATGTTCTTCAGGCACATATGTCCGGATGATTGCCTCTGACATCGGCCGTGCTCTTGGGTGCTGCGCTCATTTGTCTGTTCTGCGCAGAATCAGGTGCGGAGCATTTGGTCTGGATTGTTCCTTCACCATGGAGCAAATAAAAGCTGATGCTGCAGCCAAGCGACTGGCATCTGATATTATTCCCATGGCGCAGGCGCTTCCCTCGATCCCATCCGTCAGGGTGGACAAGTATGCTTCCGCACGCATTCGCTCTGGTCATTTTTTGCGTTGGGAAGAACTCCCCAAGCAACCACCAGTTGGATTGATAAGAATTCTTGATCAAAAGGAAAATCTTGTGGCCTTGGGCCGAGTGATGGGACCAGATATGGAAAGAACCGTTCGACCAGTCTGTGTCTTCCCGGAAATGAACGTATGATAACTATCGCTCATCTGAAAAGCATTATTCAAAGCTTTTTTGAGTAATTTATGCAATTAATAAAATCTTTGCAAATTGACGAGGGTTTGGGAAAAGATTGTAGCTTGGGGAGATCACATTTTTATTCCAAGATAACATAGTGGGAAGAGAAGGGATTTGAATTAGAGGAAGTTTGGAAATCAGCCCTTAAAAATAAAATGAGCCGTTTATTTGCGCTTGATTACAGTAGGAGACAAAAATTGCCACTGGAAGATACAAGAAAGCGAATTCTTATCCAGGAATATCGCATTCATGAAACGGACACAGGATCTGTTGAGGTTCAGGTTTCTTTACTCACCGATCGCATCGCTTATCTGACAGAGCACCTTAAAGTTCATCCTAAAGACCATAGTTCACGCAGAGGGTTGCTGAAATTGGTAGGGCGGCGTCGGCGATTTTTAGATTACCTGAAGAAAAAGAACTTCGAGAGATATCAAACAATTATCCAGCGTCTGAATATTCGAAAATAGAATGATGGATTAATGGCATGGCGCCAGTAACATTGCTTTTTTCAGCGCTTCAATATCGTTCTGGCCGCCTTGAAGGAGTAAGATACTAAAATGATAAAAAAGGTTGAAATAGAAATTGGAGGGCGAATCTTATCCATTGAGACTGGACGGGTGGCACGCCAAGCTGATGGAGGCATTCTTATACAATATGGTGACACGATTGTGTTGGTCACAGTGGTGGCCGAAAAGGTGCCCAAGGAGGGAGGGAACTTCTTCCCTTTGGTTGTCGATTACCAGGAAATGACATATGCAGCTGGTAAGATTCCCGGCGGTTTTTTTAAGCGGGAAGGGCGGCCAAACGAAAAGGAGATACTCACAAGCCGGTTCATTGATCGGCCCATCCGGCCTTTATTTCCGAAAGGGTTTAAATGCGAGACCCAGATCATCGGTACTGTCCTTTCAGTTGATCAAGAGAATGATCCGGACATTCTGGCCATCACGGGAGCCTCTGCAGCGTTATCTTTATCTGACATTCCCTGGAATGGTCCCATTGCGGGGATAAGGGTCGGACGTGTTGACGGCCAGTTCATTTGTGAGCCCACTTATTCCCAGCTGAAGGATTCGGACCTTAACCTCATTGTGGTGGGTTCGCGAGATGCCATTGTGATGGTGGAGGGAGGTGGGCTGGAAATCCCGGAGCCTGTCTTGTTGGATGCCATCATATTTGGCCATAAGTCTCTCCAGCCAATCCTGGATCTTCAGGATCAATTGGCTGCCGCCGCGGGAAAGCCCAAACGCACCTTTGAGATACCCCAGATCGATTCGGATCTGGAATGCAGATTGAGGGAGCTTTGTGGAAACGATTTGCGGAGGGCACTGGCTATTCCCGAAAAGCTGGAGAGGCGTGCAATAATTCAAGAGATCTTCGATGGCATCATGGAAAAGCTTGGGGAGGAGTACACAGACCGAGAGAGGGAAGTTGAAGATATAATGGGAGAGATTATCAAACACCTCATGCGCAATGCCGTGGTTCAAGAAAGACGGCGCATTGACGGCAGAGGGTCCAGGGATATTCGACCCATCGATATCCAGGTCAATTACCTCCCGCGTACCCATGGATCAGCCCTGTTCACCCGAGGTGAAACTCAGGCCCTGGTAATTACAACCCTGGGAACCACCGCTGATGAGCAGCGTATTGATACCCTTACGGAGGACACCACTAAAAGCTTCATGTTGCATTACAAATTCCCTCCTTACAGCGTGGGTGAAGTGAAAATGCTTCGGTCACCCAGCCGACGGGAGATCGGTCATGGGGCTCTGGCAGAGCGTTCACTCTCAGCGGTTTTGCCTGCTGAGGAGGATTTTCCGTATACGCTCCGAGTGGTTTCCGAAATTCTTGAATCTAATGGCTCCTCTTCAATGGCCACCGTATGCGGTGGTTCAATGGCCCTGATGGATGCCGGAGTTCCCATTCGATCAGCGGTAGCTGGAATCGCAATGGGGCTCATCAAAGAGGGCGGCCAAGTAGTTATTCTCTCCGATATTCTGGGAGATGAGGACCATCTTGGAGATATGGATTTTAAGGTAGCCGGAACGAGTAAAGGAGTAACCGCCTTCCAGATGGATGTGAAGATTAGCGGAATTACAAGAGAGATTCTGGAGCAGGCTTTAGAACAGGCCAGAGAAGGACGCATTTATATTCTTGATCAAATGAATAAAATTCTTGAAAGTCCCCGACCAGAGCTTTCTATATATGCCCCCCGCGTTGTGAGCATGCAGATCAACCCAGATCGTATACGCGATCTAATCGGCCCCGCTGGGAAAGTAATCAGGGGTATAATCAGTGAGACGGGGGTGAAAATAGAGGTTGAAGACGATGGTCGCGTAAATATTTTTTCTAATGACGCCGGGGCTGCCCAAAAAGCCGTTGAATTCGTGAAGGCTATGACCGCCGAGGCTCAAGTGGGAGAGGTCTATCGTGGCAAGGTGAAAAAGATTGTAGATTTTGGCGCTTTCGTGGAAATTTTACCGGGCATAGAAGGGCTCATTCACATATCTCATCTGGACCATAGAAGAGTCCAAAGAGTTTCAGATGTTCTCAATGAAGGTGACGAGGTAGACGTTAAGGTGCTGGATATCGATCCCATGGGGAAAATTCGTCTCAGTCGCAAGGAGCTACTCCCCTCGCCCCATGATTCAGGCAGCAAGAAAATCAATATTGCTCAAAATCATCGAGAATCCTCCCATCGTGATCATCGCGTCAGACATCGGAAGCATCATATCGATCACGATTAAAGATAAGAAAGCCTTCAAGCATATGAATAAAAGCAAAAAAGTCGTTTTTGACAATGGCCTCCGACTGGTTACCCTCCATGTTCCTCATGTCCACTCTGTCTCACTTGGCATATGGGTTTGTGAGGGTTCCCGACATGAACCCCCAGAGCAAAACGGTATATCACACTTTATTGAGCACATGATCTTCAAAGGGACCCGGCGGCGGGCCGCTCAGCAGATTGCCCGAGAGATCGAATCGTTGGGCGGCGTTCTGAATGCATTTACAAGCAAGGAATTCGCGAGCTTTTACGTGAAGGTGATGTGTAACCATCTGCCCCAAGCTTTCGATTTGCTGAGCGATATATTTCTAAACTCTGTCTTTGACCCCACAGAGGTCGAACGCGAAAAGCAGGTGATCGCTCAAGAGATTAGAGGGGTTGAGGATACTCCCGACGACTACATTCATGATCTATTTCTCCAATCCTATTGGCCTGACAATATACTGGGGATGCCCATAATGGGCACTATTTCCACGGTTATGGACTTGGAGAGAGAGGCGATCTTGAATTTTTATGAGGCTCATTACCGACCCGATCACATTATTCTTGCCGCCGTCGGCAAAATTGATCAGCCTCAGTTGGAGGGGATGGTTAAAAAAGCCTTTGGCCACCTGGAACCGGCGAACTCTCGGCCTTCCATCAAACCTCCAGAAGTTAATTGCGCCTTCCAGGTCCTCCAAAAACCTCTTGAACAGGTCCATGTCTGCATAGGGACAACTGCCCCTTCAGTTATCAGCGACCTTCGTTATGCTTGCTACATACTGGATACAATTTTAGGAGGAGGTATGTCCAGCAGACTATTCCAGGAAGTCCGGGAGAAGAGGGGACTGGCATATTCCATTGGGTCATCCTTTTCTTCTTTCTTGGACACAGGATTGCTGAGCATTTATGCTGGCACTGGAGAGGACTCAGTGAACGAGCTCCTGGAAGTTTGTTCCCGGGAAATAAATAACCTTAGAGATGCATTCTTATCGTCGGAAGAGCTCACAAGGGCAAAAGAGAAAATAAAAGGCAACTTGATGCTAAGCTGTGAGAGCACAGACTTTCGAATGAGCAGATTGGCAAAATCCGAGATTTATTTCGGCCGATACATTCCGGAGCAAGAACTCATAGATTCCATCGACGCGGTGACGGCGGAAGATTTGCAGAGACTTACCAGCGCCATCCTGAGGGGGGAGCATATTGCATTGACTATTATGGGGAATATAGCCCCTTCAAGTATACCCGAGGACCTATTTTCCCAGTAAACATTCATGCGAGTTCTTTTTCCTGAGATCATATCCCGTAAGTAAGAACAAGCATCAGAGCATCCCTTCTTCAGAGGTATTTTCATTTGAAACTTCCCATGTCACAATTCTTCTCCATCCCTCATTGAGATGGCTCATTATAGAAGCGGTTGTAATGACGCATCCTTCGTCTAAATTTCCAATGGGAGATGGCAGGAGAAGACGGGTTATGGAAACAATCCAAATACGAGTGAAAATACTTCGGACAGGGGCGGCGATTCCTTCCTACCAGACAAACAATGCCTCAGGCATGGATCTCTGCGCGGCGCCAGAGGTAGATCGCCTTCTTGAAAGCGGCTGCTGGGCACGAATTCCCACGGGCATAGCAATGGCCATTCCCTCGGGATGGGAGGGACAGATCCGACCTAGGAGCGGACTGGCCGATCAGCATGGGATCACTCTCTTGAACTCGCCTGGCACTATAGACCCGGATTATAGGGGCGAGATCCATTTACTTGTTATAAACTTAAGCCAGCGACCCTTTCTGATCCGGGGAGGGATGCGCCTTGCTCAGATGATTGTCACGCGGACCTCCCGTGCCCAGTTGGTTGTGACGGAAGAGTTGGAAGATACCGATCGGGGCTCGGGCGGCTTCGGCCATACCGGTTATTGAATACTTCGGATGATGGACCCAGTGTAACCGCGTCAATCCTAAATCCACAAACCTTTTAAATAATACACCAGTTGCCTCAATGCATGGTAGCCTTAATGGACTTCCCAGAACCGGAATTGCTTTACGCTGGATGCGGCACTGCGTTAACAAAGGGGCTGGTACCTTACGTGGCCCGTTGTCACGGCTTGCAGGAGAAAACACTCTGGGTGACTCAGCTGCTATTCGGGCGCATGTTGCTGCCTCAGGGTCTGCCGCAAATCCGGGGCAGACTGGAGTAAAACCACGCATTTGCCTTCGAGTGGATATGATATAATCAGGAAAAGAAAAAGAAAAAGTTTAATAAGAAAAGTACAATGTAATGTTATAATAACAAATAAAAGTGATTTCCCCATAAGGTGTATAAGGTGTATGATGAAATGATGTCTTTATTTCGATTCATTTTCTTTCTGGTAATTTTTTTGATGTTAGGATCAAACTCGACTTTGGGGGAAGATGGGTCTGAAGTCTCTATTTTGAAAACCGAGCTGAAACAGCTCAGGGCAGAGATCTCTCGAATTCGGGAAGTAGTGGAGGAGTACCGGAAGCGCCTTGACCAAATCCAAGAACTTTACGGAATGGACCGCTATCGTTTCCCCGGGACTGTCCAACTCTTCGGGCAACCAATACCTTTGCGACGCAGAGATATAAGAGAGCGGATGGACAGGGAATTTCTGCTATCGGTACATGATGTGCCTCAAGTTCTCCTTTGGATGAAGCGAGCGAATCGCTATTTTCCATTCATTCAAGAGAGACTTCGGGCTAATGGGCTTCCGGAAGATCTGAAGTATGTTGCCATAGTGGAGAGTGCGCTACGCCCGAAGGTTCGTTCTTATGCGGGAGCCGCAGGATTATGGCAGTTTATGCCCACCACAGGCTCCAAGTATCAACTCCTGAGAAAGCGCTATATCGATGAGCGGCGAGATCCCGTAAAGTCAACCGATGCGGCCCTCGCTTACCTGCAGGATCTCTATGATATGTTCGGGGATTGGTTTCTGGCAGTGGCCGCATATAATGTAGGAGAGAAAAGGATTCAGAAGGAACTAAAGGAGCAGAAGGTTGCTAATTATTATGACTTGGTCCTTCCATCAGAGACAGAGCGCTACGTGTTTCAGATTGCAGCCGCCAAAATCATTCTCTCGAATCCGAAGGCCTATGGATTCTATCTGGAACCCAACGAGCTTTACGAACCCTTGAATTTCGATCAAGTTGATGCCCGAGTTCGGTGTGAGAAACTGGATCTGATATCCCTGGCTGAAGCGTGCGGAATGACTTTCAGATCCTTTATTAATCTCAATCCCCATTTCCGAAAATCCCTGGTTTCTCGAGGGCGATACACTTTGTATCTGCCACCTGAGAAAAGCAATGATGCTTTGGAGTTTATAAACAGCTGTAATCAAGAATATGAGCGGAATGTTGTTTTAAGTTCCTATAAACATAAAAAGAAGATTTTCCATCACGTTCAACCCGGCGAGACCCTATCGGACATTGCAAAAAAGTACAAAGTCCCCATGAAGGCAATTCAACAATGGAATAGGTTGAAAAACTCCAACCTTATTTACTCCGGACAGCGCCTTATCATTTATCGGTAGTTTTTAATTTGCAGTTATATTTTGTCACTTGATGGGAGTTATTTTGAAATAATGATATTTCCCCAAAGTGGGATTAATTGCTGGGAAATCTTAAAGGCCGGAAGTGGTGAAAAAGACTCTGGGGGCCAGATCCGTTAAGGGAGCTGCGGCCTGGTATAAGAAAAACCTGACTCGGGCTTTAAAAGGCCCTCGAAATGAAGGATCTCGTGCAGAAAGAGCCGCAAGGCTCTGGGAGATTATTTGGACATGCTTCGAGAGTTCAGCGGGATTGGCTGGCTGGGGGTGATCTTCATGTCTATCATGGGACGGGATTACTACCAGGAAAATGATGAAGGGGCCAAGGGGTCTTCACTGTGCTGTGGGCGCCCAGGCTCACATACTGCAATCAGCACCTCACGATGGGCACCCCCTTCCACATGCCCGAGTTACCTGTGGCGGTGGTGAAATAAATTTATGAGGCAATTGTGTTGTAAATAAATAGCGTTGGTGCAAGAAGATACAGAAATGTGTGCCGAAGGCACGGGAGTAAAAACACATGCATTACTTATCTCCTCCTGTGCTTTGCACACCACTTGTTTTCAATGAGTTTCGACAAAATGTGCCACTTCAAAATGTTTTTTGGCGGTTAGCTCAGAGGCAAGTCGTCTGGACTGTCTACCCTTTTTCCTTTGAAATTTCTGCAGTAAAACCAGTCAAGTACTCGTATTGACATATAAATCTCTTATTTATAGAATTATTAATATTATTTTCAATATTCTTTGACGATTTAAAGAAGGAAGGAGAATAATAATGAGACCTGTTGCTATTTCAGCAGCGGCAATGACGCCTTGCAAAGCCCGGCATATTGATAAGACCTTCTGGGAGCTGGCTCAGTGGGCAGTAGCAGAACTGGAGAAAGAAGCTCAAATCCCCATTGATATGGTACAGGCAGGTGTAGCAGGAATTTATAATGACATTTTTGAATTTCAGGCCATACCTGAATCGGGTCTACAGGGAATTATAGGCTTGGCTAATAAGCCGTTAATGAGAGTTTCCAATGGTGGAGCCACAGGTGGCTACGCTATGTTAGCCGCTTACAACATGGTAGCCAGCGGGCAGTATGATTTAGTGCTTCTTCTTGGAGTGGAGAAAGCAACTGATTGCTATGACTTTGAGGTAAAACATCCAACTCCTCAAGTGGTACAAACAATTGCCTACTCATGGGATCCTTGGTTCGAGAGACCAATAGGAGCTACAGCCGCCAGCTCCTATGCCCAAGTAGTTTTAGCCTATATGGATGAATACCCTGGCGACCTTGATCCCTGGATAAGGGCGCAACTTGTCGAAATTCTCTCAAAACAAGCACAGAATAATCCTTACGCTCAGCGCTGGGGAGAAGTAGTCACAGCCGATCAGGTAATGGAATCACGCTACATTGTCACTCCCTTCAGACTTCTGGAAACTTGTGTCTATACCGAAGGTGCTGTGGCTTTATTCTTAGCTTCAACGGAAATGGCCAAGAAAATCGAAAGGGCTTCCGGTAAACCACCTATTTGGATCACCGGGATCGGAGCGGCAAATGAACCTTATTTTGTTGGTAAAGCTCATCCACATAAGATCCTTCACCGAATCGAATCAGACCACTTGGCTGCCCAGCAAGCATATAAACAAGCTGGGATTAACCCGAAAGATATCAAGGTGATCGAACTTCATGACGCTTTTGTGCCTCAGCTAATGATTACCATGGCAGAAATGGGATTTGTCCCGTTAGGGAAAGCTAATGATATACTCAATATTATGAAACCAGACGGAGACATCTGGGTAAACTGGTCTGGAGGACTGACTTTTTGTGGTCACTTTGTTGGTGGTAGCAACGCCATGTCAGCCAAGTTTGTCTGTGATCAGATGCGTGAACAAAATTTACCTCACGGACTCGTTCACGGCACTGGAGCAAGCATAGCGGCTTACGGATTTGTTGCGATTCTATCTCAAGAACCAAGATCACCAAAAATGATATAGAGAGGACGAATTAAATGATAAAAGAAAACCAAAATCAAAAAGAATTTGTGATTCCAATTGCGGCTTTACCCCCGAAGGCCTCAAAAGAAATAGAAGTCGACGGCGAAAAAATTCTCCTTCACAACGAAACGATGTTTACATCGTATCAACACTCCTGTGGCGAATTCTCTAAATTTTTCTTGGCAATCCGAGATAAGAAGAAGATCCTTGGTCATCAATGCCCTAAATGTCGTCAAATCATCTGCCCTCCGTTTATGAAGAGGTGTCCCAGGTGTGGATTTGTAGAAATGCTGGAAGTCGAGATGCCTGATACCGGGGAAATGACTGCTTCGCCAACCATTACTTTTTTTGGCAACGCTCGTTTTAAAACGAGAGTACCCTTCGCCCTGGGATATGTTTATCTGGGTGAATCATCAACAGCCATGCTCCTCTTGGCTTATACCACGAAAGGGATTCTTCAGACGGGGATTTTCAAGAAGGGAACACCGGTTAAAGTAGTCTTCAAGGATAAACGCATAGGTAGTACTAATGATCTCTTTGTTGTTCCAACACATGAACTTTCTCAAGAATTAATAGCGAAAAAGGGGATTCTGGAAAGCGAAATCATCTGGGAAAAGCCTGTTGAGCCGAAGATTAGTATTACACAGGAACACAAAAACAAGCTTGATGAAGCAATTAAAAAAATAAGCTCAATGGCTAATCTTATACCAAAAAGCGAAAGAGCCGCTGCCAGTTTGGCCGGTTGGCATACTCACATTAATTTCAAAACTGGTGGGGGCGATTTTGGTATCAAAATAACTAACAGTACTTTAAAGAAAATTGATACCTCCTCAGAAGCTGATTTGCAGGTAGTGGTGCAAGACCCAAATTATCTTATAGAATGGGTTCGTGGCAGAGCTCTGACTAATATGATTGCTGACGGAAATATCTGGATTGATAAAAGCGAAGGATTAAACATAATCTTTCTTTTGGATCGACTTCCCAGAGCACTTCGCCGGGATAAAACTGTATAGGAGTAGATAAAAAACTCACAAAGGAGTGACCATTTTATTGTGATCACTCCTTTTTAATAATCAGTGCATAAAATAGTTTTCATTAGACAATAACTGGAGTCTTTTAGTTCCTTTAAGGCAACACTCATTTTATGAATAAAATCCGCCCTTGATTCAGCGCCTCTGGCCTCCTCATAATTGGCTCCCGGTGATGTACCGGACGCTTAGAGTCCTCCTGCTCTGTACTTTCCGGCAGACGTTTTTGCAAGTTGCCGGAAAGCTTTATTGAGTTTACTGCAAAATCCAGTAAACGCCCTGCAATTTCATCACCGCTCTTCATTCCCCCCTTTATTAACTTGCTAATTTTTCAATGATTTTCTTCCGGTTTCATATTAAATAAACCAGTGTAGGGTGGGCTATGCCCACCGAAATTTTCTTTGATAAACCACCGGGGCATGTATGGTGGGCACAGCCCACCCTACAGGAATACTAAGGTGCATTCACTCATATACGATTGACAGCTCGGTTATTCCTTCACTCCTGTGATGAATAGAAACCAGCATCCCAGCCCTCAATATTGTAGAATTGGAAGTCCAGCAGCCTCCTCTCCACCCACTCAGGGGGGAGAGGGCTGGGATGAGGGGGGATGAAGCTGTTTGGAGCCCCCTCATACCAGGTTGCTTTCAAGGGAGTAACTAAATGTTGACCTTTGCACCGATTATTTTTGGGGTCTTAATCATTTTCATTCACCCCTCAACCTGACCCTCTCCCTCAAGAGACTGTGTCGTAATTAAGGATTGGAGGATAATGTA
>CAZTAS010000125.1:0-18419 GCA_964611635.1 uncultured Thermodesulfobacteriota bacterium
AAAGCTTTTCGCCTAAAGGCGAAGGTTTTAAACCAGGTGTATGGAAAAATAAAAAGAATGCTTAGAGATTCATCTAAGCCTTTAATATTATTTGGCGGGGTCGACGGGACTTGAACCCGCGGCCTCCGGCTTGACAGGCCGGCGTTCTAACCGGTCTGAACTACGACCCCGTCTCTATCAGAAAATTTTGGTAGGCGGAACAGGACTTGAACCTGTGACCCCCGGCTTGTAAGGCCGGTGCTCTAGCCGCTGAGCTACCCGCCCCAATTGCGTTATGAAGGCAAGAAATTCCCTTTGTTATTGAAAATTTTCCTTCTTTAAATGCTTATCCGGATTGAAAGAAGGTGTCAAGCAAAATATCATCAATGGGATGTGATATCCATGAGAGGCTCTTCTTCGTGTAAAAAGGTATCTCCATCTACCGCTGCATTTTCCGAAGGCTCTCCATGGATGCTCTGGAACAACGATTGATCGGGCATGGCGTTAACCAGGACTGTATCCATATGATCCGCCAGAACGATTTTCATTCCCTTGAGTATGTCGGGGGGAATCTCTTTTAAGTCCTTTTCGTTATCGCCCGGGATAATAACCGTATTAATGTCTCCAGGATGGGCGGCCAGGATCTTTTCCTTCAGCCCTCCAACGGGCAAAACTCTCCCCCGGAGGGTGATCTCGCCCGTCATCGCAAGGTCGACGCGAACGGGCTTTTTTAGCAATGCCGAAATGATGGTAATGGCCATAGTAATGCCCGCTGACGGACCATCCTTAGGGATGGCTCCCTCGGGAACATGAATGTGAATATCAAGTTTCTGGTAAAAGTCCTCTTTCAGGCCGAGCATCGCGGCCCGTGAACGGACGTAGCTCAAGGCCGCCTGGCCCGATTCCTGCATGACATCGCCCAGCTTGCCGGTGGTAATCAATTTCCCGTTCCCCGGCATGGCTATTGCCTCAGTTGTCAGCAGCTCACCGCCGAACTCGGTCCATGCCAGGCCATTGACCATGCCGATGAAATCCCTTTCCTCTTTTTTGCCATATCGATAGGGCGGAACTCCCAGGTATTTTTGCACGCTACGCGGAGTTATACGAATGTTTTTTGCGCGATTATTCTTTACGAACTCCTTTGCCAGCTTACGGCAGATGGATGCGATCTCCCGCTCTAGGTTCCGCACGCCTGCCTCGCGCGTGTATACGCGAATAAGGGTCAGAATCGCATTGTCGGTAAAGACAATGTCCTTCCCCGCCAGGCCGTGAAAATCTAATTGCTTGGGCACCAAGAACTTGTTTGCGATGTTGAGCTTTTCATACTCGGTATAACCCGGAAGGCGAATGATCTCCATCCTGTCCTGCAAGGGTGGCTGGATGCCGTGCAAGGTGTTGGCTGTGGTGATGAACATGACGCGGGACAGGTCGTAGTCCACATCCAGGTAATGGTCGTTGAATGTGTGGTTCTGTTCCGGATCCAGCACTTCCAGAAGTGCAGCGGAAGGGTCCCCACGGAAGTCCATGCTCATCTTGTCAACCTCGTCCAGAAGAAAAACGGGGTTGCAGCTTTTGGCCTTTTTTATGTGCTGGATGATTTTACCGGGCAGAGCACCGATATATGTCCTGCGATGTCCGCGAATCTCCGCCTCGTCGCGCACACCGCCCAGAGAGAGGCGGACGAAATTCCGGCCGGATGCCCTAGCTATTGACTTGGCAAGGGAGGTCTTCCCCACCCCTGGAGGGCCAACGAAACAGAGGATAGGGCCCTTGAGCTTTCCCACCAGCGATTGAACGGCCAGGTATTCCAGGATGCGCTCCTTGGGCTTTTTTAGGCCATAGTGATCCTCCTCCAGCACCCGCTCAGCCTCTGTAAGATCATACTTCTCCTCTGTGGCCTCGTCCCAGGGCAATGAAAGGAACCACTCGACATAGTTACGCACAACGGTGGCTTCCGCAGACATGGGGGACATCATGCGAAGCTTCTTCAACTCTGCGGTCACCTTGTTGGCCGCCTCCTCGGACATCTTCTTCCGCTTCAGGCGCCGCTCCATCTCCTTGATCTCGTTCTGGAATTCATCCTTTTCTCCCATCTCCTTCTGGATGGCCCGCATCTGCTCGGCAAGGTAATATTCCTTCTGGGTCTTTTCCATCTGGCTTTTCACGCGGGAGCGGATCTTTTTCTCGATCTGGAGAATCTCAATTTCGGTCTCAATTAAGCAGATAAATTTTTCCAGCCTTTGGCTGATGCTGGTTATCTCCAGAAGCAATTGCTTGTCCTCGATTTTGAGGTTCAGGTGCGCTGCAATGGAATCGGCAAGGCGTCCTCCGTGTTGAATGGAGGAGATAGACTCCAGCACCTCGGACGGGATTTTTTTGTTCAGCTTGACATATTGTTCGAAGGAAGCTTTGACGCTTCGAATCAACGCCTCTATTTCCAGGTCAGTCTCCTCACATTCCGGAAGCCTCTCCACCTCCACCATGTAAAATTCGGGATGGTGGATAAAGCGGGTAATGCGCCCCCTGCACTTTCCTTCCATGAAGACTTTTATAGTGCCATCGGGGAGTTTCAACATCTGGAGAATGATGCAAATGGTTCCCACCCTGTAAATTTCGTCTTCGGAGGGTTCGTTGGCCTGCGCTTTTTTCTGGGTGGACAAGAATATCGTCTTGCCCCCATTCATGGCGCTTTCCAATGCATGAATTGACTTCTCCCGCCCCACAAACAGGGGTACCACCATCTGCGGGAAAACGACAAGGTCGCGCAATGGAAGCATCGGGAGGAGCCTTCTCCCCTGCCGATTAATGTCATGATCCTTGATAAATTTGAACATGATGCCTGCCATTCCTCCAAGGCAAGAATCAATTATGGCTCAGGGCAGAAACCTAACCCACTGAGCATAAAAATACATCCGGATTTAATAGTTACCAGCTTTCCCTTCTCAAACGATATGCAGGGTGGAAATCAGGCCAAATCGGCTTCTTGTTCGAAGACCAGCAATGGTTTCTCGTTGTTATTGATCACTTCCCGGTTTAAGATGCATTCCTTAAGGTTCTTGTAAGAGGGAAGCTCGTACATGATATCCAGCATAACGTTTTCGAAGATCGCGCGGAGGCTACGAGCTCCCGACTTGCGGGCCAGCGCCTTCTGCGCCACAGCCACTAAGGCGTCCTGGGTGAATTTTAGCCTGACGTCTTCGAACTCGAAGAGCTTCTGATATTGTTTGACCAGTGAATTCTTGGGCTGCGTTAGAATCTGGACGAGGGCTTCCTCCTCCAGTTCATGGAGGGTGGCGATGATTGGCAGCCTTCCAACGAATTCGGGAATCATGCCAAATTTGATGAGATCTTGCGGTTGAACCTCGACCAGGATATCTCCCAGCTTCCTTTCTTTTTTCGCATGGATATCGGCGCCGAAGCCAATGGTCTTGATGTTGATCCGCTGTTGTATGATACGCTCCAGGCCAATGAAAGCGCCTCCACAAATAAACAGGATATTGGTGGTGTCCACCTGAAGGAATTCCTGTTGGGGATGCTTGCGCCCACCTTTTGGCGGAACAGAGGCCACCGTTCCCTCGATGATCTTCAACAGAGCCTGTTGCACCCCCTCTCCCGATACGTCCCGGGTAATGGAGGGACTGTCGCCTTTGCGGGCAATCTTGTCGATCTCGTCGATATAAACAATCCCCTTACATGCTTTCTCTATGTCGTAATCGGCATTCTGAAGCAGACTCAGGATAATGTTCTCCACGTCCTCACCGACATAACCCGCTTCGGTTAGGGTTGTTGCGTCGGCGAGGGTAAAGGGAACATCCAGGATCCGGGCAAGGGTCTGAGCAAGGAGCGTTTTGCCTGTGCCTGTGGGTCCGATCAGCAAGATGTTGCTTTTTTGCAGTTCAACACCGTCCAGGTCGATCCTGGGTTCAATCCGCTTGTAATGGTTATTAACCGCCACAGCAAGGCTTTTCTTGGCGTGCTCCTGTCCGATGACGTACTCGTCGAGAATTTTCTTGATCTCGGCCGGTTTTGGAATCTTGGAGCCTCCTTTATGGAGACCCTCCTTTTCATACTCTTCTGCGATAATATCATTGCATAGCTCGATGCATTCATCGCAGATATATACGGTGGGCCCTGCAATGAGCTTGCGCACCTCCTCCTGGCTTTTACCACAAAAAGAACAGAATAGGGAATTGTAATTATTACCTTTCCTACTCAACAGAAACCTCCAGTATCTTCCAGGCTCGACCGCAGTTTTGAAAAGGGGTGTAATTATTATCCCTCTAAAAAATAACCTCCTGGTATTATAATCGGCCTGCCCAGAAAATGTAAACATTTCCCGGGAGGAAAACTGCATGATGCTTCAAGTATCTAAAAATTCTTTGGGAGTGGGAACTTTGCCGATGTCTTTTTTCTCAATTACAGAGTCTATAATACCATACTTTTTGGCCTGTTCTCCAGTCATAAAAAAGTCTCGCTCTGTGTCCCGGGAAACTTGTTCTATAGGCTTGTTGGTATGCTTTGCCAGGATCGAGTTCAAATCATCCTTCATCCGGAGAATCTCCCGGGCATGTATTTCCACGTCAGTGGCCTGGCCGGTGAACCCACCCATGGGCTGGTGAATCAGAATGCGGGAATGTGGAAGTCCGAAGCGCATCCCCTGGTCACCCGCCGCCAGGAGCAAAGCCCCCATGCTGGAAGCCTGCCCGATGCAGATAGTGGACACATTGGGCCGCACGTACTGCATAGTATCATATATGGCCAGCCCCGATGTGACAAATCCCCCGGGGGAGTTGATGTAAAAATGGATGTCTTTCTCTGGATCCTCTGACTCCAGATACAGCATCTGGGCTATGATCAGGTTAGCCACGTAGTCATCTATACTCGTGCCTAAAAAAACGATCCGTTCCTTTAAAAGCCGAGAGTATATATCATACGCACGCTCTCCGCGGTTCGTTTGTTCAATTACTGTGGGGATCAACATGCATTATATCTCCCTTTATGTGTTTTTATTGTCCTGACTCAACTTTTTTTACTGTTTTAATTGTAGCTTTTTCTCTCAGAAAGTCAAGGGTTTTATCCTCCAGCAACCGGGAGCGCAAGTTTTCCATGGACCCTTTTTCCTGCAAATCCTTCTTGAGGCGCTCCACCGTGGTGCCCGACTGGCGGGCAATTTTCCGGACCTCCTCCTCCAACTCCTCGTCGGTAACGGTCAAGCTCTCTTTGTGCGCGATTGCCTCGAGGATTAGGCTGTTATGGACCCGCTCTTTCGCAACATTCATGCAACGGGCCATAATATCCTGTTCGCTTACCTCTGCTATTTCATCGTTCGCTCCCTGCGAGGCCAGCCGGAGCTTCAGATTTCTATAAATCAACCGGCCTTCCTCTTCCAACATGGAAGGGGGAAGCTCAAGGGGATTCTCCTGCCGGAGACGTTCAAGGATCGCTTCTCGCACCGCCTCATCGGCAGCGATGTCGGCTCGCTTTTGTAAGTCCTCCCGGATTTTGTCCTTGAGTACCTGAAGCGTTTCAAACCCTCCCAGCTTCTGGGCGAACTCATCGTCCAGAGCCGGAAGGATCTTCTCCTTTAATTCCTTGACATTCACGGTAAAGACAGCGGGCTTCCCGGCCAGTTGAGGTTTTACAAAATCTGGTGGAAGAGTCGCTTTTACTTCTCCAGTTGAATAGGGGCAAAGTCCGATAAGACCGTCTTCCAGCCCGGGCAGGAGTTTACCAGATCCAACCTCAACCAGAAAATTCTCGGAGCTCCCACCGTCAAATGCTTTCCCATCCACCTTTCCCTGAATATCAATGACCACAAGGTCCCCTCTCCGGATGGGGCGCTCCTCGTCTATGGTTCGCAACAATGCATGCTGTTCCCGCAGCCTTGCCAGCTCGGCTTCTACTTCCTCAGGGGAAACCTTTAGCACTGGTCGCTCCACATTCAGTCCGATATAATTCTCGGGCTCAAAGCTGGGTTTCACTTCAACGGCCAGCGTGTAACGGAAGCCGAAGCCGCCATCCGAAATCCGCTCGCTCTTCTCCAGGGTGGGCGGTGCAACGGCCTCGATTCCCTGGGAATTGAGCACCTCCTCGAAGGTCTCACCCACGAGTCGAGAGTTCATCTCCTTTTCAATGTCATGGCCGTAATACCTTTCCAGGATGGAACGGGGGGCCTTGCCGGGGCGAAAACCGGGTATTTTGGCGCGTCGGCTCAAATCGCGGACCACCTGGCCATGCACCCGCGCCACTCTATCCTCGGGAATGGACACTTCTACATGCTTTTTCACCGGGCCTATTTCTTCCACCTGAACTTTCACAAATGTTACTCCCTGAACTGAAGTGTGCGAGAGAGGGGATTCGAACCCCTACGGTTGCCCGCTGGATCCTAAATCCAGTGCGTCTACCACTTCCGCCACTCTCGCACAAAGGAATAAAGCGTATAAACGAAAAATAATCCCTTCGAAATCGAATGGCGAGGTTTAGCTCGGGGCTCGATCTTCACGGTTTCCCGCACAAGATCGCCTTTTCACGCTTATTGGATAGCATTTTCCATGGAAATTGTCAAGGAGGATCTGGCGCCATCCCTCCCCTTGAGGTGTCTGCTCAAAAGGGCGATTCATTATTTCTTTCGCTTGGCTTGCTTTCGAACGCGCTTTCTTCGCGCATGTTCCAGTTTCTGCTGGTGACGCACGGCTTTGGTTTTACTACTCATTATCTCCTCCCGCTGATTCAACTAATATGTATGCATTGAATTTTGTTTTATTGTCGGCTCTTATTCCTTCATTTGCCTTTCCGCAATGGGAGCTTCAGCTTGGGATTCCTGGCTTGAGTCCAGGTGCCGCTCCACGGCACACGATCGGCGGCTCATTCAGGTCTGTATGCCCAGTTTGGGAAGCACCCAGTAATTCAACGTAATCCATGCGCCCACCCCTAAGATGAGCCATAACCAATTCATCTCTGTTCCTTTCTTTTTGCTTTCAATTCCTTAAATTAATCTCAAATTAAAAATTTACCTTTAGCATTAAGATCCGTCAAGTAAATGATTGTAAGCACTCGATACTTTTGTATTAATAGTTTGCCTTCAGATTCCTTGAAGCCGGGAGTGCTGCCAAATTCCCCAAGCCGGCGATCAGAAAAACCCAAAGGAGCCCGGATCCCTGGGCAATCCATCCGGCTGAAAAGGGGCCAAGCATCATGCCCAGCGCGTAAATTGCCTGAAACACCCCCATAGCCGTGGCCTTGCGCTCTGATGAAAACGGGATGAACGCATATGCCATGAGCGCCGTGTAAAAAAGACACCGGCCCACGCCCTGGATCCCAACAGGAATATATAACCCCCACACAGCAGGCATGAGCGGCATAAGCAAAATGGACAGCCCCGACAAACAAATTCCGCCCTGGAGTATCCGCTTTAGAGAGAATCTTGCCATTACCCTGGAACCCATCAGAAAGGCTGTGCCGGAGTATGCAATCAGGTTCCAGCCCATCAACAAGCCCAGATCAATGCGGCTGGCCCCCATAGCCTTTGCATGCAAGGGCAAGGATGTGTAAATAATCGCAAAAGTGGCAAACATGCCTAGGGCTCCAATGAGCGAGACTTTTTGCAAGTGCCTGGAAAAGGCGACAGAAATCATATCCTTCAAATCCAACCGGGAAGCCTGAAATGTGCGCTTCTCTGATACTCCCATCCAGCACAAAACCGCGCCTATAGCCGCCACCAAGCCAACCTTGAATGGCGCCAGCCACCCGAACTCTTGCGCCAACCACCCGCTGCTCAAATTAGCCGCCACCTGCGACAGGGATCCCCAAAATACAAGCTGCCCCATTGCTCGATGGGCCATATCCGGCGGGAAAAAAGACGAATACCAGACCGAAAATACAACAAAAAAGGATGCACCTATCCCTGAAAAAAACCGAGATGTAAACATCAGGGCCGGGTAAGCGGATAGGAGAAACCCAAAGCAGCCCAGGAAGGCTGAAATCCCACCCACCAATGTGAGGTGTTTTCGATCACCCAGCCAGTCGGACAATAACCCCACGGGAATTCTTAACAGCATTTGCGCCATGCCATAAGCGCCCACCACGAGGCCTGAAAACTGCACCTGGCCTGTCACATCCAGGACGTATAAAGGAAGAATGGGGGAAGGAATATGATTGCTGAACCAGAAAAGAAATATGCCCGCATTGAACAGCATCAACATCCGCGCTCTAGAGGGCTCCCCTGCGCGTTGTGCCCAAAAATTCTTCATCGAGATCTCCCCCCCCGTAGTGACCAATAACGATCATGCTGATGAAACTAGCCCATACACGCAATAAAATCAAGTAAACAACCTTGTGGTTGATTTCTATCAGTGGTCGACCCGATGAGCGTGCCACTCGGGTGGGGAGGCCAAAAGAGGTTTAAGCCGGAACCTGTCGGATTGGCTGACAAAGGCATAGTTCGGCAATGGCATTTAGGCAATACAGAGATCCAGAGGAAATTAATCGAGCCACAATGCACAGCACGAATAAAGCTTTTGAAAGATATTTAAAACTTGAAACAGAGGATTTGAGAAGTATATATCGGGATGCTTGTCAATTCAAAAAGGTTGACAAGAAATTGACAAGGAAAAATGATAAGTATCCTAACCAAAGTTTACCATAACTTAAAATAAAGTTCTATCATTACAATCAGTTAGACGGAAGCGTGTAAATTTATGGACACTACATCTTTACATTTTTACTCTTTTGCTTTTGAGAGACTTTGGGGGAAGCCCCAAAGCCAGAATATCTGTAAATGAAAGGGTTCCGGGTCCGTGGTTTGCCGTATATGTATTCGTTCTCCCTGGTCATTGGTCATGGACACAGTGGCGAGCATTTGAGTAGCGAGCTGGGTTCTTGTGGTGTTCCAGCGACGGGAAATCCCATGCTTTTTTAGTTTCCTCTGGATGGTTGCAAGAAGGTGGTAAGCTAAAACAGTAATGAACAGATTTTTACTTATTTACGGGAACTTGCGCAGCTTCATTCCAGGATAATTCGCTGGAGCCTCAAAGGCGGGTGGATTGCCTTTCGAGTGAGAATTTATCTGTAAAGCTTGGTTAAATCATGGATGGACATATAAAGCACAAAGGCCCCCAGATGCTTCTTTAATGTGCATTCAAAAATGTATTGACAGCCTTCCACGCAAATTGTAGGATTTGGTTAACACCATTAAGTTACGGAGAGGAGATGGCGGATTTCGTGGAGAGCGATGGCCAAAAGGGGCTCCGGGACCGTGTACGCGAGTTTGCCCGGGAAAAGATTCAGCCCGGGGCGGCCGAACGCGATGAGAACCCATCGATTCCCATTGAGCTTATTCGGGAAATGGGAAGGAAGGGCTTTCTGGGCCTCATTGTTCCGGCGGAACTGGGAGGTGCCGGATTGGGATGCCAGGAGTTCGCAATCCTGGTGGAGGAGACGGCCCGCGCCTGCGCCGGCACCGCCGTCGTCCTGGTGCCACAGTACCTTGTGGAATACGCCATTCTCCATTTCGGTTCCCATCAGCAGCAGTTGACCTATTTGCCCGGGCTGGCATCAGGGGAAAAGCTGGCTGCCTTTGCGGTCACGGAGGCCACTGGCGGCTCCGATGTCAAAGCATTCCGGACAAAAGCCGTGCGCGCAGGGGAAGAATTTCGACTCCAGGGGGCCAAAGCGTTTATCAATAATGCGGCCGTGGCGGGTGTGTATGTTGCCGTGGGGAAAATTGATGGGCAGATGAGCGCTTTCCTTTTTCCGGGGGACACGCCCGGAATCCGCGTGGGCCAGCAGCGCGATATGATCGGCTTGCGGGCCGGTGTGGTGCACGACGTTGTTTTCCATAATTGTCCCTTGGAAGCCTCCCATATCCTGGGGGAGGTGGGCCGCGGTCTTTCGGTTATGCTCAATTGCATGACTTTTGGCCGCATCGGTTCAGCCAGCGTAGTTATCGGGATTGCCGAGGCCGCACTGGAAGGGGCCTTGAACTGGGCCCGCAGCCGGGAAGCGTATGGCAAAACCCTCAGTGAGCTTCCCACCATCCGTTTCGAGCTGGCCGAGATGAGAACCGAGCTGGATGCAGCTCGCCTTCTCCGGGACCGCGCGGCGTGGCTTAATGACCAGGGCACTCATCACGCCATGGAGACCGCGGAAGCCAAGCTAAAGGCCTGTCGGGTGGCCACGGACATCGCCCTGAAGGCCATACAGATAGCCGGGGCATATGGATGCCTCAAAGGCGCATCTTTTGAACGTCACCTGCGCGACGCCAAGGCATACGAGATCGCGGGAGGAACCAATGAGGCCATGAAGATCACTATCGCCAGGCACATGCTTTAAATTTCGAATTTCGAATTGGGGTCTTCTCTGGGCAATAGACTTTACTACATTACATTTAACAATTAGCGATTAGCAATTCAAAATCTTATATTTTGCAGTGATAGTTTTGCATTCTAAAGGGGAGTGAAAGGGTGCAATCGCTAGACCATTTTTTTCGGGAAAAAGCATCCCGTCTCGGGGATCGGGTCTTCATATATTTCCAGGACAGGAAAATATCGTATGAAGGCTTTGCCCGGATGGTCAGCGCTTATGCAGGATTGTTCGACTTCCTGGGAATCGACAAGGGCTTCCGCGTGGCGCTGCTTCTGCCCAATTCTCCCAATTATCTGGCCGCATGGTTTGCCCTTGCCCGCTTGGGAGCCGTGCTCGTGGCTGTGAACACTCAGTTAAGAGGCGACAGCCTCCGGCACGTCCTTACGCTGACAAGCCCTGGAATGGTCCTTGTGGAAGAGCGGTTTGCGGGAGCGGTTCGGGAGATCAGCGCAGAAGTGCTCGGGCTCCGCACTTACCGGCACCTGCCGGAAGGTGATCCGGCCGGATGGATATGGGATGAAAGGACGGGCCGGGAGATCGCCCTCCCCGGCCAGAGTGACATCGAGGATCGAGCCTGCTGGAAGGACCCCCTGATTATCACCTTTACATCCGGGACCACCGGGATGCCCAAGGGTGTGGTCAACACTCATCATGCTTACCTTACGGCGGGAAGGGATCTTGCCCAAATCTGCCGGATCGGCCCCGAGGACCGCATTTACACAGTTCTTCCTCTCTACCACGCAAACCCCCAGGCCTACTGCGTGATGGCCTGCCTGGCGGCGGAGGCAAGCCTGGTGCTGGCTGAGCGGTTTTCGGCTTCCGGGTTCTGGAAAGACGTCGAGAAGTACGGCGCCACACTTTTCAGTTATGTCGGCGCAGTGCTTCCCATCTTGCTCAAGCAGCCCATGTGTGCAGAGGAAAAACGCCACACCATCCGGGCCTGTTTTGGCGGCGGGGCGCCCGGCCCTGTCTTCCGCGCTGTTCAGGAGCGATTCGGCATTGATGTACTTGAGCTTTACGGCATGAGCGAGACAGGGGCGTTCAACACCATCAACCGGCCTGGTAAATTGCGCTGTGGAACGGTGGGAACTGTTCGCCCCGGGTTTGACGTGAGGATCTTCGACGACGACGACCAGGAGGTCCCTGTAGGACAGGTGGGCGAGATCGTCGTCCGACCGTTGTCCCCGCATATTATGTTCGAGGAGTATTTCAACCAGCCCGAAGAAACCCTGGAGTGCTGCCGCAACCTGTGGTTTCACACAGGCGACCTGGGTCTTGTGGACAAGGAAGGATATTTCGCTTTTGTGGGCCGAAAGAAAGAAAGCATCAGACGGGGCGGGGAGAACATTGCGCCACTGGAGATCGAAAAGGTCCTGGACAAGTACCCGGCTATACTGGAGTCGGCCGTTATCGGCATTCCTTCCTCGCTGTTGGGACAGGAAATAAAGGCGTTTGTGGTGTTGCAAAAGGGACATGAGGTATCCATTGGAGAGCTGGTTGAATGGTGCCGACAGAGACTGGCTCTATTTATGATTCCCAGATACTGGGAGGTGATGTCCGAGCTGCCCAAGACCGGGTCTCAGAAAGTTCAAAAAGGCGTACTTTCAGAAAAGCCATTTGGTCAATGCTGGGACGCGAGGCTGGGGAAATGGGTGCAAGCCCCGGAGGATTAAATTTCGAAATCCGAAACAACTACTAATGACCAAAATACGAAATCAAAAACAATACGTTTTGAAAATTTGATATTTGAATTTTGAATTTATTTCGAATTTACCCATGGAGGTTTGAATGCAAAAGCTGGATATGGATTATATTGTAAGGCTTTTTCCGGCTATAAAAAAGATCAGGGGTGAGGGGATGCGTCATAAGGTTGCGCTGACATGGCACAATGCCTGGAAGCGCGGCAATTTCCGGCGTATCGAAGACCTGCACCAGTTTGAACCGGCCAGGGAACGTCTTGAGTACAGTAATATTGATCACACCAACCAGGTGTGCCGGGCGGCCGAGGAGATGGGCGCGATGCTTGCCGATTCTTTAGGCCTGCATGTGCAAATGGACTACCTGCTGGCCGGCGCTGTGCTCCACGATGTGGACAAGATTGTCATTTTCGACGCGAAAACCGGGGGTTTAACAGAGACAGGACGCCTTTTTCCCCACGCCGTGATGGGTGCCAACATGGCCCTGATGGAGGGGCTTCCAGAGGCAGTGGCCCACATCATCGGTGCGCACTCGACTAAATTTTCCCCCGCCCCGCCCGCAAGCATTGAGGCGCTGGTCCTTCGCCATGCGGACCAGCTCGTTGCTCAGGCCGTCTACCTGGCGCAGGGTCTGGACATGGAGCTGGTGCTCAGCCAGTCGATGGCTCGCATCACCTGAATTTCAAGGGAGACTTCAAACCCGCTCCCATGCGGAATCACGCAGAAAGGGGGTGATCAATGGCAAGCGTCTGATGAAATGAAAAATTAGCAATTAGCGTTTTAAAATTATATGGAGGTGTCCCATCCGCATTAACTTGCTAATTTTTCATTGCTAATTGGTAATTTTACAATGATTTGATTCCAGAAAAACCCCAGGCACAAAAGGAGGAGGGCGATGAAAAGGATTGCAATTATTGGTTTGACGTTGGCACTGGTCTTAACACTGGCCGCGCCGCAGGCAATGGCTGCAGCCAAGCATCGCTGGAAGCTTATCAACATCAGTCCTGCCGGGCAGATTTACAACCAATACTTCAACCAATTGGCGGACGATATAACGAAAGCCACAAACGGAGAGGTGGAAGTGACCAACTATCCGGCTGGAGAGCTTCCGTACAAAGGGACGGATCACCTCAAGGTGCTCAGCAAAGGCCTGGTGCAAATGGCGGAAGTGGTGGCCGGCTTCGTGTTCGGTGAGGCGCCGCTGCTGGCTCTGCCGGATCTTCCCTACGTTGCTCTGAACGAAGAAGAGATGAAAACCTTTCGCAAGATCGTCGTTCCATATATCTGGGAAGAACTGCGCAACAGAGGCACCGAGCCCCTCTCTGTGATAAGTTACGGCCCTCGTGAGATCGTTTCGCGCAAGCCCATCAACGAGCTTGCGGATCTGAAGGGCCAGAAGGTACGCACCGCCGGCAGCTTGCAGGATGCGTACATCAAGCTGTGGGGCGGCGTTCCCACGTTCGTCGTCTGGGCAGAGGTCTACCCGGCAGCCCAGAGAGGCATCGTGGACTGTATCATGACCGCCACCCTGGCCATCGAGCAGGTCAAGGCATATGAGGTGTGCCCCTATTTCTTTAAAATCGACGGCCCCTTGATGCATCAATACATGTGCATCAACAAAAAGGCCTGGGACGCAGTATCCAGAAAAAATCAGGAGGCTATCCGCAAGGTGACTGCGGAGTGGTCTGAGTTCTGGGACAGAATGGTCATGCACGAGCTGGATGAGTCCGCACTGAAACGAATGCTGGACAAAGGGCAGATTAAAACCGTGGCCAAACTGCCTATGAAAGAAAGAATCAAAACGCGGAAAGATCTGCTTCCCGAGCTGAAAGCTTACGTCAACAAGCACATGCAGCCCAAAGGCCCCGAGGCTTTTGCCAAGGTATTGAAAGCCTTAAAACTGGAGTAGATCATTTAGCGCTTGAAGCTGTTTCGTGATCTGATCATGTGCACGTAAATGAGCTGGGGATCAGGGGGAGGAGGAGTTTGTCATCCTGACCCCTGGGCCCCAGCAGCGATTAATACCAAGTTGCATTCAAAGATATTATTCTCCTCCACCCCAACCCTCTCCCCCCACGGGGGGAGAGGGAGAATTCGGAAAGCGGGGGGAGAGGGGGAATTCAGAAATCCCTCTCCCCTTGAGGGGAGAGGGTAGGGTGAGGGGTGAATGATAATGATTCAGAACCCCGGAAACAATAGGTGTTTCGCCTTAAATTACTGAATCGAATGCAAAATGGTATAAGGAGTACCCGGTGTTTCAGAAACTTGCTGATTATGCGACGGTTCTAAATAAGTTTGGGACAAACCTGGCCAGTATCGGGCTCCTGTTAATGACAGGCCTGGTAACGGTGGACGTCATTATGCGCCGGCTACTAAATGCTCCCCTCATCTTTGCGGACGAAGTGGCCGGCTACCTGCTGGTTCTGGTTACATTCCTGGGACTGAGCTATACCCTCAAGGAGGACGGCCACATCCAGGTAAAGATCATCGTTGATCAAATTTCCCTAAGGAAGCGCGCCTTTTTGAAATTGGTCTGGTGCGCCTTTGGCATTATTTTCACAATACTTTTGTTGTGCCTGACCAGTCAGCTGGTCTGGGAGAGCTATGATCTGAAGGCCTTTTCGCCAACGCCTTCCCAGTTACCTCTTTTTCCTTTCCAGATTGTAATGCCTATCGGGTGTCTGTTTTTTCTGCTCCAGTTGGCTGTGGGGCTAATGGATTCGATTTTCTCTTTGTTTTCTTCCAAGACGCTCAAGACCGGGAAAAAGGAATAAGCACCCATGGATTGGCAGTTATACAGCCTGTTTTTGGTCGTTATTCTTTTCAGCTTGCTCCTGGCAGGCGTATGGATCGCCGTGGGCCTGGGCATGGTGGGAATTCTGGGGCTGCTGGTGATCGATCCCTCAACCATCAGAGGAGTGGGCGTAATTGCCTGGGACACGCTTGATAGCTTCGTCCTGACCGCCGTGCCTCTTTTTCTTTTTATGGGCACAATCATCCTCCACAGCGGTATCAGTTCCCGCTTTTACAAAGGCCTGAGCAAATGGCTTGACCATGTGCCGGGAAGCCTGGCCCATTCAAACATCCTGGCATGCAGCATCTTTGCAGCCATCTCGGGCTCCAGCGTGGCCACGGCTGCCGCCATTGGAGCTATCGCCATCCCTGAGATGGAGGACAGAGGATATAACCGCTCGCTCACATACGGATCCCTGGCAGCGGGCGGGACCCTGGGGATACTCATTCCGCCCAGCATCGTATTCATCCTTTACGGCGCCATTATCGGAGAGTCGGTGGGACGGCTGTTCATCGCCGGTGTGATCCCGGGTGTCCTGACCTCTGCTCTCTTTGCCTTTTACATCGGAATCCGTACTATCATCAATCCGCTCCTTGTTCCCAGGGGGGAGATTCGTGCCACGTGGAGTGAGCGGCTGCGCGGACTGATGGACGTGCTGCCGATTTTTATGCTTATGTTTATGGTCCTGGGGGGCATCTACTTCGGCCTGGTTACCCCCACAGAGGCCGCTGCCATGGGAGTGGTGGGCGCCCTTCTTATAGCTTTAATATACAGGCGGTTGAACTGGAAAGTCCTCAAGGACAGCCTGCACGATGCCATCAAGACCAACAGCATGATTCTGTTTATCGTGGTGGGTGCCCAGATCATGTCCTATACACTGGTTACGGCGGGGATTCCCCGTGCGTTGGTCGCGCTGATCACCAGCTTTCAGGTCAAGCCGGCGGTGATTTTCAGCTTCCTATGCCTGATGTATCTGGTGCTTGGATGCTTCATGGACGCCATCTCCCTCATGCTGTTGACACTGCCTGTAGTCTTTCCCGTCATGATGGCCCTGGGATATGATCCTGTCTGGTTCGGCGTGGTGCTGGTTCTTCTCCTGGAGATTGGCCTGATCACGCCTCCAGTGGGGATGAACCTTTTCGTGATTCAGGGACTTGCCAGACAGCCCCTGGGCATAGTGGCGTGGGGTGCCTTCCCCTTTGTCATTCTGATGTTGATTATGGTGGCAATTCTGGCACTTTATCCGCAGCTTGCCCTTTGGCTGCCCTCCAAGATGATGTGAAAATGAAATTTCATCTATTTAAGCCCGGGAATATCGGCCGGATGAGGCTTCGAAATCGGATCGTCATGGCACCCATCGGGACCAATCTGGCCGACATTAACGGATCAGTGACCCGGAGACTCATCGACTGGTACGCTGAGCGAGCCTGGGGAGGCGCTGGCCTGATCATAGTGGAAAACACCCTGGCGGATGTTCGGTTTGGTCGGGGTCTGGCTCAACATCTGCGCATAGACCACCCCAGGTTTACCCCCGGCCTTAATGAGCTGGTAGAGGCGGTTCAGGCATCGGGCGCCAGGATCGCAATTCAGATTAACATCCAGGGAGCGGGCGTGGATCCGGAACTGCAGCCCGACGTGCAGCCTGTGGGACCTTCCGCCATCTCATACATTTTCGATGAGACGAGCCCCGGGATCGCGTCGGCCCCAAGGCTCAAGCAGGTCAAGCACCTGCGCGCGCTGGAGGACAGGGAGATCGAGGAACTCAGAACTTCTTTCATCCGGGCGGCAGGCATAGCCAAAGCCGCCGGATTCGACGCCATCGAGATCCACGGAGCACATGGTTACCTTCTGGCAGGGTTCATGTCGCCGGCCAGCAATAAAAGGGAAGATAAATACGGAGGGGACCTTGAGGGCCGGCTGAGGTTCGTGAAGGAAGTCTATAGGGGAATCCGGGAACAGGTGGGCGCGGAATACCCCATTCTATTTCGTTTCAGCGGACGGGAATACATGGATGGGGGGCGGGATATCGAAGAGTCCCGGCTCATCGCCGGAAAGCTTGAGCAGTTGGGCGTAGACGCACTTCACATCTCGGCGGGAATCTCCATGCAGGCCGAACCCTTCACCTGGACGAACCCGCCCGCGTCCTTCCCCCAGGGAGCGTTTATCAACGACGCCCATGCAATCAAAAAAGCTGTCCAGATACCCGTGATCGGCGTGGGCAAAATCAGGGATGCGGATTTTGCCGAAAAGCTTCTGGAAGAGGGCCGGGTGGACTTCATCGCCCTGGGCCGAAGCCTGGTTGCCGATCCTGAATGGCCCATGAAGGTCGCTGAGTGGAGGGAGAGGGAGATCCGGCGCTGCATTTCCTGCAACCGATGCATGAGAATCATGTACCGGAAACAAATCCGTTGCACTGTGAACGCCCGTGCCGGACTGGAGATGGAATTCCCCATGACTCCCGCGGCTCGAAGGCGGCGGGTGGCCATCGTCGGGGGAGGACCGGCCGGGATGGAGGCCGCGAGGGTGGCTGCATCGCGAGGTCATCAAGTAACCCTTTTCGAGAAAGAAAGATCTCTCGGCGGGCAGCTCAAGCTGGCCGTTGTGTCTCCTTATAAAAACGACCTGGGCGGTATTCTAGCCTATCTCAGGCATCAATTGAGGATCCTGGATGTGGAGGTCTGCCTGCATCGCGATATCCGCCCCGAGGACTTGCAAAACCAACCATTCGATGTGGTGATCGTTGCCGCCGGCTGCGAACCGCCAGGAGAACCATCATCTCCATATACGCATGCCAAGGTGGTCCGCGCATGGGACGTGCTCTCCAGAAAGGTCAAACTCGACGGCAAGCGAGTGGTGGTCCTGGGCAATGGCCGGGTTGCCTGTGAGACCGCTGAACTTCTTGCCAGGCGCAGGGGGAAGAGAGTAACAATCGTACACTCCGGCCCGATGGAGGAAATGGGAAGAGATCTGGAGCCAATTTTCGAATGGAGGCTCCTCATGGAAAGGCTGCGGGAGTGTGGTGTCAACATCTTAACCGGTGCATCAGTGACGGGGATCACGGCGGAAGGCGTCCGGCTCCAGGGGCGTGAGCCCGGGCTGATCCCCTGCGATCATGTCGTGCTGGAAGAGGCTCCCGTGGCAAACCAATTGCTCATGAAAAAGCTCATGGGAAATGTGGAAAAGCTTGTTGGAATAGGGGACTGCGTCCAGCCGCGGGACCTCTACCATGCCATCCATGAGGGCTTCCTATCGGCCTATCGGATCGCATAGCCTTTCAAACCGGACACCTCCAGAGAGGGGCGCCTTACTTACCGCTTGCAGAATATGTACACTACTAGGTTGAACTCATTTCAGTAACTTAAGGCGCAACACAGAATTTTCCTGAAGTCCTGAATCTTACTTGTTTGACCGCAATTTGATATAAATTTATCTATGGTTATATAATACTAAGTTGCGCTCATTTCGGTAACATAAAGAGCAACCCTGGATATTTATAGGATACTGAGTTCTCCTTTTTACCTGTCATAGGGGTGGGGTTTATCCCCATAAGCGCTCAAATAAAGATATTGACATTTCAGCTTAACTGT
>CAZTAS010000126.1:0-18314 GCA_964611635.1 uncultured Thermodesulfobacteriota bacterium
ATCCCAATGGTATCCGCCTGGGGGTTTCCGCTGTGAGCCGGCTGGGGATGGGGAAGAAGGAAATGAAAGTAATAGCCCGTCTTATCAGGCATGCCCTCATACATCCAAAGCGAGCAGAGGAGGTAAGGCGTGAGGTACGAGATTTAGCAGCCCGATTCAGGACAGTCCATTACTCCTTCGATATCAAGAAAAACCGTTTCATTATAAATAAATCGAGATCGTCCATCAAGGTTTAATGTCTCACCTATACTGGGCTTTCAGCTCGAACCATAGCCCACAAGTTTTACCCTAAGTAGATAAAAAATTAATGATAAAAAGGTTCATAATTGTTGTCGCAAGATACTATAAGTTGACCTTACTGAAAAGAAAGCATATAATTTCATCTTTAATGAGCCGCATAATAATAATTATTGTGATCTTGAAACCAGGGCTTTCCAGCCGCTTGAAGTGAGGGCGCACACCATGGATGATATTCAGTCTATCGAAGTTATCATGAATGCCTGTGGCTTTGGAACTTAGGAATGTGGGGTTGCGATGGGAGTGGTTGGGGTAGACATGCTTGCAGTAGCTTTTCCGTATGAAGTTAAAATTTTGCACCAGCGTGGAATCAGGTACAGAAATTGCGTCCTTAACTATGCATAAAATAAATTTAATAAAAAGATTAAAAACTTATCTAAATTGAAAGGCAGGCTCAAACTTGCGAGACTACATCTTAAGAAGATTAATGAATCTAGTGCCTATTCTCGTATTAGTTGCTGTCATTGCGTTCATGCTTATGCACCTGACTCCGGGTGATCCGGCAGCTGTCATGCTGGGCCCCGAAGCCATGCCCAAAGATATTGAGCAATTACGGCAGGAGCTGGGGCTCACTAAGCCCATCCCCGTTCAATTTGTCTTGTGGTTTTCCCGTGCTTTACGAGGAAATTTTGGGAAGTCATACTATTATGGTAAACCAGTGCTAGAAGTTATAATCCAGAGGCTTGAGCCCACTTTCTTATTGACCAGCTATGCTTTAGTAATCGCCGTGCTAATAGGTATTCCCTCTGGAGTTATTGCAGCGGTGAGGTCCAATAGCGCCGTAGATCAGACTACAATGGTTATGGCGCTTATGGGAGTCTCAATGCCGCAATTCTGGTTGGCTCTGAACATGATTATCCTGTTTGCTGTCAATCTGGGCTGGTTTCCTCCCACTGGGTATCGTCCGCTATCTTCCGGGTTAGGGGGCAATTTAAAATACCTTTTCATGCCATCCTTCGCTCTTGGTTTCGGCCAGGCTGCACTCATCGCCCGCATGACAAGGGCCACCATGCTGGAGGTGATCCGAGAAGATTACATCAAAACTGCCCGGGCCAAGGGACTACGTGAATTCTTCGTCATCATGAAGCACGCACTGCGTAATGCCTTTGTGGAGATCATCACGGTCATTGGGATGACATTTGCCGTGCTCATGGCAGGAGCATTCGTCATCGAGATCGTTTTCAATATCCCGGGTGTGGGATCCTTGGTTATTAATGCAGTGAAACGGCGCGATTTTCCTGTTATCCAAGGCGCTATGATATTCATCGCTTCTGTTATCGTGCTGGTCAACCTCATTGTTGATATCATATATGTGTATCTAGATCCGAGGATTCGATATTGAAAATGAAACAAGATAAAATATCGCACAATAATTTCAAAGTTTATTGCCTATGCTTTTAATATAACACAATTAATCCCATTACTAATAGAGGAAAAAATGCATAGATTGGTGATCGGACCCAACACAAAAACATTGGTAATTCATACTTTAAGAATGATTCTCATCCCTTTGATCCGACATAGAGGGGCCATGATGGGGGTTGGTTTGATTTCCATCGTATTGTTTATCGCGGCCTTTGCCTCCTTTATTGCCCCCTATGACCCTATGGACATGAGCGCAGGGGGAAACCTTGAGCCACCCAATGGAGTGCATTGGTTTGGTACAGACCATTTCGGGAGGGATCTTCTCAGTCGAGTTATCTATGGTTCCAGAACCACCCTTCTCGTTGGAGGAGTGGTGGTGATCATCACTTCATCTATCGGAACCCTCATTGGGTTGTTGGCAGGCTATTTCAGGATACTTGACAATCCGTTGATGCGATTAATGGATAGCCTTATGGCGTTTCCCTCTATTCTCTTGGGAGTGGCACTCATGGCATTTTTGGGCTCAAGTCTAATCAATATCATTATCGCTCTCTCCGTAGTTTACACTCCTCGAACTACTCGGGTAGTTCGAAGCCGGGTGCTCAAATTACGCGAAATGCCATTTATCGACGCGGCGCGCGCTCTTGGGAGTTCCAATGGCCGCATCATCTTCATCCACGTGTTTGTAAACTCCCTGGCTCCATTGCTGGTGCAGAGCACATTCATCTTTGCTTATGCTATTCTGGCAGAAGCGGCTCTCAGCTTTTTGGGTGTTGGTGCCCCTCCTGAAGTCCAGAGTTGGGGAACTATCCTGAATGACGGACGCCCCTTTCTTTATCAGGCTCCATGGTACACAATTTTTCCAGGAGTGGCTATTATGTTCGTGGTGATGGGACTCAACTTGCTGGGCGATGGGTTGAGAGACCTGCTGGATCCCCGCCTCCGTGGAACATGATTATTTGCAATCCATTTTCCATTGAGACAATGGAGAATATATGTATATGTGGGCTGTGATAACAACCATATTTTTAATGTTGCACAGTGTGCTGAGAGGGAAATAATTGATATAAGCAGAAAGGTGAGCTATGGGAGATGAGAATAAGGATGTATTAATGATCGCAACAGGAGATGTTCACCCTCATCGGGATCGACCGGAAACCCTATTCGAGAAGGTGAATAATGAATTAAAAAGAGCTGATCTTAGAATTTGCCAATTGGAGTGCACCCTATCAAACAAGGGTGTTTTGCGCACCGATGTACGGAACCCAGCGCATAGAGTGCCACCAGAAAATGTCCGAGCCCTGACTGCTGCTGGCTTTGATGTAGTGACCTTCGCCGGAAACAACAACTTGGACTATGGTATCGAAGCTTTTCTGGACACTATTGAACTGTTGCAAGGAGAAGGGATTAGTGTTGTCGGTGCAGGGAAAAATCTTGAGGAGGCTCGAAGGCCTGTAATCATTGAGCAGGAGGGCATCCGATTCGCCTTTACGTGCTACTGTTCTATTCTGCGTGATGGTTACGAGGCCCGTGATGACCGCCCAGGACTGGCCCCTCTGCGGGTAAAGACATTCTACGAGCCGCTGGAAAATATCTACGAACAGCCTGGGACTCCTGCCAAAACCATTACCATCCCTGACCATGACGATCTTCAGGCCGTACTGCAGAGCATCCGCCAAGCCAAGGCTATGGCTGACATAGTTGTAGCCTGCTTTCACTGGGGAGTGCACTTCACCCATGATCTAGCTATGTATCAACCTGAAGTTGGGTATGCTGCCATTGAGGCTGGCGCGGACCTGGTCTTGGGTACTCATCCCCATTGTTTGCAAGCCATCGATATCTATCGGGGAAAAGCAATTTACTACAGCTTGGGAAATTTCGCCTTTGAACAGTCTCCGGAGCTATCGCGGCGCCCAGTGGCTGAGTACCTTTCTTTCTATGGAATCCACATGGACCTGGACGTACCAACTCACCCCCACCCTCGTCATTGCCGTCAGGGGATGATCCTAAAGTGCGCTATTCGAGATAAGCAGCTCCATCGGATGTCTTTTATTCCCACCATTTTCGGAAAAAGTGGCCAGCCTGAGATCATGCCGCAGGACTCCAGTGATTTTCGAGAAATTTTTGAACTAATGAAAGGGCTTTGTGCGGATATTGGATTGGAGCTTTTCGTTGAAAATGGGGAGGTGGTTGTTCCAAAGGCAAAAAGCCGGGATGTGGATACTAGGGAATTACTTCGGCGTAGAAAAGTATCCTATCCTTCATTACGGAGGATTGGTACAGCAAGGATCTGAATATAAATTAATTTTTAGGAGGACTATTGATGAGCACCAAAATAAGAAGCTCACCCACCCGTACATTAGTTGAGTTTGCCTGCGATCTGAGGTTTGATGCACTGCCTGATCCGGTAGTCCAGAAGCTCAAACTTCACATTTTAGACGCCCTGGGAGCAGCACTATATGCTTCCACCACCCCATGGTGTAAAATAGTCCGAGACGTGCTGGCCCGCGCCGGGGGAAAAGAGGAAGCCACGGTATGGGGCAGCTCCTTGCGTCTTCCAGTCCAGGCGGCCGCCATGGCTAATTCCATGGCCACCCACGGCTTCGAGCTGGACGACCGCAGAGTGGCTGCCTACATGCACCCAGCCTCGGGCACAGTATCCCCTTGCCTGGCGCTTGCAGAACGGAATGGTGGAGTTTCAGGAAAGGACTTTCTAAGCGCCGTGGCTGCAGGATACGAGGTCTCTTGCCGGGTTGGGAAGTGCATCGGCAAACCCTCATTTGCACGAGGGTTTTATCCACCAGGGAGCGGTAATGCCTTTGCGGCAGCAACATGTAGCGGTAAGCTACTGGGGCTGGATCCACAGTCCTTGGCACGCGCGTTCCATTTAAGCGCAACACAGAGCTGCGGGCTGTACAGTCCCACGCATGTCAAAAGGTTCAACATCGGAGTGGGCGCCCGTGCCGGCATATTGGCTGCATTTCTGGCCAAAGAAGGCTATGAGGGCGTGCAGGACATTTTCGAGGCTGAGGAAGGGGGATTCTGTCAGGCCTTTGGTGATGAATATGACTTGGGCCTTCTCACTGAAAATCTTTCATCGGAATTCGAGATCAGCCACGTGGAGCTCAAGCCCTATGTCTCCAGCCGTCCGAATCACACAGCCATCGACGCTGCTCTGGAGCTCGTGACTCGCAATCCCCAGATCTGCCCGGAATCCATCGATCAGATTAGAATTCAGGTGGGGACAGACAATTACCGATACGGAGCGGGGTATGTAGTAGACACTGTTTCACGCGCATTGATGAGTGTTGCTTACTGTGCTGCGGTGGCCATTGTTGATGGTAATGCATTCCTGGAACAGTTTACCGCAGAAAAAGTGAGTGATCCACGCGTGCGCAACCTGCTGGACCGCTCTGTTGTGGAAATCGACCCGGAAGTGGATAGGCTTGGGCTGGAAAAACGGGATCGAACAACCTTGTCAATTATTCTCAAGGATGGATCCCGATACGAGATAACCAAGGACTTCGCTAAAGGCCACCCCAGCAATCCCATGAGCAAAAAGGAGGTGATCGAAAAGTTTTGTATCCTAGCTGGCAAGGTCTTTGCCGGAAATAGGTTGGAGAATATCATCAGTTCTATTGATTCAATAGAGGAAATGGACGATGTAGCCAACATCGCCCGACTGATGGCCACTAAATCATGAACTTTGAAATCATTAAAACATAGAGGTTGAAATATGGATGAGCTACGGTTGATACAGTCATCTTCAATGGGGTATGGATGTGTATCTTGGGAATCCATCCAACGAGGACTGGAATTAGATGCCCATGTAATAGTCGGACAAGGAACGTCCTCCGATCCAGGCCCTGGATACTTGGGTTCGATGGAATTGCATCCTTATGTGGGCAGAAGGAACAGAAAAAGAGACATCGGCCTGATACTTCGCGGTGCGGCTGAAGCTAAAATTCCATTCATTTTCTCAGGAGGAAGTCCGTCGGGATCAGACCTCCACTTAGCGGGCATCTTGGAAATTGTAAACGAACTGTGTCAGGAAAATGAATGGAGTTTCAAAATCGCGGTGATAAGCGGACAAATAGAAAAGGAGTGGTTAAAGAAGAAACTTTGTGATGGTGCAAAAACCTGGAGGCTGGCCAATTATTCTGGATTATCACAGCAGCTCGCTCCAGAGGAAGTTGATGAATGTGCCATAGTGGTTGCACAAATGGGTCCTGAGCCAATTATAAATGCCCTGAAGCAAGGCGTTGACGGTGTTATTACAGGCAGGGCAGTTGATGTAGGGCTTCACATGGCGTATCCACTTTTCAAAGGATTCGATAAGGCACTGGCGGCACACATGTCAAAGACTATCGAATGCGGTACGTTATGCGCGGAGCCATCCATCAGTCGCTACCTTTCTGATAACATGTTTGCTATATTGCGCCCTGACCACTTTATTGTATTTCCACTCACCCCTTCAAGACGTTGCACAGTAGCTTCCGTTGCTTCTCATGCGTTTTATGAAAGGCCCGATATATTTAAAGAACTAAACCCTGGTGGCTACCTGGACGTAAGTGAAGCTTCATTCGAACAAATTGATGAAAGGTCAGTAAAGGTGAGCGGTTCCAAGTGGTTCGAGCAACCCTATACGGTGAAATTGGAGGGCGTAAAGTTTATTGGCTATCGGACTATTACCCTTGCTGGGATTAGGGATCCGGTTTTGCTTGAGAACATAAATTCGTTTCTTGATACAGTCAGGCAAAAGACCGAGGAGAGATGGAGGTCGGAGGCAAAGGATTTCCGTGTGGAATTAGTCACCTTTGGAAAGGACGCAGTGCTTGGCCCGAGTGAGCCCAATACCCGGATCACAGGGCATGAAGCTTGCATCCTGGCATCAGTATTTGCTGAGACGCAAGAGCTAGCCACAGCAATCTGTGCATTCCTTCGATATCAGCTTCTATTTGCAAATTACCCTGGCCGTACAAGTACTTCGGGCAATGTGGCGGTGGCTACATCTCCCGGAGACATACCGATGGGGAGAACTTACATTTGGAAAATATGGCACGCCATTGAACTTGATGACCCCCTTGAGCCTTTCACTTGCAGAAATATACCATTTCCCTGTGATCCATCAGATTTCTCATGGCTTACCGGGGGCAAGATCGTATTAGAGGAGAAGAGTCATGCTTAGGGCTGTGAAACTTGTCGAAGGAGCGAGGGTATTCCGAAGCAAGAATGCGGGACCATTTCGTACCACAGTAGATATATTTTACTCAGACTCGGACAGGTATTATAAAATAAAAAAATCTGGCAAGCTTACACCTCAACTGGTGTCGCAAGGGATGAAAATACCAGAAGAGTTTGTGGAAGGGATATTCTTTTTAGACCAAGCTTTAGGCATAAAGGTTACGATGTCTAAACATGATGGTATGGCGTCAGGAGAGCCATGGTGCACCGACACGTTCGGAGCCCAACAATATATTCCACTTAAGGAACTAGTTATCGAAATAGAAGAATAGAGTAGAGAGCTAGATTGTGTTAAGAAAGGTGCCATTCAGCTGACTGCTGCAGTGGTGTAATATTGTTGAATTTGCTGAAAATTTAAATTGAACCTTCGCATAGTCGGCTATGAGAAAGTAGCTATCTGAGAAATTTATTGAAGCAAAACTTTCTGTAAATAAGAAACAAGATTAGCTTAAATCAGTCCGGCTGAAAAGAGAGAAACTTTGGCCTGGCGAAGCGGAAGAGAGTTTCTGAAAAGGGTTTAAAAATCATAAAACTTGAGGGGTAATCTTATGGGGAAACAAAATATTCCTTTTCCATCCTTAGACACACCAGCTATCCTAGTGGACATGGACAAGTTAGAAGCAAATATTAGAGAAATGTCTCAACTAGCATCCGAGGCAGGGGTGAGGCTGAGGCCACATACTAAGGTTCATGAGTGTCCGTCAATAGCCAAGATGCAAATTGAAGCGGGTGCATGTGGTATAGAGGTAGGTACTGAGGATCGGGCTGAATGTATGGCAAAGGAAGGGATTAATGACATAATTATTGCTCATCCCTTTTATGGTGACCATAAGTTAGAATCACTCAAGAGGCTCCTTCTTTTACCCCAGCTCAAGATCACTGTTATTGTAGATATGATCGAGCAAGCGAATATTATTTCTCAAGTAGGGTTAGCAGTTGGCAAAAAGGTTCCTTTGCTCTTAAAGATTACAGGCGCTGATATGGGGGGCAATCGCTATGGTGTTCTCCATGGTGAATCTGCTTTGAATTTAGCAAAAAAAATTTGCCAGCTTCCAGGTGTCGAGTTTGTAGGTATTTATGCGCATGAAATGGGTGCAAAACCCACGGCAGAGGGTGTAGAGAGGATGGCTTTTGAAGTTGCATCTATGATGGCAGAAATGGCCAAGTTGCTGAGAAGGGAAGGTCTAAGGATAGAGCATATTTCTGTGGGCGCCTCTCCTACATTCCGTGCCACATGCCGGTATATTAGGGAAAAGAAATTCCCTGAAATAACAGAGATTCATCCAGGGCACTGCGTGATCGGCGATATCTGGCATGTTAAGAGTCTCGGCAATAAAAGAGAGGCATGTGCTGTCACTGTGTTAACTTCTGTGATGAGCACTTCGCATCCGACTCACGTTGTCATAGATGCTGGATATAAGACATTTGGCGCAGATCCTCTCATAGCGTATCGGGATACACCAGGCTTTTTTTGGAAAGGAAGGCCTAGCTTTGGCTCAATACAGGGGCGACCAGACTTGTGGCTAGGGCGTTTATCTGCTGAGAGTGCTTGCGTTTACTATATGGATTCTGAAATGGATTCTAAGAAAAAACTCAGCCTTGGCGAGCGATTAGAAATTGTGCCTAACAATTCTACTCTAGTTATTAACATACAAGACAAGATGTATGGAGCAAGAAATGGTGGGATAGAGAGGGTGTTTCCAGTGGCTGGGTGAGGCCGAGGTAATTAGATGAGGATTGCTAATTAGAATTAGAATTTGAGTAGGGCGTTTTGGAGTTGTTAATTTTGAGTAAAGATATTAAAGGTATTTGCTAATTTTAAAGTCACTATCAGGAGGTTCTTGATCTAGTTGTTCGATGTACTTGATGATCACTTCCCTCTGGCACCAAAGCAAGGCCATACTTTTCCAGAGCATAATCGGAAAAGCGCTGCCGGAATTTGTTAAATTGGTGATCCCATGTATACTTCCGTTGGTGACCAATACCTTCCTTTTCGGGTCGAATGAAACGCCGTTTTCTCTGAAAACTTTTTGGGCAATAGCCTCTCTTAACTCGGGCAATCCCCCGGAAAGAGGCGCGCACCCCATTGCGGCTCTTGCGGATGAGCAGAATGTGTCGGTGCTATCAACATCTGTGGCCGCAGGAGAGAATAGGATGCACATGTCAGGAATCTTAATTGTCTTGACTTTTAAGGATTTCTGTCTTCTAATAATAATGAAAGTGGCAAAGTGATGATATGAACTGTCTCGGTCTTGACTCTGAAACTCAATCACAGATTACATTATAGGGGCTAAAGCCCTTGTGACATGCACTTTTCTATTTGTAATGGATTAGCCAGAAAAATTTCTGTATAAGCCAGAGTTGTTCTTTACCGCGATCTTCTGATGGTCATACGTTTTATTTGTGATTTAAAAACAGGGGGAAAGATGGCAAAGATATATAGAACCTTTATCACTCATTCGCTGGTGTATTATGATGCATATAAAGGGATCAAAACATGTTAAATAGCCAGCCCTATTTCTATTATAGCAACTATTTTGTTACAAAAGATGACCCTACACACGGCGCGCCAACTGACCGCGAATAATTACATGACATATTTAGGTGGAAGTTAGTGGAATAAATAACATAAGATTTTCAAATCCTTATGGGTCTTGTGAAAGGCTTACTTAAATAATAGCTGGAGGATCAAAAGATGTATAAACCTGAGGGTATGATTAGTTCTTTGGTAACGCCTTTTGATAAGGATGAAAATATAATTGAAGATGGTTTTCGGGAATTAATTTCTTACCAAATCGAACAAGGGAGTCATGGCATAGGTGTAGCAGCGAACACTGGTGAATTTATCAACCTCACTTTTGATGATCTAAAGAAACTTATAGACATAAGTGTGGATGAGGGTAAAGGCAGGAGCAGGATTATTGTTGGGGCTCTATCTCCAACCATGCAATTTAATATCGAAATCGCTAAATATGCCAAAGAATCAGGATCTGATGCTATATTGATCACCCCTCCCTACTATATTAGTCCCTCTGATGATGGCCTTTTTGAGTATTTCAGAGAGATTGGTAAAGTAGGAATTCCAATGATTATTTTTAATCATCCTCTTAGAACACCTTTTAACATAATGCCTGAGATGATAGAACGTCTTTTACAAATAGATACCTTTGTTGGTATAAAAGAAGTTGACCCTTCAATGTCAAGAAACGTGAAGAAGCTTTCTATAATTAACAATAGGATATCTTATTTGATGGGAATAGAAGAATTAGCCTTTTATCATTTTCTGATGGGTGGACACGGGGGATTCTTAGCTCTATCTAACATAGCCCCTAGGATGCTATTGCAGTTATATGAGCAAACTAAATCCGGAAATATTAAAGTTGCGAAAAATATCCATTTGAAAGTCTTGGAACTCAGTGAAGTTGTCTATGTTGAAGACTATCCCTCGGCTCTTAAAGAAGGATTAAATATGTTGGGGTTTAAAGGTGGCCGTACTCGTACACCTCTTCACGGCTTAAAGGAGAGTAGCCGAGAAAAATTAAGGCAGGTAATGAAGAATGTAGGTTTATTATGATCATTAGTAAAGTGTAAGTAAAATAAAGACTAATACATTTTAACTCAATAGTGTATGCTTAAGATAGTTATCATTTCTTCCAAAGGCACACTAATCGTGCTTTAGAGAAGAATCTTCCACGTCGTGGGCACGATTTTCCTCGATTCTTTGAGCTTGAATTTCCTGTCCGATTGAAAAGAGAATGACGTGAAACGGAATTCTTGTTATTATTTCATGGGATAAATACAGGGAAGGCTCATTGTAGTGCCGTCTCGCATCAGATGCTTAACTACTGAAGACGGATAACAAAACAGAGTGGTTACCTCAACCTGGATTTTGAACGGTTATATTAATCTTTGAATATGGCAACGATATTTAGAAGTGTAATATATTCCCTAAAGTAAAACTTCTGTGATATTAGTCTCTTACAATGGAGAAGGTGGATCATGAATTATCCATATAGAAGTAAGATTTTAGATCATCTTGGCGTCAGGTCATGGATTAATGCCCGAAATTGGTCTACAGCCATAGGTGGAACCTGGATAGACGATAGAGTTTTGGATGCGATGAACGAAGTCGCTAAAACATTCGTAGACATGAATGAGCTTTTCGAAAAGGCTGATAAGAGGGTTGCTCAGCTCTGCCATGTCGATGACGCACATATTACAATCGGAGCCGGAGCAGCCATAGAACTGTCCATTGCTGGCTCCATGGCTGGAAACGATCATGCAAAGTGGATGAAACTTCCATATACTGATGGGATGAAAAACGAGGTCGTCATGCCTCGGGGCCACTATATAGGCTATACGCCGCAATGGACGGCTTCAGGTGCAAAATTGGTTGAGTACGGAGAGGCTGGCACTCTGAAATCTTTTAAACAAGAACTCGAAAGTGCTATAACTGATAAGACTTGCTCTCTCTCATATACCGTCTCATACAATACCGTACCGAGAGGAATGATACCTGTGGAAGAGGTCATCGAGGCGGGGAAGAGGCATAATATACCTGTTGTCGTCGATGCGGCTTCGTATCTCCCTCCAGTAGCTAACCTGCACAAGTACACTGATATGGGGGCTGATATCGTCTGTTTCAGCGGCGGCAAGGCGATTAAGGCGCCTAACAACACAGGAATTATGCTGGGAAAAGGCAAAGGAGCGGAGATTATTAAAGCAGTACGGAATCATACATTTCCCCATTATGGATGGGGCAGAGGGCATAAGATAAGCAAGGAGCAGATCGTCGGGTTGGTGGTTGCTCTGGAGATTTTCGTAAAGAAGGGGGTCATGCTATACGAGAAACAGATGAAGATGGCGCAGTTTTTTGTAAAGGAACTGAGCGGTATACCAAACGTAGAAGTGGTTATTATCCCTAATGATGAAACCTTCCATGAGCATCCCGTTATGCCCAGTGTGCCGCGTGTAAGGGTGGAGTGGGACGCCGCAAAACTGGGGCTGAGCACCAAGGAGATGGACGAAGCCATGGCTCGAGAGGATCCGCCCATTTTCCTTCGGAATATCATTTATTCGAACTACTACACCAACACAGAGTGGCGCCTGATCGATACATTCTTTTTACGCGAAGGAGAAGAAAAAATCGTGGCCGAGAGAATGAAAAGAATTTTAACGCGAAAATAGTGAGGAATGTTTCTAAGATAGAATTATGTGGATATACAATTGATTCTCGTATTCTCGAATGATTGCTGAGTTTAAAGTACGCTTTGGGTCGGACGATGCTTGTCGGGCGTATCTTTTCCGATTACATTGCCCAGAAGAGTCTATTTATCCTCGATGTCAGGCCACGAAAGTTTGGTTTACGAACCGTGGTTTGTTGGTCTGTGCTTCGTTTGGGATGAAAGGAAAAGTTACAAGCTGATCGTAGACTCGACAATCATAGATGCTTAGAAGTGCCAATAGCAAAACGAAATGTCTGGTTTTCATAGCACATGATAATTTTGTTGACATACATAGAATTGCTCTGATAGTTTTATTTTAATAACTGAAGTTTCGCACTTAAATTTGCATTACAAACTGTTTTCAATTTGCTGAAATTACTAATTTTTTGAGGGAAAAGCAGCTCCAAATTTAGTATACTTGACTTACTTAAGTCGCCAAAATCATTACAAAAGGAGCTGCCATGAAACAGTATAGATCATTTTCCCTCTCATTGCGAAAGAACATCCCACCAATCCTATGAGCAGAGAGGAGGTGATTAACAACTTTCGTGGCTTAGCGGGCAAGGGTTTTGTCGGAGTGAGGCTGGATGAGATTTTCCGATCCATTGGCGCGGTGGAGGGAATGGACAAAGTCCCCCAGATTGCCCGGCTGATGGCTACCCCATCATGGACAAGGATTGTGATTTGTTACGGCGAGGCCTTTGCTGTTCATAAATTTTTCACCGTTGATAACATCCCATATTAGACTGAGGTGAAATTATGAGACAAAAAATTTCGTGTAAGATTGGGAGTATGTTTTTAGCCTTATTTTTCTTGTTATTTGCGGCAACTGCTGTCCCAGCCGCGCCAGATCCGCCCGGAAAATTCGGAGGGACCCTTAAGGTGGCCACCGAGGAGGAGATAGCCATCTGGGACATTCATCGAACCAGCGGTCTCCAGGCCAGACAAACCGTGCAACATTTTATGGAGACTCTCTTTGCCCAAGACAAGGATCATAAACCTGTCCCCATGCTGGTGGACACTTACACCAGCAATCCTGAGCAGACCGTATACACCCTGAACCTTCGAAAAGGTATCCTGTTTCATAACGGTAAGGAACTGACCGCGGAGGACGTGGTTGCATCCTTGAACCGTTGGGGGCAATACGGTCCCATCGGAAGCACAGTGTATAAGTTCGTCCAGTCTGTGGAAGCGGTGGATCGATATACGGTGAGGATCAACCTGAAGGGGACCTGCGGCGTACTCCTTACCGGATTGGCGACACCCAGGCAAGGGTCATTCATCTTCCCCAAGGAAGTGATCGAAAAGATCGGCAAGGAGTACCTAAAGCCCGAGCCCGACCAAATGATCGGGACGGGGCCTTACAAGTTTGTTGAGTTCAAACCAGATCGGTACGTCAGGCTGGTCCGAAACGAGCAATACAAGCCGCGCAGCGAGCCCCCTAACGGTCATGGTGGGCGAAGGACTGCTTACTTCGACGAGATTCACTACATCCCTGTCAGGGACACCACCGTCAGAGCGGCGGGCATCGAGACAGGGGAGTTCGATTTTGTCCAAGGCGTCTCCCAGCGTGATTATGAACGGCTGGAAAAGAACCCGAACGTCATTCCTATTTTTGGCCCCCCGTGGAGTACTTGCATTATATTCAACATGAAAAGGGGATCATTCGCTGAAAGCCTTAAACTTCGACAGGCAGTCCAAGCCGTACTGGACTTAGAACAGATCTGGAAGGCTGCCGTGGGGAACCCCAAGTTTTACCGGCTTGACCCGTCGGTCATGTGGAAAGAAACGGCATGGTGGACCGATGTAGGCAAACCATATTACAACCAGCATGATGTAGAGAAGGCTAAGCGGCTGGTCAAGGAGTCGGGTTATAAAGGGGAGACAATTCGCTGGATGGGCCCCAGGGGCTACCCGGTGTTGTTCGACACCAGCTTCGTCATTGTGCAGCAACTGCGCGAGATCGGGCTCAACATCGATCATATGGCAGTGGACTGGGGAACGATGGCCAAGATCCGAAAGGACCCCGATAAGTGGGAAGCTTTTGTCGTGCAGCAATCCTACCGGACGGAGGCCGCGTTGATCGTCCACCATTCCCCCGACTGGGTCAGCAACTGGGCGGATCCGGAGAAGGATGCCGTGCGAGATCAGTTCGTCGCGGAACCGAACTTTGAGAAACGGTATGAACTGTGGAAGAAGCTTGAGAAGATCTATTACGAGAAGGTAGGCTGGATCATACTGGGCGACTATTTCACCCTGGATGCGATGCGTCCCCGTATAAAAGGATATACCCCGAGACCAGAGCGGTTCTTCTGGAACACTTGGCTGGAAAAATAGCCACTTTTCAGCGCCTTTTGGAGTCCGGGCAAGAGCGTAATACCCGCTAATGCCCGGACTTAATTTTATTGAAAAGTAAAGCTGATATTACTATCATGAAGTAAATTTAACAGTGAGGAAGCAAAATGAATCAGGAAGGAAAAAGTATCAATGTGTTATCAAAGATCGCCCTGGAAATTCCTCGTAACGGCTCCAGGGCCTTAGCCCAAAAAGTTGAAAAACTGAAGAAAGATGGGAAACAGGTGCTTCATCTGACGTCCTCTCCTGTTGACCCTCCCGGTCCAAATGTTATCGAGGCTGCCATGGAGGCTATTCGGGAAAACAGGCGTGCTTCTTCCCGTGGATTGCCCGAGTTAAGAGAGGCTGTTGCCCAAAAAGTTTTCAAAGAAAACGGCATTTCTTGCGACCCCGAAAGGGAGGTACTGATCACCAACGGGGGCATGCAAGGGGTTTACTTATGCATCGCCGGGTGTATTAATCCGGAGGATGAGGTCTTGATGCTGGCTCCCTGTTTCTACTTTTACGGACCCGTCCAATTGATGGGAGGCCTCTCGCGGTTTGTCCAGTTAGACCCGGCCGCAGGTTTCCGGGTGGACATCCAACGAATTGAGCAGGCGATTACTCCGAAGACCCGGGTGCTTGTATGGAACACACCCTTCAACCCTTCGGGCTATGTGGCCGACATGGAAGATACACAGGCCATCGCGCGCTTGGCTCAGAAATATAATCTCACAATTATTGCGGACGAATCATTCGAGAAATGGGTATTCGACGGAAAGCGCCACATCAGCATTGGTTCTCTGCCTGAGATCAGGGAGCGTGTTTTGACGGTGCACAGCTTTTCAAAGAGTTATTCCATGGGTGGCTGGAGGGTTGGATACATCGTGGCACCTGGAGAGAAAGTGGATTACCTGCAAAAAATCTTGGAGCATACGCTATTGGAGTGCAATTTCGAGGCACAAAGGGCCGCTGCCGCTGCCCTCACAGGGCCTCAGGATTGGGTGCAAAAGCTGGCTGAAAAGATCCGCAGGCATCGAGAACTGGTAGTAGAAGGCATTGGGTCCATCAAGGAGGTATCATTCCCTCTGCCCCAAGGTGGCGCTAATGCATTTATCAATATCACTAATTTAACAAATTCGTGCCAGCGATTCTCCGATTATGCTATAGAAGAGCACGGCCTGGCGTTAGTGCCAGGGGAAGCGTTTATGTGTCCTGGGTATGTACGTTTTTCTTTTGGAGGAGAAACAGACCACTTAGAGGAGGCCATCCGAAGATTTCGGACAGCCGTCCAACAGTTTCCCAAGGATATGTAGTGAGAATCCTTCCACGACAGAAAATACGAAAAGGAGAGATTCAGCTATCCTGTCGACAATGGCAATTTCACCGAGATAGATAAGGGCCAACCTTATCGCCCTTGAGCGATATGAGGCCATGGGGGAGTAAAGAATGTCTATATATGTAAGAGGTAAAACATTATAGACGTATTCCCCTTGATTCAGGCATGTATTGTACACAAAACTTCACGCGCCTCGGCAGGCGCGTGAAGTTCCTCGAAGAGAAATATTAGGTTATTGATCATGGAACAGGCACCATGATATCAAAAAGGGGTGCATTCTGTTGAGCGCCGAAGACGTCTCTTTCTCCCGGACTTCCGCTGGGGCGATCTCGACGAATGGTAAATTTTATAGCAAATACAGGATCAAAATTCACAAAGCTAACTATTTTATCAAGTGAAATGGAGTAAAGCCGGGCGATGGTTTCCGGGGTCAAAATCTTGCTTTTCTTTACTAATTCATAATCTTCTCTATCCCGAAAAACAATATCGAAAGTGATATGATCAACACCGGCATTTTTGCTCCGTATAATCTTTGCTAATTCTACTATACGCTTGCTTTTCATCGCGATACCTTTCTACTCATCAGCAAAGACAATATCCTCTTCGAGGGATACGTCTTTTTTATTCGCTACACTGAAGCCTTTTGGGGCTTTTTCTTTTTAATCCCACCAGGATAAGAAGGGCCTAGCCCACCTCCTCGGATTTGATGGTGAAGAGTTCGAGGGGGTCACTGACAGGGATTACATGGTTTATCGTCCATTCGTAGCCATCTATGCCCCGGAGCACCTCTTCCATCATGAAAGCTGATGTCCCGGCTGTTCCCTTGACCTCTGGAAGGCGTGCGTAAAATAGGCTGCGAGTTCCGAGAGTGCATATCTCTTCCGCCTCATCCCATTTTTCTGCAACCGCTTCCACCACTATGCAAAGTTCATGGGAAGTGATCTCCTTTTGAGGTTCCCAGGGCCCCATTACACCGTCCCTGCCGTAAACGTGATAGTAAAGCTGGTAATTTTTACCGATTTCACCCCAGCGCTCCTGTACCTTCCCCTTGGCCCACTCGATCACCTTGTCAATGTGCTTGATGGTGTAAGGATCGCGAATCCCGGCTATGGACAGAGCTCGTTCTCCCACCTTTGTTACGCCTTCAAGCTTCACCTTATAGACCGGGTCTTCATTGAACTGGAACCCCGTGATCCGCGTGGTTCTTTCATCATACTGCTCATAGACGCAATGGCTCATATCCAGAACGCCACCTGGCAAGGCCTCGAAAAATGGATTAATTCTCTCGAACATTGCATGGCAGCCGACAGAAGCCACGGTACATCGCTGAGCAGGATGCATGGGATAGACAAAGACCTCATTTTCCGTTATGGTGCCCAGAATGGATTCTCTTCCCATAAAAGGCTCAGCCGCGATAGATGAGCATTCCAGAGCCTTTCCCATATAGTAAGAAGTAGCCTTGGGAAAGCCCGCCCTTATGGCCGGTGCTGCAAAGATGCAGGCATCACTGGAACGACCTGCAATAATTACATCGGCATTCAGTTCAAGAGCACGGATAATAGGTTCTACGCCCATGACCGCCACTATGCGGCTAGTCCTGTTCAATGTGGCGAGATCCAGATTCGGCCGGCCTGTTAATCCCTCCACGTGGACGCCTGCTTTTATCCGCCGGGCAATTTCTTCTTTATTTTGTTCTGAATAGATGTAAGCCAGCTTAAACTCAGGGATTCGGTGCTTTATGGCTAACTCCTTGATGATGGCCACGTATTGATCCACTCCCCTATTTGTCCCTGTGTCCGATGCTGACCCTACGATCATGGGAACACCTAGTTTCCTGGATTCGACCAGAAGCACCTCCAGGTCATGACGCTGCCACTCTTCATGACTGCAATGTACATCCGCCCCCAACGGATGGGGGCCTATGTCGCAGCTGCCAGAATCGTTAATGATAAAATCTGGCCTGTGCTTTATGCCTTCATACAAACTTCCTTTCTCGATGGGAGTAAAGCCCAGATGACCGGTAGAAGACATAAAAGTCATTCGCTCTTGCATGGTTCACTCCTTTGGCCACTAAAAGCTTGGACATGAAGCCCATGTGTCTTTCAAGGCTATTTATTTTATAATACCCATGAGAATCATGTCATTATCGATCCATCCTTCGCTACACATAGAAACTAAACTCATTTTTGCCACAAGAATCCAGAGACAATATAAACTAATTTCTGGATGAATGTAAAGAGGAATACCAGATCAGCGGCTGATTAATTCCCCAAAACAATAGAACCACCTCGTTCTGGGCAGAGCCTCCGGGGATCTGACGGCCCGATTCCATATAGTGTATTACTCCTTTGAACTCCAGGAAATCGTCATATTATGAATAATCACGGGGATGGATTTCTCAAGAGTATCAAAATTTTAAAAAATGTGGGGCGAACATTTAAGCTCGATATTTCAAATAAGGTTCATCCGACTAAAGCGTACTTTGTCTCATGAATAGCCATAATTTTAAG
>CAZTAS010000127.1:0-18251 GCA_964611635.1 uncultured Thermodesulfobacteriota bacterium
CGTGTTTGCAACTACTTGATTTTATTGTAAAGTAAACCGGACATTACTGAAAAAACATACAAGATTATGGGTTGAAAAGACAGCAAAAAGATTGTCGAGTGCCGAGCTGAGAAAGTGCAGCTTTCGTTTGCGGTTGTAACGGGTGAAAAGCACCGAGACCTCCAGAGCAAGGAAATCGACTGGAACAGAATCTGGTGGTGAATGGTTAGGCTATCCGATCGCAAGCACACAAGCCCGTGTGTGTAAAAAAGGCCAGGGCAAAGGCGCACAAATTATTGATAATAATTTTTTGAATACTGGGTTCATTTTTTTCTTGACAACAAAAAAAGTATTTGATTAATTTAACATTAAATGATAATTATTTTCAAATAATGAGAATATTTTATTATGTCAATGGTTCGATCGTTAGAAAGAGGTATTGATATTCTTTTCCTATTCAGTAATGAGCAACCCTCTCTGTCTGTGGAGGAGATCGCACATTCCATCGGTGTACCCAGGGGCACCGCTTACCGCTTCGTTATGACATTAAGGAAAAAGGGCCTGGTGGAGCGAGACTCACGTTCGGGATATTACCGTCTTGGGCTGAAGTTATTGGAATTGCAAAGCACCATTCAGCACAGGATGGACCTTGAGGCCCTATCCACGCCATTCTTGGAGGAACTGGCCAAGATCTCTGGCGAAACCGTTCAACTTACTGTTATCAGCTCTGACCGCGGCATTTGCATTTACGTGGAGGAAAGTCAGTCGACATTGCGGGTGGCTCCTGAGAGAGGACGGATTCTGCCACTGCACGCTGGCGCCTCAGTGCAGGCAATTTTAGCCTTTTTGACCCAAGAGGAAAGGAGTCGAATTTGCAGTGGACCATTGGAGCAATTCACCCCACATACCATTACAGACCACGAAAAGTTAGAAAAGCGTCTGGAGAGAATCCGGGAGCAGGGATATGCAATTACCAGTGAGGAGGTGTTCATTGGAGGATTGGGCATTGCCGCCCCCATATTCAACAGGGATCACCGGGTCATCGCCAGTGTTTCAGTCTCAGGGCCCATTCAAAGAATGACAGGGAAGAAGAAGTTTCTTGCCCAAGAAGTGGTACGTGTGGCAGATTCTATCTCCCGTGTTCTGGCTTTGTGTTCCAGGTAAAAATAAATCTTTTAGAAGTTGTCAATAAAGGAGTTGCCATGATCGTTGATTTTCATGCACACATTGGTCAATCCAAAATATTCGGAAACAGGTTTGCAAACTCAAAGAGCGTGGTTGAAGTGATGGATCGAAATAAGATAGATAGGGCGGTTCTCATTCCCACTGCTTCTTCAGTAAATACAAGATATTATGAAGATGTTAAAGAAGCTCTCGAAGAATTTCCAGATCGATTCTATGGATTTTTCCTGGCGAACCCTCGGGAGAAAAACGTCTGCGATTTGCTTGATATGGCCGTCAATGATCATAGGTTTAGAGGGGTCAAGCTTCATCCTACCTTTATGGCTTTTGCTGCCGATGACCATGATCTTGTATATCCCGTCGTGGAAAAGGCAAGGAAATTAAAGATCTGTGTTATGATTCATTCTGGCCAATCTCCTTATGCAACCCCGTGGCAAGTGGGGCTTGTGGCGCTGGATTTCCCGGATGTGTTGATTGTGATGGCTCATATGGGATTGGACGAGATTGTTTTCACCGATGCAGCAATCAACATGGCAAAACGGGCTTCCAATATCTATTTAGAAACGACAGGAGTGACGGCGGAAGCTAAAATAGCACTGGCAGTCCAGGAGATAGGCGCATCCAGAGTACTTTATGGATCTGACTTGCCCTTTCACAACCCTGCGGTAGAGATGACCAAGGTAAAATATGCGGAAATTTCCGAAGAAGCAAGGAATCTGATCATGGGGGAAAATGCCAAAAGGCTATTCGAGTCATTAGGTTAAGAGAAAAAAAAGATAATTTGGAAAAAACAAAAGGAGGATTAGCCATGAGAAACTATAGATTGATTTGTATTTTCGTTATTGTTTTCTTACTGTTTCCAGGGCAGTGGATTTACACCGCGCATTCAAAAGAAAAGCCTATTGTTCTCAAGCTGGGAAACGTTATCCCTCCTACTTCAGCTAAAAATTTATCCTGTCTGAAATTTTCAGAACTGGTGCAGAAACAGACAAAAAACAGGGTGCAGGTTCAAGTGTTTCCCTCATCTCAGCTCGGAAACGAAAGAGATCTGGCTCAAGGTGTGCAAATGGGAACACTGGATCTCTTTTGGGGGGATGCGGCAGCTTATTCATCTTACGTTAAAGAATTCAACGTCTTTAATGCTCCTCTGGTATTTAAAGATACAGATCATTGGGAAGCCGTTGTTTGGGGACCAATATTTGATGGCCTGGCAGACCAACTGCTAAAGAAATCGGGAGTGCGTATTTTAGGACGCTATTGGATGGGAGAGCGCTATATCCTGACCCGAACCAAACCGGTTTACACACCGGAAGATCTGAAAGGACTGAAAATCAGGGTCCCTGATATCAGAATGTACACAGCGGGTTTTAAGGCCCTTGGCGCAAACCCAACTCCCATCAACTATGCCGAAGTTTATATGGCGCTTCAGCAAGGCGTGGTTGATGGTATGGAAAATCCGGTGGGACTCATCAGGGGAATGAAGTTTTATGAAGTTACAAAAAATTTAACCCTCATGGCCTGGTCCAATGCAGTGAACATCTTGGCCATTAATGAATCGGTTTTTAGCAAGCTTAAGCCTGAGTATCAAAAAATCCTTAATCAGGCGGGAAGAGAGAGCAGCAAGTACCTGGAAACGATCATGATAAAAGAAAAAGAAGAAAACCTGAAGTTTTTCGAATCTGTGGGATTAAACCTGATTCAACCCAAAGACATGGAAGCATGGCGAGCCAAAGTTAAAGATTTTCCAAAAGAGTATGGTGATCTTTGGGGACGCCCTGAGCTTTACTATGAAATCCAGAATTATAAATATTGAAGTTGGTTAAATCCTTCAAAGCGGGGTTGCCTTCAGTCGCAAGATGAGGGTGTCTCATTTCCTGGGGGGCGATGATACACCCTCATTATTTCCTGGGCAGGAATGGAAAAAATTGTAAAACGCTTAGCGTGGTTGGTTGACAATACGGTGGTGATCGTATTTATTCTGATGACGATTATCGCTTTTTTCCAGGTCTTTTTCCGGTACGTATTAAACAATCCCCTTTTCGGTTCGGAAGAAATCGCGCGGCTTTTTGCTGTCTGGCTGACGTTCCTGGGGGCGAGCATCGCGGTTAGGCGCGAGGGGCATATCTCTGTTGACATCTTTTATTTGAGAGTTCCATCCAGGACTCGAAAGACTTTTAGGTTAGCCAGCGATTTCTTGTTATTAATTTTTAATATTGTCTTGCTTATTGAAGGGACCAGACTCGCCTATCTCAGTCATACCTTTGAAAGCTCAGCGCTTCGGTTCCCAATGAGCTTAATATTTTCGGCCCTTCCCATCAGCGCCTTTATTATCCTAATCTTTTTAATCCAATCCATCCGCAAAGAACTCCAACAATTGAAATGCCGTAGTAGGTGAAAACATCATGCTGATATTATGCTTAATTCTTCTTGTTGTGATGTTGCTTATCGGCTCACCCGTTGCTTATGCAATAGGCCTTCCCATCACCATGATCATCCTTCTGACAACGGAAGTTCCATTGAAAGTGGTTCCCCAGATGATGACAGCGGCAGTGAATTCTTTTCCCCTAATGGCCATTCCTTTTTTCATGCTCGCCGGCGCCCTGATGAATACCGCTGGCATAACCCGCAGACTGTTCGAGTTTGCCAATTGCTTGGTAGGACATATAACAGGTGGATTGGGCCACGTCAATGTGGTAGCCAGTATGCTCTTTGCGGGAATGTCTGGATCAGCAGTAGCTGATGCGGCAGGTCTTGGAACAGTCGAAATTGAAGCGATGACCAGTAAGGGATATGACGTGGACTTTAGTGCTGGAATAACCGCGGCCTCGGCAACCATAGGACCGATCATTCCTCCAAGCATTATTTTTGTGATTTATGGAGTGCTCGCAGAAGTCTCGATTGGTGCACTATTTCTTGCGGGTTTCATTCCAGGAATTTTAATGGGACTGGCTCTAATGGTGCGCATATATCTAATCGCTCGAAAAAGGAATTACCCCGTTCATCCCCGCGCACCTTTACGGGAAATATTTTCAAGTTTTAAGGCCGCTCTTCTTCCCTTATTGACTCCGGTCATCATTATCGGAGGAATCATGGCCGGAATCTTCACACCCACCGAAGCGGCAGTGGTGGCCGTGGTCTACGCTTTCATTCTAGGTGCTTTTGTCTATCGTGAATTAAGCATCAAGAGCCTATGGAGAACGATTCACACGGTTGCAATTCAAACAGCAGCTATTATGATGATTACGGCCACCGCAAATGTTCTCGGATGGGTTTTAACACGTTCGAGAATTCCTCAGCTTGTTGCGGAAAATATGCTTATGGTGACAAACAATCCGCTTCTGATCCTATTGTTTTTAAACCTCTTTCTCTTGATAAATGGTTGTTTTATGGAGGTAATAGCCGCTCTCATAATCTTAACCCCGATAATTGTCCCAATGTTGAAGATGGTGGGAATTGACCCCGTTCATTTCGGAGTGGTAATGACACTGAATCTGATGATCGGCCTTCTTACCCCCCCGATGGGAATGGGATTATATGCTGTTCAAAAAGTGGCCGGAATATCCTTCGACAGAATCGTAAGAGCTGCATTCCCCTTCTTGCTGCCTTTGATAATTGTGTTAGTTTTGGTTACTTATATTCCCAATATATCCCTTTTTCTTCCAAATCTCCTATTAACAATCAAGTGAGCACATATAAGTCTGGATATGAACGACAGTCTGATTATCCATCAAGCATCGATTTTAAGACTGGTGATCTTCTGCGCCGGTCTTTCAACCCCTAGCTTATGCATCCCTTTCATGCCTCAGTGAACCCGTAAATATAACAGGTTCAACCCATCAAGAAAGAACCCGTGGATTAGAAATACAGGCAAACGCCTGCTGAGGCCAATTGCATGAGCTGGCTTCAGATTGTTTATTAATTTGTCATCGGCTTATCATTGATCCACCTCAAAGGCTGCGGAGTCAACGTTCAAGTTGTGTCCTCCATCATTCCACGCCTCTAATCTGTGTGTTCAGGAAACGGGTAACATCATTCTGCTTGACCGAAGGCGGTGTCTTTAGTAAGTTATACATATAGGGGCTCAAAAGGATAAATTCTTCAAAGAAAATATAGGATTTAGGTTTGCAATGATGAGCTGATTATGGTTCTTATCAAAAAAAAGACAGGAGTGGTTCGCGACCCCCGATACCTTCTCCACGATCCGGGCATAGGCCAGATGGAAGTTCCACGGAGGCTGGAATCAATTTACCAGATGCTGGATGAGGAAGAAATTCAGGGCATTACACGTATCATCATCCCTCGTTTTGCAACTCTGGAGGAACTGGAGATGGTGCATGACCCCCGATATATCGAATTGATCATGGACACCGCCGGAGAGCAGCGTCGGTATCTCGACCCCGACACGGTGACATCGTCCCGTTCTTGCGAGGCAGCATGGCTTGCGGTGGGGGGCGTTCTGGAGGCTGTAAGGTTGGTACTGGAAGGTGAGATGGAAAACGCATTCGCTTTCATTCGCCCACCAGGGCACCATGCTGAGAGAAGCCGGAGCATGGGGTTTTGTCTTTTTAATAACTCATGCCTGGCCGTGGAATTCGCCAGAAGGCGTTTTGGACTGGAGCGTGTACTGGTAGTGGACTGGGACGTGCATCACGGCAACGGTATCCAACACTTTTTTTACGAAGAACCGGGTACGCTGTTTTTTTCAACTCATCGCTTCCCTTTTTTCCCGGGCACTGGAGACTTCAACGAGCTGGGCCGGGGCCGAGGAGAAGGCTTTACGGTGAATGTGCCTCTGGAGATCCAAAAGAATGACGCGGACTTTGCCAATATCTTCAGGCATCTCCTCACCCCTATTGCAATGGAATATCAGCCTGAACTGATCGTGGTGTGTGCCGGCTTCGATACGCATAACGAGGACTCCGTTGGCGGAATGAAGATGACAGAGATGGGATATGCTCGGCTTACGAAGATCCTTAGAGATATCGCCATAGTAAACTGCGGAGGCATGATGATCTTGATGCTTGAGGGGGGGTATGACATGCTTGCCCTCAGGAATTCGTGTCGCCAGGTGCTGCGCTCCTTGGCAGGCCTGCCAATTGAGAGGGAAGAGCAAATGGTGCATACAGAGGATTCCTCTCTGGGAAGGATTGAGCAGGTGATAGAGAGAGTGCGGGATATCCATAAAAAATACTGGCAGAATCTCTGATGGTGAGGTGTTACAGGGCGCGATGCAGGAAGCGGAGTAAATCTGAAGATAACAAGCTGGGTTCTCGGTAGTGCTCTTTAACTCTCAAGCCGCGGGAAGACATTAGCCATGGGCGGAATTATCGAAAATGTATTGAAGCCCCATGATCCCTTTGGAAATCTGGGCGATTATGAAGAAGCTTGCCGGTCCTTCCGCTGGGAGCAGGTGGAGGAGCAATTCAGTTGGTCGCAAACCGGGCGGGTCAATATTGGTTATGAGGCCATTGACCGGCATGCCGAAAATCCTGCGCGGGCCCATAAATATGCTCTTATCTATTCAGGGGCCAATCGGGAGGAAAGGATCACCTATGATCAGATGCGAAGCCTTTCTAATAAGTTTGCCAATGTTCTACGAGGCCTGGGGGTTAAACCTGGGGATAGGATATTCCTGCTTCTTCCAAGAATCCCTGAGCTGTATATCACTCTGGTGGGTTGCGCGAAAGTGGGGGCTGTAATTGCCCCACTGTATCACCACTACAGAGAAGATGCCGTGCGGGAGCGGATGCTGGATAGTCAGGGGCGCGTGGTGGTCACAGTACCGGAGTTGGTGGAGAATATTTCCTTCAACTCCTTGCCTGACTTAGAGCACGTGATTCTTGTAGGCGACCCGTGGCGCAGAATGGCTTCCTGGGAAATATCTTTTTATCGAGAGATGTCGATGGCTTCGGATCATTCCCCAACCGAATGGGTAGGCCGGGAGCACCCTCTACTTTTAATTTACACGGCGGGTGCCCATGGCCGCCCCATTGGACTTATCCATGTTCATGATGTCATGCTGGGATACCTGCAGACAGCGCGATGGGCTCTGGACTTGAGAGAGGACGATGTTGTCTGGACAGTGGCTCAACCGGGATGGCTTATGAATATTGTTTACGGCGCTTTTGCGCCCTGGTTGTGCGGGGTTGACTTATTCGTAAAAGGCCAGGTTAACAACGCACATGATATCTACCAAGCCATTCAGCGCCATGGTATAACGGTCATATACACTTATCCCAGCGTATACCGTTGGATGATGGAAGCGGGAGAGGACGCCGCCTCGGCATATGATCATGGTTCTCTTCGACACTGTTGCAGCGCTCTGGAGCCGCTGACCCCGGATCTGATTTACTGGCTGCTCAAGGCACTAAAAATTCCCATTCATGACACATGGTGGATGGCGGAGACAGGATATATTATTGTTGCCAACTTCCCAACCATGTCTATCAAGCCGGGTTTCATGGGACGTCCTATCCCTGGAGTTGAGGTTCAGGTGGTTGATGCCCAAGGCAATCCACTCCCTCCTTTCACCATGGGCCAATTGGCTATCCGTACAGGCTGGCCGGGAATGGTCAGCGGTGTTTGGGGAGACCGTGAACGGTACTGGCAATATTTTTCCATTTCACCCTGGTTCATTGCCGGAGATCAGGCTTACCGGGACTTCAACGGCTATCTCTATTATCAGGGTCGAATGGACGATGTTATAGTTACCCGTGGAAGTCGTGTGAGCCCATACGAGGTGGAGGAGGTATTGACGTCCCATCCCGCAGTGGCCGAGGCGGGTGTGGTCCGCATTCCAGAACCTTCTGGTAGGAAAAAAATCAAGGCCTTTATAGCCCTGCGGAGACCCTATCGTCCTTCGGAACTTTTGAGGGTTAAGATCATCTCCTTTGTCCGAGAGCATCTATCCGAGGAAGTGGCTCCCGAGGAGATCGAATTCTGTCCGTCGCTGCCCAAGGATAGTAATAACAAAATTATTCGCCGGGTGCTAAAAGCATGGGAGTTGGGCTTTCCGGTGGGAAATTTGGAGAACCTCAAACAGGAGTGATATTCTTCTTTATACTCAGAAAATGTCTCAGGCCCGTGAGGTGGGCTGTGCCCGGAATACTATGGAATTATCGTCCCCTTGCCCCCGCTTGTGAGGGAGAGGGAGCTGTTGAAGTTCCTTAAGCTACCATCTTATTTCATGCTCCGAGGGTGCAGCCCCTGCATGACAATTGCAATACAATAATACTGAGAATCTCTTACATGCAGTGGTATAGTTTTATTTACTTTATTCGGTGGCAGGATGTCGTGGATGTGCTGTTCCTTGCATTCCTGCTGTATCGCTTAACCGTTTTGCTTTGGGGTACTAACGGTTTTCAGATACTGCTGGGGATATCTTTTCTTTGGTTCCTGGGACTGGTGGCCCGAGCAACGGGGTTGATCCTGACCACCTGGATTCTTCAGGGCCTAGGCGCAGTCAGTATGGTTGTACTGGTAGTTGTATTCCGCAATGAGATCCGCAATACCCTTTTCCGGGTAAACCCAATACACTTGATAATGGGAACCCCCAAAGAATTGCTCAGTAAAGAATATCCATTCCTGAGCAATGCCGTATTCTCTCTGGCACGCAGGAAGATCGGAGCTTTGGTGGTTTTCCCTCGACTGCAGAATATAAATGAATTTATAAATGAAGGGGTGGTACTGCGTGCCATGTTCAGCCAGCCCCTATTAGACAGCATCTTCAACCCGCAATCCCCCCTGCATGATGGGGCTGTTTTTCTCGAAAAAGGCCGGATCGTCCAGGCCGCTTGCTTTCTTCCATTGACCGACAGGAAGGACCTTCCGCTGAAATATGGCACTCGACATCGAGCTGCCATAGGGTTGACGGAAAAGAGCGATGCACTTGTGGTGGCAGTATCGGAGGAGAGAGGAGAAGTCTCCATTGCCGAGGGGGGTAAGCTCCTCACCATTCCGTCCATAGAGATTCTAGAACGCAAACTGAGGGAGTTGCTGGAAGTTGGTCCCAATGGGCGAGAAGGGAACCCGAAACGACGCAAAGCCGCTTTTCCCCGTAACTGGCAGGCTCAGTTGGCTGCACTGGCCATCTCTGTGGCCATTTGGTTCCTTTTCGTCGGGGAGAAAGAATCCCTCATAACTATGACTCTTCCCCTGGAGTTCAGAAATCTTCCGCGCACCATGCAGATGGTCAGCTCATCCGCGGATCAAGTGGAGGTGCAGTTCTCCGGACGACAGCACATGATCGCTTCTCTCAAGCCGGATCAGGTAAAGGCGTTTTTAACCCTGGAAAATGCCGAAGCCGGCAGCAACGTTTTTCCCCTCACCGCTGCCAATGTTATTGTTCCGGTGGGTATACGTGTCAGTAGAATTTTCCCCACCCAATTAATTTTGTTCATGGAAGGAGTTCTGACGCGTAGCGTTGGGGTAAATCCAGCCTTCACGGGAACGCTTCCCAACGGCAGAAGAATGACAGGCTACACTGTTACCCCAAACCGGTTGACTGTGACAGGACCTCATTCTGTGGTAAGAGCGATTGATGAGATTTCCACGGAGCTCATCAACCTTGGGGCCATGGATAAAAGCACAGAGGTGCAGGCGAGAATTATTCTCTCTCCGGCATCCATCAGCCTCGGCCCTAATCAGCCAGCCAAGGTACTTGTTAAAGTGCAGGTCGCCAAACCTGCCACGGGCGACGTTGCGGATACCGGAAAGTAGTTACCTTTCGTGGAATATCCGAAGGGATTTCAAAATTGAAGATTATCTCTCGATATGTGCTGCGGGAATTTTGCAAGATCTTCGCTTTAACCGTATGCGGCTTCTTTACCCTCATAATGGTCTTTGATTTTTTTGAGAATCTTGATTTGATAACATTGTTTCACGCTCCGCCAAGATTATTCTTTTATTTCCTTTTATTCCGTATTCCTTTTATGGTTTACCAGTTTATTCCATTGGGTGCGTTGATATCAACTCTCATCTGTCTGAACCTTTTTGCTCGAAATCGTGAGATCGTTGCCATGAGGGCCAATGGAGTCAGCCTTTACAATTTGGCTGCCCCAATCCTGGTAATATGTTTTGGACTCTCCTTATTCTGCATAATCCTGAACGAATCCATTGTTCCGGCGGCGAATGCTCGATCTCGATGGATCGAGCGGATCGAGATCAAGAAAAAAAAGCCCCTTTACATGTTTCCAACTAAGCACATCTGGTTCCGAAACCGAAATTTCATATACAATATCCACTGGTATGAACAAAAGAACAAAACTCTTCATCAGGTCTCCATCAATGAGTTTGGTGATCACTTTGAACTTGTGCGGCGTTGGGAAGCTCGCATAGGAATCTGGGATGGCCAGAGTTGGGTGTTCCATGATGTTAATATCAAAAAGATTGACCAGCAAGGCCGCTTTCAATTGACCAGGAAGGAGACGGATCAAATTCCTTTTCCCCTGAAGCCAGAGGACTTTGCACGGCCCGAAAAAAAGACAGAGGAGATGAGCTACTTTGAGCTGCGGGATTATATTCAGCAAGCGCAAAGGGAAGGGCATGATGCGACTCTCTACCTGCCAGGGCTTCATGCCAAGCTGTCGTTTCCTTTCGTTAGCTTCATTATGTCGCTTATCGCAATTCCTCTCGCACTGCGCACAGGCACCGGCAAGGGGATTGCTACAAGCATAGGCCTAGGGTTGGTTCTGGGCTTCGGCTATTGGTTGATATTCGGGTTTTCTCTTTCTTTCGGACGCGCGGGTTTCTTTGCACCATTGATTTCCGCGTGGCTGACAAACATTTTATTTACATCCTTCGGGATCTTTCTGTTATTGACCGTCCGGTACTAACCTAGGCCATAGCTCTCTCATTGCTTTTCTCCACAAGCTCAGTTGTCCCTGGATTTGTCTTCTTTCCAAAGCCGCTTTTATGAACAGCGGAGAGAGCCTGAGGTTGCATCCTTTTGATCTTTTTGCTATTAATATCTTAGCAATTTGGCGAGAATGTGGGCTTCCCTCCGAGGTCCAGCGTTAAGAGAGGACAGATATTTGTGCGCCTTTCGCAGCGTGTAGGGCCCGAACCTCATCCGGTTGAGCGATATGCGGCAGCCCATGATATCGACTTTTATCAACAAAAGGGATGAACTTATGCAAGATCCGAGAGATCTGACTATTACCAGTGCCATCAAGCTTATGCGCAAGGGCGAACTTACGACCCAAAAGTTGGTTGAGTCATGCCTGGAAAGAATACAGCAACGAGAAGGTACGATCCATGCATGGGTTGAGCTTTATGAGAAGGAGGCGCTTGAGGAAGCGCGCCGTTGCGACGACGAGTCCCGCAGGGGGCAATGGCGAGGGGACTTGCACGGGATGCCATTGGGCGTTAAGGACATCTTCCATGTCAAGGGAATGTTCACGCGCGCTGGCTCCTCGGTCTATCCGGCACATGTGGCCGAATCTGATGCCCCAGTCGTTCAGAGGCTGAGAGCCACTGGCGCCATTATACTGGGAAAGACTGAAACGACGCCTTTTGCCACCAGCGACCCCACCATTACCCGCAACCCGTGGAATCCGGAGCACACTCCCGGCGGATCCAGCAGCGGGTCCGGAGCTGCGGTGGCTGACCGGATGTGCCTGGCGGCCCTGGGCTCCCAGACCAGCGGGTCGGTGCTGAGGCCAGCCGCTTACAACGGCATAGTCGGTTTCAAGGGGACATACGGCCGCATCAGCGCAGAGGGAGTGATCCCGGTATCCTGGAGCCTGGATCATATAGGGGTGCTGGCCAGGTGCGTGGAGGATGCGGGCATCCTCTGGCACCACATGCGAGATGGATATATGCCTCCTTTCGGCCGCATGCCTGTGGGCATCAATACCTCTGAAAAGAAAGACCCGGACATTCCTCCCCGGTTGGGCCACATTCGGGAATTTTTTGAGAAGGAGGCCACGCCCGAGGTGGTGGAGCATCTGGCGGCCGTCCGGGAGAAATTTGCGCAGGCGGGAGCGATTGTGTTGGATCTGACTCTGCCAGCATCCTTTCGCAATGTGGAAGGGTGGCACCGTATAATAAGGGGACCTGATCTGGCCTGTTACCACAGCTCTCTTTTTGAGTCTCACCGCGATCAATATCCTCCACGACTCAGGGCTTCCATCGAGAGTGGACTGACGATCCCTGGTCATCAATATGTGGAAGCTTTGCGCCAAAGGATAACTTTTCAAGAAGAAATGAGAGAAATACTGGCAGCGGTTGACGCGGCGTTTATGCCTACCACTCAGTCCACGGCACCCAGGGGCCTATCATCCACAGGATCGCCCGCCTTTAACCTGCCCTGGAGCTTTTGCGGCTTTCCGACAATTTCCATTCCATCCGGTCTGGACGATCAAGGCCTTCCTTTTGGGATACAGCTATTGGCCTCTCCCATGGCCGAGGGGCGCCTGTTGGATGTGGCTACATGGTGCGAGAGCACTTTAGCGTTCAAATTTAGTCCGGCATCGAAGGGTATTGACTTAATCTCGGCTTTCAACCCATGCGCTGGGGGTTGTGGGATGGTTTACGGTGATTGCCCAAAAGATTAAATTTATTCAATAAATAAGAGGAGTATCCCCATTTTTTCTTAATCTAACCTACCGCCTCTTGCTAATGAAGCAGCTGAATGGGCATCCCTGCCATGATTGAACACAGACGGGATGCCCATGCAAAATGCTATAGATGCCTTTTTATTTCTAGATCTCTTTAAGCTATTAAAATCAAATACCTTTTGGTAAATTATTACGAATTTTTGAGATATTCCTGGATAAATAACGATTGAAATTGGAAGAAAAAATTGGTATCTTACGGCTAAAAATAACTTTTGAATCATTTTCATGGTCATGTATCAGGATGTCCCACACTCCCCAGATCGTGGCAGAGTATTCATAGTCGCACCTTATTATCGAACAATTCAGAAAGCGATGGACTAAACACTTAATGATCACATTGTTCCATGCGGTTTTTCTTGGCGCGGTGCAAGGTCTGACCGAATTTCTACCCATAAGCTCATCAGGACACTTGGTGCTTTTTCAACACTTCATCGGACTGCAAAAGCCAGAAGTGTTGCTGGATGTTTGTCTTCACGCCGGGACACTCATCGCTGTGCTCATCGTTTTCCGAAGCGAGATTATGGAGATGCTATCCGGGGCTGAATGGGCTTATCGAGGGATTTCCGGCAAATGGATTCATTGGTCAGAGCTTCTCCAGGTATCCGCCGTCCGGATGATGTGGCTCATAGCGATTGGAACTATCCCCACCGGCATAGTGGGCTTGGTTTTTCGTGAGCGGCTTGAGTTGATGTTCGGGGAGCCTTGCACTGTGGGTTGGATGCTTCTACTCACAGGATTCATAGTGGGTGCCACACGCTTTCTCCAAAAAGGAAACCGAGGGGTGGAGAGAAGCAGGGTCATTGACGCCCTTGTGGTTGGATTGGCCCAGGGGATGGCCATTATTCCTGGAATATCGCGCTCAGGTGCCACCATTGCAGTGGGAATCTTACTCGGTATGGAGCGTGAATGGGCCGGCCGGTACTCATTCCTTCTCTCCATTCCCTCAATTCTGGGCGCCCTGTTCTTGAGCCTTGCATCCCGAGAAGGGGATGGGGTTGGAGTGTTCCAACTATTGGTGGGAACGATTGTGTCCGGCCTGGTGGGTTATGGAGCGTTGAGAGTGCTCATGACGCTTATTGTCAGGGGGAAATTTTATAGCTTTGCCCCATATTGCTGGGCGGTTGGAATTTTGACGCTTTGGAAATGCATGTAATTTCCATGCCGCATGTAGGCCGGCATATGAGGTATTTCTGGGCATGGGTTGATATGTTGAGGGAATCATGAAAGGGTTATACGCAGTTATCATGGCGGGAGGAAAAGGGACCCGTTTTTGGCCGTGCAGCCGGGAATCGCTGCCCAAACAACTCCTATCCATTGCTGGTGAAAGGACAATGATTCAAGCCACGTTGGATCGGTTAACCCCTTTCCTGCCTCCGGAAAATGTATTGATATTGACGGGAGCACCATACCTTAAATCTATCCGAAAGCAGTTGCCAAATCTTCCTCCAAAGAACATCATCGTGGAGCCCGAAGCAAAAAACACTGCCCCTTGTATTGCCCTGGCTACAGCGGTAGTGCAGGAAAAGGAGCCCGACGCGGTCATGATCGTCCTTCCCTCGGATCACATAATAACCGATACGGACAGGTACCATAAGGCTCTGGATTCAGCGGTGAAGGCCGCTCGGTTCGGCCCTTACCTGGTTACCATTGGAATACGTCCTGCTTTTCCGGAGACGGGCTATGGGTATATTGAAATGGGTGAACCGGTACCCATTGCCAAGGGAGAACGGGTTTATACGGTTCGGCGCTTCCGCGAGAAACCTTCACGGGAGGTGGTGGAGGGATTTCTCGCCCAGGGAAATTTCTTGTGGAACAGCGGGATGTTCGTTTGGACGGCACACACTATCCTTTCCGCGTTCATGTGGCATATGCCCCAGCTTTACCGGGGTATCAAGAAAATTTGCGAGACTCTGGGAAAGCCCCAAGCAAAAAAGGTCATAAAGCAAATGTTCTCCGAGATCGATCCCATTTCCATTGATTACGGCATCATGGAGAAATATGAAAAGGTCCTGGTGGTCGAAGGAGATTTCGGCTGGAGTGATATGGGAAGCTGGGCATCCCTTTCCGATATAATGCCCCGGGATCAGAATGGCCATGTGGGCCTCGGAGAATTGGCATCCGTGGATTCAAGAGATTCCATTATATATGCTCAAGGGAAACTGGTTGCCCTGGTAGGGGTGGAAAATCTGGTGGTGGTGGACACGGATGATGCAATTCTCGTCTGTCGAAAAGACCAAGCCCAGGATGTCCGCAAAGTCATAGATAATCTTAAATCCCGAGGGATGACTCAATACCTTTGAATCCAGATTTCCTTGTCGGGATCAATCTCATGTGTGAGATCAATTTTAATAGGGATTTTCATAAAAATTACACATACGCGGCTTCCTTTATTTTTAAAGCCGATGTTTTTGAACACGACGGTACAGAGTGATTCCAGCGAAAGGCGTGCAATCTTATCCAGTTGGTCAGGGGGTAATTTCTGGGGAGCATTTACCGGAGGGCGGTCTTTATGAGTGTGAATCCACAAATCTTCAGAGAATATGACATTCGGGGTATCGCAGGAGATGACCTGACTCCTGGAGTAGTTGAGCTTCTGGGCAAAGCCTATGGGACTTACCTGAAAAAACATGGTGGCATCGATGCAGTGGTGGGTAGAGACTGCCGGCTCAGTTCCGAGGCCTTCCGGGATGCTCTGATCAAGGGGATTCTTTCTACCGGGTGCAACGTGGTGGACGTGGGCGTATGCCCAACTCCGCTCCTGTACTATGCAATCATTGAGCTTAAACAGGATGGAGGAATGATGGTCACCGGAAGCCATAACCCACCCGATTACAACGGTTTCAAGTTGTGCGTGGGAAACGTGACCCTGCATGGAGAACATATCCAGGAGATACGACGCATCTGTGAAAATGCCCAGTTCGAAGAGGGGAGCGGTCTGTTGACGCACAGGGAGATCATTCCCGTGTATCAGGACTGGGTTCAAAGAAATATACGGATAGAACGTCCGGTTCGCGTGGTAATAGATGCAGGCAACGGGACGGGGGGCGTGGTGGCAGCTCCGCTTTTGCGGCGCATGGGATGTGAGGTCACGGAATTGTTTTGCGAAATGGACGGCCACTTCCCCAACCATTTTCCCGACCCCACGGTGGAGACCTACCTTCAGGATCTCATCGCTCTCGTCAAACAAGAAAGAGCCGATGTGGGGATCGGATATGATGGAGACGCTGATCGCATCGGCGTGGTGGACGAAAAGGGCAATATCCTCTGGGGCGACATGCTGATGATCCTGTACAGTCGCGAGATCTTATCTAGAAAGCCCGGTGCCACCATTATTTCCGAGGTAAAGTGTTCACAGAAGCTCTTTGATGACATCGAAAAGCACGGGGGGCACCCCATTATGTGGAAGACCGGGCATTCTCTCATCAAGCAGAAAATGAAGGATGAGAAGGCAGAGCTTGCCGGCGAGATGAGCGGGCATATGTTTTTCGGCGATAGATTCTTTGGCCACGACGACGCTATTTATGCCACATGCCGTCTTCTGGAGATCCTATCCCGAACGGAGCGCACCCTTTCGCAGCTTCTGGAAGATGTGCCCAAGAGCTACGTGACCCCGGAGATTCGCGTCGAGTTTCCGGAAGAAAAAAAGTTTGAAATCGTTCGAAAAGCACAGGAATATTTCAAAGCCCGTTACAGGGTGGTGGACATCGATGGAGCACGAATTATTCTGGATGACGGCTGGGGATTGATCCGCGCCTCCAACACCCAGCCAGTGCTGGTGCTCAGGTTCGAGGCACAAACCCAGGAGCGACTGGATGAAATTCGCACGATGGTTGAAGGGGTGCTCAAAGAGCTTGAAAAGCAAATATAATTAGGGGACCAGTCGACAATCAAGAAAATTTCAGGCCATTACCTGTGCCGACCTGCGATACTGTTGTCAAATATGACGCCGAGCGCAAGGAAATAAGCCGGAAGAAGGAAGGATTACCGTTAAAAAGGAGCCGGAGACTGGCTCCAGCGTTTTCCTTCTGATATAAAAGAAGTCTCAGGAATCCTCCATTAAAAACTGAAGGGAGAAAATTAATGGATATTATAAATATCAGGCTCAAGCCGCTGATGGTCCTGGTGGCCCTAGTATCGTTGTTAGCTTTTTTCAGGCTGGCCCCGGCCGCCGAGTTCTCGGCGGATATGATCCAGAAACGGGGAGGCATGACAACCGAGGGTAAGGCTTATATCAAGGGCAAGAAGATACGTATGGAGATGGAGATGGGCGGGGGCAGGGCTATCACCATTATGAACATGGAGACCGGCGTGACATGGCAGCTAATGCCCGAGCAAAAGATTTACATGGAGATGAGAGGCGGTTTTGCAAAGGCCGGTGAAGCTCAATGGGACGAGGATCTTTCTAAAATCGCCGACAAGAAGCGCGTTGGCACCGAGAAGGTCAGCGGCTATGTTTGCGACAAGTATGAAATCATCTACCATGACAAGTCCATGGGTAAAATGACCCAGTGGTATTCCAGGAAACTTGAATATCCTATCAAGATACTTTACAAAGGTGAGGTGATTAGCGAATACAGGAACATCAAGGAGGGCGGGGTTAAGGATTCCATGTTCCAGATTCCGCCCGGCTATCAGAAGATGCAAATGCCGGGCATGGGCCGGGGAATGGGCCGTGGCATGCGCTAACACGGGAGCCAGTGATCTGCCCGCAAGCTGCGTGAACCCGGGGATTCGCGGGTGGCTCAAAAAATTTATTTGTTAGGGCTTAAGCAGCAGAAAGAGGTGGTGTCTGTTATCTTCAATGGATTGCAGCGGAGTCATGTTGTGTTGAGTAAATCCTCCTGTTGCTTTGCGACCCGGACGACAAGTCGTCCGGACTGTGTAGCAAGTTTTGAAGCCTTCTATGAAACAATTGCGAGGAACCCTTAATATAGTAGGTATGGTGATTGTGGCCTTCGGTCTTATCATTGGCTTTGCTCATCTCAATGGTTGGCTTCTCGATCCTGCGCGCACTCAGTTCCTCCGTTGGGTCCTAGAGTCGAAGGCCGGAATGTCACTTGATCACCCAGCGGGGGAATCGTCGCCAGGCCACCTTCTTCTGTGAGGAGGGCTATGGGGCTTATCTGGAGATCATGGCCCAGTGATGCGGGCGCTGCAGTGTGGAGATCTGGGCCTACTGCCTGATGCCCAACCATGTGCATCTCATTGGTGTTCCCGAGTCTTCGGCGCTACACCCGGCGTATCAACTTTCGGGAGTGTTGGAGCGGGCATTTGTGGCGGGGGCGATTCGCCTCATTTGCGATGGACCAGCGGTATCTTCTTGCGGCTGTGAGGCATGTGGAGTTGAACCCTGTGCGAGCGGGTTTAGCGGCGAGTCAGGAAGCTTATCTGTGGTGCAGCGCGGCGGCGCACATGGCGGGTCGGGACGACGTCATGGTGAGGGTATCCCCTCTTCTGGAGATGGTGGGAGAT
>CAZTAS010000128.1:0-18233 GCA_964611635.1 uncultured Thermodesulfobacteriota bacterium
ACCCAGTACTACTTGAACTACTTTTACAACATATTATTCATCTTTTTCTGCTATTATGGGATCAAATACGTACTACCCATAATGCAGACCCAATACCAGTACAAGACACTTTCCAGGGCGGCTCAATATCCCATGTTCATTATCTACCTTTCCATCCCCCTCGGTTACGGGCTGATGATATTTCGCGTGATCCAAAATATGGTGATCGACTATCGCGACATGAAGGCGGGAAGGCCGATCCGCAGGGGACTTGAACTATTTTAAAGAAACAACTTTTTCTTTTCAGCATTAGTGAGGAGAATTAAAATGCTTGAGTGGGGAATCATAATCGGGGTTGTTGTCATAGTGTTACTGTTTGTCATTGGAGCGCCGGTTTTTGTATCCATAGGATTGGGAACGATGCTGATTTTGGAGCTGACCGACAGCGAGTATATGCTACCCAATCTTGGGCAATGCTCATTCGAAGGATTGAATGCTTTCGCCTTCCTGGCCATCCCCTTGTACATCCTGACAGGGGATATAATTGCCCGCACAGGGGTGGCCACTGCTTTGTTGGACTAGGCCAAATCCATCTTGGGGTCCATCCGTGGCGGCCTTTCAGCCACTGTTCTTTTGGCCTGCGGGTTTTTCGCGGCCATCAGCGGTTCCAATGCGTCTGATGCCGCGGTCTTTTCCCGCCTGACCATTCCGGAACTAGAGAAACGGGGATACCCCCGAGCCTATTCCGCCGCCCTGGTTGCCGCCGGCGGTTCCACAGCTATTCTCATCCCACCAAGCGTGGGATATATTTTCCTGGGATACGTGATCAAACTTTCAGTGGCCGATTTATTTCTGGCTACCATCCTTCCCGGCATACTAGTGCTGGGTTTGATGATCATCATCAACTTTATATATGTCAACCTCCGCGGCTTTGAGACTGTGGATGAGGAAAAGCGCTTCTCGCTTAAAGAGGTGCTGATCAACCTGTGGAGGGCCAAGATCGGCATGTTGTTTCCCGTCATCATCTTGGGTGGCATTTATTCCGGGGTTTTCACCCCGACAGAAGCGGGAGCCGTCGCCGTGGCAATCGGTTTACTTTACGCTATACTGACCAGGAAGCTCAATTTTCCTCAGTACTGCGATATCCTGCGTTCCAGCGGAGTTGTTTGCGGGGTGGTCATGCCCATCATGGCTATTGCTTACTTCTTCGGGCAGACACTGACCTACTTCGAAGTACAAAAAATCATCATGAATGCCGTGCTGACCATCACCGAAAATCCTACCATGATCATGGTAATGATATTCATCGTTCTGTTTATCATGGGGGCATTCATAGACTTCATCCCCAACGTGCTGATCCTCGGGCCGCTTCTGCTGCCTGTGGCGGTGAAAATTGGTATGAATCCATATCACTTCGGTATCTGGTTCATGTTCACCTTATCCATTGGGTTCATCACGCCGCCATATGGATTTAACCTTTTTGTGGTTAGCAGCATCTCCGGAGAATCCATTTTATCGGTCTCACGGAGGGTGGCCCCTTTTGTTATCGCGATGATCATCACCAATATCATTATCGCCCTTTTCCCCGGGCTTTCGCTCTGGATTCTTGGAGGGAAATAAGGGGCAAGCATTCACTCGCGCTCAGACCTAAAACAATTGCTGAATTCGCGCAAAAGAGCAAAGGAAGAAGACCCCGGTACGGGTATTGGCTTGGTTTTCATTTACACTAAGGCACTGGGGTAAGGAAGATATGTTTCCAGCATTCTCCTGTGCTTCGGTAATTCCGGGCAATTCTAGGGACATAATATATATTATGCTCAAAACCTACCTTCTCGACCACTCACCATCAAGAATTTAGTATGATGTCCACGCAATTAAAGATTAGGATCATTTTTACTGAAAATTTGCTCTAATCTTTCCTTAAAGGAAAAGCAAGGATGAAAGATAAATAACCAATATTCAAATTTAAATTTTGCCGCGTTCCTTCAAAATATTTTCAATTGCCCTTTCGATTATATCTTTGCCGTAAATCAGACCAAATTGCTCAAGGATTTTGAGAGCATCCTGATGGTATGTCAATGCCCCGCCCAGATCGCCTTTTGCTCTGAAAATGAGACCTATATTGCCCAGGTCTGAATTCCATGGACACCATACCAATTTCTTGATGACTTTTAAGTTTCTTTCTCGCGGATATGCTTTTGCTTGACAATTCAATTGCTTAATTGATAAAAAAGCAGTATTTGCATTGATTTTATAAAGTCTTATAACCTTGCTAGTGCAAGTTTTAGCTGCTATTGTGGGAACTAACTAATTGTCTGTTTGCTAACTCTTTTGATTGGAGGCTGCTTAAATATTAAGGCTATTCTATTTCTTCTTTTTACTTTTTTTCTTTCTACTAGCTGTTGCACGTTTTCTTTTCTGTGCTTTTTGTTGTCTCGCCTTGCGCCTAACTCGAAGCTTTTCTAGTTCAGCGCGCTCATCTATCTTAAGTGCTTCTGTTCTTTTCAGTGTTTTCAATCTTTTTGCAAGGTCAGCAGCTATCTGGGCATAGTAATTATTTAATATAATCGGCAGATCAAGATCTCTTGTTTCGCGAAAGGCTTTCTGAGCATCTTCACCGTAGCGATTAGCGATTATTAAACTATGCTTATCCAGTTCTTCTCTTAAATCCTCTTTCGCGGCAGCTATGAGAGGAGAAAAAACAGTTTGAAGGAGTTGATTATTAACAATAGCCGCATTATTTCTTGACAATTCCCAAAATATTCCATTGGTAAGATAAGCTAGTTCATCAATGGAACAAGGATTAAGAGTGGTCAACCACTGTAAAACAGCATCTGGGCGTATAGTGATTGGAATTGTGCTCCCCGATACCTCATCGATGGCTCTGGTGTGGGAAACAAAATAAGCACTATTCAATTCTTGATTATTAAATTTTAAGATGTTATTTCTAAGGTCTCTAATGATAATGAGAGCCTCTGCCTCCGCTTTGACTTGTCGTGAATGCTTATATGTGCCATATGCTTCACGTTTTTCAGCAATCGCATCTTGCAATTCATCCCTTTCAAACCACTTTTCTTGAATGAAGCCCTCCAACTCATCAAAATTTAAAATACGAATATCAGCTTTTTTGATGGCATCATAGAAAGTCATAACAGAGAGTGTTGATTCTATTTTAGATTTACAAATTGCTTCAAGGTATGTCTTATAGTTCGATACAATACCACCTTCACCCACTTCTGCTAGGAATCCTTCCAAGAAGGCATTCGATCTATATCCTGCATTTCCCTTAGCTGCCTTCAATGTCTCGAGTGTGGTGTAACCTCTATCCGTGACAACCCCATATTCAATCGGCCAGTTTGCATGCTCAGCTACTTCTTCTGCCAACATCGACGTGGTTGCAATGAAACTACCTATTTTCTTGAATTGATCAAGCAAGAGGCGAGCAGAACTATGACCAGTACTCGATTTTGCAAGAAACGGAATTAAAGCTGAAGAATCTATCAAAAACAAAGTATTAGAAAGTTCCTTCGCTCTGAGATGAAGAGCCTCGGTATCATAACCAAGGAGATGGACACCAAATTGTGATTGAAGCAATAGGCCCAAATATTTTAACTCAACCTGATGGGGTTTTTCAAAAATCTTTATAATCAAAGCTATTAGCAGCTTAGCTTCCTCTATGTTTTTTAGCTGTTCGATAAAAACATGTAGATCTTGGAGAAGTGCGACTATTTGATAAGAACGATGATGCAGACCTGGAAGGGCCCAGACCATTGAGAGGCCTAGAGCTCGCTTCTGTGCACATTCTTTAAGGAACGACTCAGCGGCCCTAGCTATTCTTGTGGCCGCCTCCGAGTCGATGGTGCTAAGTTCAAAGGCTCTGGTTCTTATGCAGGATGAAAACTGGTCATACATTTTTTCTGACGTTGCTGCCTGTGTATCCACGAACTCTAATCCTTCTGATGTGAGTGCTAGGATTTCTTGGCCTTTCGAGTCCGTGGAAATTTCTATATAATGTGATCTCATTAACTCATTGACCGCGGTCTGAATCTTAGAAATGCAATCAGAAGATGAGAAAGTCTTACCATTGATAATTGACACTCTTTCACGTAAGTCTTCAACTAATTTAGATATATTAATTGATTCTTGATGTTTAAGTATCGAAAGAATACGTGCTCGGAGTAAACACCCAAGAATGCCTCTTTCTAAAGTAACCTCACCTCTTAGAGCGAGATCATTGTAAATTAGTAATCCCGTAGTCTCTGAGTTATATGAAGGGCAAGGACGTTCTGGTCGTCCAAATCTAAGAGATCTTCGGAGAATGAATGCATTGTATGTTTCAAGTAGCTCAATAAGTTTCTTGTGTGAGCCATTTTTAGCTCGGTAGGGAATTACTTCTATATTATATTTTTCAAATAATTCCATACGCTCTTTTTTGTTTTCAATATCATAAAGACCCGAGAAAAAAGCATACCCAGGCTTAATAGGATTAGATATTCTACTCACCAGCTTCAATAGCCTATTAATTTCGGAGTCATTAAACCCAAAAGCAACAAAAACGAATCGGCGGTTGGTAAGTAATCCTTTGATTTGCTTGACTGTATGGGAATCTTCGAGATATTGGTCATCATAGTCATTTTCTGTAAGAATGTATTTCGATTTATCCATTGGTAAATGTATAGATCCGTGAATGTGCCAGACCACGCGTGTTGGGTCACCAGCTAGTTTCTTGACTTCTTCTGGAGTATTACCAATCGACGTCCATCCCTTTTCGCCTTGGCTTTGTAGCGCGGTTTCTATCAGGTGATCATAGTTTGTAGTGATGTATCCAACAAATGGCCATCCAGCAATCATTTCAGCAATCGGTCCTGGATCCGTAATTAATAGTAACTGAGTCTTAACAACCTCTTCTAGTCGATCTCTTCCCGCATGCCGCTCAATAATATTGAAACATTTCTCGTATAATTCTCTATGGAAAGCACGGTTGAATTCACGATCGCCCTTTATCTTGTCTCGAAATTCTTCACCTAGTTTGATGATTGATCTTTCTATCAATTGCTTCCACGATGGGCCACCTGAATCAATTGATATACCGCTACCTATGAATGCCCAAGTATTTCCATTGTTGATCATTTCAATCAGGTCAGTGTGCAGCATGATTATAATCCACTATGATGCTTTTACACTTTGAGAAGATAGATTTGATTTCCATACCGTGCAAATAAAAAAATCTAAATTTAGTATACTATAGCCATATTAATATGTCAATAATTATAAAATATTAGACAATCTCGCAATTCCATGATCAATTCCAGGAATTCCAGGGACACCGTAACAATTTCTTGATGGTTAGTGGTTGATGAAATAGAATTTGGCCATATAGATATGGTGTCCCTTTAATTAATTCCGAGCCTGCGAGAGCTTTGTGTGTGCCGAAGGCACAAGAGATTATCGCTTTTATGTATTTAACCCCGGATTTTGCAGTAGAAGATCAAAAAAAACACAGAAAACACATTATTCATTTCTATAGACGCGGAATATGGGCACGCACTTTTTCATTGCGTGGCACGGGCTTCCAGCCCGTGGACAAGCATGGGCAAGATGCCCATGCCACAATAAATGCCCATGAGGTATTGAGGGTATTTTGATTAATTAACTGCATTATTCGGGTTAAAATAGAGACGCACGCCCATGCGCCCTTACAAAGCCTTGCGTCAATCTGAGGGGACTGAGGGGGTGCAGGACGGTGAACGTCGAGGTCGTGCCGATTACGTTAAGATTAGAAGTAGTGAGGTTCGTCGGTTGATCATTTTTAAACATCAATCACATCAATGGAGGATTGTTTTAACAAATTTATTTGTAAAGGCAATTTAAAAGCATTCTTCCATCTTTTGCCTTGATTGTAATCGATATGAAAAATATGTCTACCTGGCTCTTCAATTTCCAAGCCTGAAAGATTAACGTTCACTCTATGGCGTTTTTTCTCCATTGTTGTTTTATCATCGAAAATAGTTTTTTTAGATCCAGATGGTTTTTCCAGCACAATTCGAACTTTGAAATGTTCTTTGGCCTCAGAATCTCTTTCCCAAAGGCTGCCAATGACGAAAGAAGGAAGCTCTTGAGGCAAATCTTTTGTTGAAATTTGCTCCAGGCATTGTATGTAGCTTACGTTGTTTGTAAACCTATCTGTCAATATTATCCTGCAAATTACTGACCAAATCGGAAAAATCATTAAGCCCCCCTCTCATATAAATCATCATGCAATTCATTTTGAATCCAACTAGGACTTCCAACCGAATGACTTCTTTCCGAAGATTGATCAGCTTTGTAAACTAAAATGGATGGCTGGGGCTTCTCCAACCTCTTTAATGCAATATCTATTGCTTTTTCAATGCCATATTGTTCTTCCAATCTAGATACAATATATGTATTTAAAGAAACTCCCTCACGTTCAGCTTCAGTCGAAAGTTTTCTATGCAAAGACCGAGGCATTCGCACTCTTATTTGGCCGCTGAAATCATCCAACTTTCGAGGTTCCGGGATTTTTTCCCCATCTTCTTCCATTACCTCTATATAAAGCTCAGCAGCAACCTTCGCTTCATGAATTGCCTCTTCCGGATTCTCGCCGAATGCTGAAAGATTGGGGAATTCCGGGATCGTTGCTATGTAACCGCCGTCTTCATCGCTCCAAGCAAGGTTAATACTATACTGGAACATGACTTTTAATCCTCCAAAAGGCCGTAGTCATCTATCATATCTAAAAGTTTTTTTACTTGATAAGGTTTTGCTTTACCGCGACGCGATTGGAAATTCACTATTTCATTAACTCTGGAGTGCTTATAAATTCTATGGGATGTTCCGGTCTTTCTTTTCCTAAGCGTAAACCCGACGCCTTCGGCCAGCGCGCATAATTCATTAAAAGAAAGATTTTTTGGAGAATTCTTAGCTGTTTCATACAGTTTGTGAAGGCGATTCACATGAAATTCTTAATATTGGTACCATATTAGGTGCCATATGTCAAGAAATTTTTAAATATTCAAATAATTTTTTCTTACCTGGCAGAGCACTAATCTCTCGCGTAGCCCGGGCGTGGTGTGCTGCAAGGTTTTGGCCTATCTCACGATCATGCGCGTGTCCAGAGCCGTGCACCCTTTGCCGTCCGGGAAGACGCGCAGGGGGTTGATATCGATCTCTTTTATTTGCGGGAAGTCGCAAAGGAGCTGGCTGAGCCGCAGGATGGCCTCCACAACCGAATCTATGTCGGAGCGGAGCTGCCCCCGGGTCCCCATGAGGATAGGCGCTCCCCGGAGTTCCTCGATCATGGCCACAGCCTCCCGCCGGGGGAAAGGCGCCACGCGCAGCGAGACCTCGCCGAAAATTTCCACGAATATTCCCCCGAGCCCCACCATTACAACAGGGCCGAACTGATCATCCTGCCGCCCGCCCAGGATAAGCTCCCTGCCCCCCGTCACCATGGGCTGAACCAGCACGCCGTCGATCTCCACTTCCGGATAAACTTCCCGGATTCGATGGATCATGTCCCGGAAAGCTTCCTGCACAGATGGTTCATTCCGAAGGTTAAGCTGGACTCCTCCAACGTCGGACTTGTGGGAGATGTGCTCGGAAATGATCTTGATGGCCACCGGAAACCCGATGCGCCCCGCGCACTCGCGCACCTCCGACTCGGTGCGGGCCACCGCCCCCTGGACCACAGGAATGCCGTAATGGCCCAGCACCGCCGTCGCCTCGGGCAGCAGGAGGTCCCTCTCTTCCTGAATTGCCTTTTGGACGAATTCTTCCACAAGCTCACGATCCACCGAATAGGTGGGGATGGGCTCGCTGGCATGGACACGCCTCAATTCCCTTCCGTAATCGCGGCTGAGCTGAAGAGCGCGTATTGCTTCCTCGGGCATCACGAAGATGGGATAACCGATATTGCGCTTCAAATAAGCCATCTCTTCATTGTCCGTAAAGACGCAGACAGCCACGGGCTTGTTGTATTGTGCGGACAACTTCTCGATGTAGCGGATAAGCTCCCTGGATTCTCTCCCCTCTGTGCCGGCGAAATAGATGTGCAATAGCAGCAGGCCGTTGACCCCTTCCTTGCGCAGCGTTTCCTCGACGATGCGATGATATGTGGCCAGTTCGAACCGATCCCCCAGGTCCATGGGGTTTGTCAGGCGGATAACAGAGGCGCCAAGAAGTTTTTCGACCTCCTCGATGAACGCTCTGGGGAGCTCCGGCAGATGGAACCCCGATTTCTCGCAGGCATCGGCGGCGATAACCGCATGCCCGCCGGAGCGCGAGACGATGGCCAGGTTGTCGCCCCTCATGAATGGAAGACGCAAAACTTTCAGGTATGATCCCAGAGCTGTGGAGGATCGGACCCGGGCTATGCCGCACTGGCGAAACGCCGCGTCCACAACCCGGTCGTCGGTGGAGAGGGAGACGGTGTGAGACGAGGCGATTTCCCTGCTCAGAGTGCCGACATTGGCCTTGATGGCCAAAATAGGTTTGGGTGATTGCTGAGCGATCTCCATAAGCCTGCGGCCATTTTGGATTCCTTCCAGATAAAGGCAAATAATTTTCGTCCCCTCGTCCTCGATGAGATATGATAGGAGTTCCGGTGCTCCCACATCAAGCATGTTGCCAGCGGAGATGAGCTTGTTCAATCCCAGGTTCTCGCTGGCCAGCAGGTTCAGGAAGCTCACACCCACACCCCCGCTCTGGGTGATGAGAGATATGTCCCCTGGCTCGATGATACGTTTCAATGGCGCAAAGGGTGCGCAAAGTCCGTTCTCCATATTGATGATGCCGATGCAGTTTGGGCCGATGAAGCGGATGTTCCATTTATTTGCCATAGCAAGGACTTGCTGTTCGATTTCGGAGCCCTGAGGGCCGTATTCGGAGAACCCGCTGGATTCGATAACAACCCTGCGTATCCCTTTCTGTCCGCATTCCTCAAGGATATCGGGAATGGTCCTTGCCGGTGTCAGGATGATGGCAAGATCAACCTGGTCGGGGATATCCGAGACGGAGCGATATATTCGCCTGCCAGCGAGTATGCCGCCTCTCTGGCCCACCTCGTATATTATCCCCTGGAAATTGAACTCAATGAGGTTCTGTACTATGTTTCGTCCGAGGTTATCTGGAGCGGGCGAAACGCCCACCACCACCACGCTATTAGGATAAAAGAACTCCCTCATGTTTACCTCTCATTCATCCCACCATGCCGTGCTTTTTCACCCACTTCAAAACATTCCGCGGATTGTAATAGTGCGCCATGGTATAGAAGCACGTGGAGGAGCACTTTGGCATGCATTGTTCTTTGATTCTGGCCAGCTCCTGAGGATCAAACCTTGGGTTCCATATTGTTCCCCAGTCATGGTCCAATGTTATCAAATCGAAACACGGCGATAAAGTGCCATCGGGCCTGATCAAAAGGCCGTTTTTTCCGGCCCTGCATCCCCACATCTTCATCCTGCCTCGCAGACGCTCCTTGAAGACCTGGAGGTGCTCGTTGGAATTGACCATGGGATATCCTTTTCGTTGTTTATTAATGATCCAATCGAGCAGTTGATCCACTTCTTCAAACTGGTCTGGTCGAATCCACAATTCATTTTCTGGATGTTTGTAATGGCCGATCCCCACCATTGAGTGGGGAGGCTCGTTAAGATGGTAGTCCGTTCCGATGGCATTGCCGTGAGCAATTTCAGTAAGTAATTTCACATCCTTAAGGTTTTTACTGGTGATGTTGATATTGAAAAACAAAATATAACCGTATTTTTTTTGCTTTTCAACGAGGTAGCGGAACTGTGGCTCGATGTTCATCAGGGCCTTGGGGAGTCCCGGCTTTGGATTTATACAATCCACCGCAAGGTTGACGGCGGCGACCCCGGCCTTTCCTGCTTCATCGATGAAATCCTTTGCAAGAAGGTATCCATTGGTGGGCAAATATACAAAGAAGCCTTGCTGGTATGCATATTCAATGACTCTCAGCACGAAGTCCTTGCGAATAAGCGGCTCTCCTCCCATCAATGGCAATGCCCTGCAACCCAGGGTTTTGAGCCAATCAATAGAGCTTTTAGCAGTCTCAAAAGACATTGAAAGATCGATCTGGTTATCGAACTGAAAGCAATAATGGCAATCGATGTTGCATTTCCATTCAGTAAAAAGGTAACAAAGAACGGGTCTCAATCGATTATTGTAAATCAGGGAGCCCACATAAGGTATGATCCATTTTCGGAAAGCCCTGATGATGTTGTTGCTTTTATATCGGGTTGTTTCCAAGATACCCATGGTTTCCTCCATAATAGAGTAGGAACACACAGCCTCTAATCAACATGCAAAAAACTGAACCACACATGTGGCATCAGTTGAATTGAGTGCAGATAAGCGTTGCTTTTTTACCCAAACAAAATAAACGGTTATGTCATCTTATCTTCTGCGAAGCTCTTTTTAAAACGGTGAACTATTTCGATGGACATCTATAGTAATGGATTCTGGACACCCTGGATCATCTACTCGCAATTTATTACGCTTCTCGATCAACGACCAAAGAAAGGGGAATATGGAAAAGCCATACGTGCCCGCCCTCGCCTATTGTAAGACTTCGGATATGGAAGAATCTGATGTATCGAATGATTGAAAGAGGGGAGCCAAATCAGCCGAAAAAAATAAATTAAGCATTACCCCCTTATGGCGACATAAAAACGCTTCTCATCCTTCATAACTTCCTCTATGTTGCCAAGGGATTTCAAAAGCCTGATGTGCTTCACCACCTCATTGAGGTTGAGAGCCATGCCCGAGGCGATATCCTCCATGGTCGCGGGACGCCGGTGGAGAAAGTCTAAAATCATCTGACTTGTAACGATGCTTTCCTCGGTTAAAGCCGCCTGGCCGGGCTGTGCAATCACTTCTGCTTCATTTCCGATCAATTCGCACAATTTTCTCATGCGATCCATCGGAACCAACCGGGCGGATATCTCAGCGGTGGGTCTGACCGCGGTGTTGAGTTGAACTTTATCAGCCCGAATGCTCTGAAGATACTGGCGGATTTTTTCCACCTCAGACTCCATCGCATTCATCCCCTCCACAAGGAACACCTCGAGCCACAACTGGCCCGAAAAACCCTCGCGGAAAGAAACCAGCCCATCAACCATTTCCTGAAAACGAATTCCGGGATGGGGGCGATTGATGCGCTGAAACAGGGCGTTGTCTCCGGCATCCAGGGAGGGCGATACGATATCAGCAGACTTAAGTTCCTCCTGAACTTTAGGCCTGAACAACAAAGAACCATTGGTCAAGACCAGTACGGGAATATCAGTTAGCTTTTTAATTTCCCTGATTAAGAAGCCTATCTCAGTGTTCAATGTAGGCTCCCCGGAGCCTGAAAAAGTGATATAATCCGGGCGTAAGCCCTCCTCGAGTTTTTGGCGAATTTCCTCCAGCACCATCTGGGCAGAAACATATTCTTTTCTTTGGAGGGTTTTGTTGGTGGTTCTCCCCAGTTGGCAATATATGCAATCGTAAGTACAGGTTTTGAATGGTATAAGGTCGATACCCAGGGAGCGGCCAAAACGTCGGGAGGGTACCGGCCCGAAAACATATCGATATTTTCTTTGCGGTGGCTTCATAATTAAGGAACCTTTCGCGGAGTTTCAGGGTCAAGGGATGATGGTTTCCTCTAGGTTGTGTTGCAAGATATTTGGCTGAAAGCGATGGGAAAGAAGCGTATTCTTGTCTTGTCTCTATCCTCTCTTAGCGCCTACCATGATACGGATTCAGGTTATTTCAAGTTTCCATCCGGAGGACTTTTTCTCATCTCCGCCCGATTCCTTGTGGTTGGATGATGTCTCCTCATCGGCTTTTGCCGGAGCTTCGGAAAGAGTACTTTTTGCAAGCGTTTCTATTTCTTCTCGCATTCGCCGCAATTCGTTCCATAGCTCAGGGATTTCGCCCGTAGCCCTGCTTATCCGCTGCGTTTCGTCCACGTTCTTTTTCAGCATAGCGCTGCGCCGGGCCGCCTCCTCCACTGAACGCCTCAAAGTCTCGGCCCGCTCATTCAATTCCGCAACTGAGCGATCGAGGGATAAGATCTTTCGCTGCTGAACATATTTCATATACAGGATAATAGATACCATAAAGGCCGTAACCAGGAAAGAAATGGACCCAAAATATGAGACCAGATCCCGACTCTGCATTTTGGATACAAATTCTCTGAATTGATATTCAAAGGCCTCGAGATCAGTGCGAATCCTTTTGATTTGATTATCCATATCCGCTGTGGATACCTTTGAAGAGCGGAAACCCGGGACAGGCTCAGATACTGTCGCGGATGGGATAGTGTCGGGCCGCGGCGAGGCGCGCTGCTCCTCCATGGGCTCTCGATACAGAGCAATCTGGTCTTTTTTCAGCCTCCATTGAGAATTCTTGGCCGTCGTGTAAATCCTGGACATCTCCGCTGGCGAGATTTTTATGGCGAGGGCTTCCAATTCCTCCATATTCAATGTGGCTCCTTGCCTTATCCGCTGGACGTTATGGTCAATAAATATGTTTTTGTCCAAGCCCATGTAAATGATGAGTCCCATTCGCTGCTGATGGGTCAATTCGGGGAGCTCATCGCTCAGCTGAGCGGCTGCTCCTCCAAGGCCTTTCTGGTCGAATTCCAGCTTGCGAGGCAGTTTAACAGTCGATGGTACGTTCCGTGTGATTGTTCCCGAGGGAAGTTCAAAGTCTTTGCTGTATGCCGTGGCGGCTATGGAAATGGGGGGAAGTTTCAGCCTCACCTTATCCCCGCCGGCAATAATTACCTCCAATCCGCTCAAGTCCACGGCATTGTCCGTAAAGTTACCGGATGACATGATCTTGACCACTCCGTTCTCCGCCTGGATTTGGAGGCGGCTCAGTGCGGGCGGAATGGATGATACATTCAGCACATCTACGTCAAATCGGATTTCTATATGTAGAGGTTGGAAGCTGGTGCTACGCACCATGACGTAAGCAGTATCACTGAGTTGCTCACCACGGACAACTTCTGCCCGTTTTTCCGTAGATTCAGCCGGAGGCCTTTCAACACCCAGAGCATAACGGTTAAATCCGCTCAGTAAAAGCCCGCACAAGGGAATGAGCATCAAGACAAATGTTTTCCATAAAGGAAGAATGCTCGATTTTTTCTTGAATGCTATCATCGTGAAATCACCTTCAGGGAAATAACCAATAATTCATGACGGTGATAAGATAGCACCAATCGTGATTGATACCGATAGGTACCGCCTTTGCCTTTATTTATTGCCTTCACTGGTGCAAATAAACGGTTCATCAAAAAACTACATCCCTTTAGATTTACATAAAAATTATATAACAGATTGTTCCCGATTTGTCCATAAATTGATGTCACTGAGCCAATGGAAGGATTATGGAATCATGTTCTGAGAAAGAATTCGAATGTCCTCCAGTGATTCAAGCTTTTCGATCAGATCCAAGCAGCGGTTGATTTTATAGTCATCAATGACACCTTTTGCGCATGAGGTAAACTTGAGCCTTTGCTCTTCCTTGGTGAATGGATAAAAAGGCGATCCTCTGGCATGGCCATCGAATTTTTGAAGCACTCTCCCATCTACTGTCTGTATTGTAATCTCAGCTCCTTCGGGGTATTCAGCTGATGTCGCCCCTTTCAGGCCAAAGTTTTCGGTTGATTCGATGACTACCTTCCCCATGATTTCTCTGATGACAGGATCACGAAGATTCTGCTCATGGAGGTGTGTAAGCTCAAGTTTTCCATCCTTGAGCACACAGGCGATGCAGAAAGGCATGCTGAATTGGGCCTGCTCCTGGGTTACCGGATCATTGTAGGGCAGGCTTTTAACAGCAACCGGTGTACTCCGGCAATGGATCCGATTCACCTGCTGCCAGCTCAATCGGTTTTCGGAGGCTAAAGCAAACGTTGCCTCCATGGCGGCGTGTGTGCCTGAACAACTGGGATAGGGCTTAAAGTACACACCTGGCGAGATGATCACCAAGGGATCTCCCAGCCGATCGAAGACATTCTCGTCGTACTGGTCATCGCAGTAAAGGTGGAAAAATCCATCTGGCCCCTCCAGGATATCGGCAGATGCTGAGAGACCTTTTCGGGCCATTCGTGCGGAGAGGAGGCCGTTTTCAGCGGCCAGAGCAGTGGAGTATGGTTTGGCAGGAGTGCCGTTGTTCTGCCTCATGCCCCCGGTCTGGCTCAGGGCCAGCCCGATGGCGTTCCGAACTTCTGCGGGCCCGAGTTGGAACATCTTAGCTGAGGCCGCTGCGGCGCCTATCACGCCCAGGACACCGGTGGTGAACCATCCCTTTAAAAAAAGGTGCGGACTGACAGCCGCACCCACTTTCCCCTGGATCTCGAGCCCCACGATATACGCCAGAAGGATATCCTTCCCGCTGGTTTTTTGTTCTTCTCCGAGAGCCAGCACCGTAGGGAAAAGCACAGCACTCGGATGCACAATGCCGGCATAACAGGTGTCGTCGAAGTCCCACACATGCGCTGCGAAGGCATTAGCAAGGGCCGCTGTTGTGGTTCCCGCTCGGCCATGTGTGCCAATGACGCTGCATGAGCCTTCTCCGGCGGTTTGAATCAAACATTCTCGAACTATTTTTGCACACGGATGCGTAGAGCCAGCAAGAGTCACACCGCAAACGTCCAGGATGCATTCTTTAGCCTTTTCAACCGCCGACGGGGAGAGGTTCTCGAAGGCCATCTTACTGGTCCACCTGGCTAACTTGTTCAGCAACTTCATTGTCAACTCCTTTAAAGAAAGAGAGAAGCATTTCTATCGCATCTGAGTAATATTTTGAGACACTACTGAATTTACAAGTATTTTTGAGGAAAAATTATGGTTTTGAATAAAAAGAAAATTGCCATAAGAATCATGGAGATACGCGGCTTTGATTAAACACAGAAGGAGTTTGCTTAGCTACTCGACGTTTCTCAAGCTACTGCGAGCAAGCTGGGAAAAGGGTTAATCCTAATAGGGAATTATAATCAAAAGCAAAGATACTATCAAATAAAAAAATGACGTGCAAATAGGACGTTACGCGGAGGGTTCTTCCTCAACTTTGATGCCCATGCGGCGAGTTCTCGGCTCCAGCAAGTCCCGCGCGCTGTCGCCCAGCACATTCAGGCACAGCACCACAATCATGATAGCCACTCCGGGAAACGTGGCCATCCACCATGCGGTAATTAAATACTCCTTGCCATCGGCTAAAGCCATACCCCAACTGGGAGTGGGGGGCTGGACCCCGAGTCCGAGAAAGCTCAGTGTCGACTCCAGCACGATGATCCGGCCGATTTCGATGGTCATGATTACCAGGATATAGGATATCACATTGGGCAGGAGGTGGTTCAAGAGGACCCGAACGGGATGGCAGCCGATGGCGCGGGCCGCTTCCATAAATTCCTTCTCACGCAGACTGAGGGTCTGACCCCGGACTATCCGGGCATACGTCACCCATCCGCTGATGGCCAATACCACAAGAAGGTTATGCAGGCTGGGTCCCAGCACGGCGATGACCGTAATGGCAAACAGGAGGAACGGAAAGGCCAACTGAATGTCGATGATCTTCGTGATCACGGTGTCCACCCGGCCTCGGAAATAGCCACCCAGCATCCCTAACGTCATCCCGAAGGTGGCACCCATGAGAGAAGAAATCAGGCCCACCAGGAGAGAAATCCGGGCGCCGTAAATGATCCTGCTCAGGATGTCGCGTCCCAGATGATCGGTCCCCAGCAGGTGCTTCTCACTCCCTTGCTCCATCCAGACAGGCGGCTTGAGGCGTACAGAGAGGTTTCCCTTGATGGGGTCGCAGGGAGCAATGTAAGGGGCAAATAAAGCGAACACGATCATTACAATCACTGGAATCGCGAACAGATATAACTTGATAGGTAATCTACTGAACGCTTCCATTACTTCCGTTTACCTTCATCGAATGAATCATACAAGCCATCGGATGTGCTTTTGATGGTTAGCACAGACATTCCCTCCCATACCAAACTTTGTAGATTTTCAATCCAGGGGTTGGGCTCGATCCCATTCCAGTTCAAGCTTTGATCCTTATACGAGGATCCAGATATGCATAGCTCATATCCACCAGGAGGTTGCATAGTACGAAGACCATGGCCACGACGAAGACCGCCGCCTCTACCAGGGGGTAATCCCTGTTGTAAATGGCGAAGATGATGAGCCTGCCCACCCCGGGCCAGGCGAAAATCATCTCACAGACAATGGAGCCGCCCAGCAGCATCCCGAACTGCAGCCCTATTAGAGTGACCACGGGGATGGACGCATTCTTGAGCGCGTGCTTGAGAATCACCAGAGACTCACTCAGCCCTTTGGAGCGCGCCGTTTTGATGTAATCCATCTCCAACACTTCCAGCATACTGGAGCGCACCAGGCGTGCTATGGCGGCCATGGGATAGGTAGCCAGCGTGATGGCTGGCATCACCAGCTGCTTCCAGCTTCCATATCCCGTAGTCGGCAGGAGATGCAGTTTGATGGCGAAGACCAGAATCAGCATCAACCCGATCCAGAAAAATGGCGCCGATTGCCCGACGGCGGCGAAGGACACGGCGATATTGTCAATGATGGATCCGCGCTTGATAGCCGCCAGGATTCCCAGTGGCAATGCGATGACCACCGCCAGAACCACCCCAGTGGTGGTCAGCAGCAGCGAGGCCGGAAGGCGCTCCATCACCAGCTTCATGGCTGGCTGCTGATGCTGAAGAGAGTTCCCGAAATCCCCATGGAGCACATTGATGAAAAACCGCCAGTACTGGATATGAAAAGGCTGATCGAGCCCTAGGGCATGAGTCAATGCCTCGATCTCCTCCTGCGAGGGGTTGGGAGGCAGAAGCATCATCACCGGGTCCCCAGTCATGTGGAGCACCACGAATACCAGGGTCAGCACGCAGAAGGCCACTATTATGGTATGGAGAATTTTGCTGATGAGGTATTCTATCATTACAAATTAGTAGGAAGGATCTTAGCGGAAAAATATATGCCGCTAATTCGAAGAGGAAAAAGGGCATATTGATGGAGTATACACCACGAAAACTTCTAGAAACAAAGCTCAGAGATTTTCGTCGGCTTATAAAAGGACTTTTTCTCTAAGATTTCCTTCACCATTGGTAGATTCGACTTAGCAAAGATGCTTCCGCTTCTCGCTATGCCGCAAGATTTCATTCAGCCTCTCCTTAACCTCCGGGGCAAGAGGCTCTGAATAGTGCTCTGCTAAGATGGTGTTGAGCCGTTTCCGCACCCTGTCATGGAAGCTGGATGAACCCGATTCGCTCCACTGTCTGAAGTTTGCTCGATCAGAAAGAATGGGAGTCCACAACTCTTTCCGATGATATTCGTAGGTATGATCCTCCGCAATGAACTGCCCCTGGGGACCAACCTTATCGATTAGATCCAGAGCGAGTGTCCGGTTGTTAATGTCGATCCCCCGCAGAAAGCGCCGGGTTGAGGCGATGCTCTCATCGCTGGCTACAATTAGCTCTAACGATGTGGTCATACCGGATTCCAGATATCCAACATCGTGATTGAGGTTATCGCCTGCCAATCCCTCAACGAATATCCATCGATCTGCTTCCATGACGCCCTGCTGGTCGAAAATTTTTGAATCCGAGCAGCCGGATTTGCCGAAGGTGGGCAAGCGATAATACCGGGCGATATCCTTGCTGGCGAGTTGCCCCAGGTGGTTCTCCGGGCTCGAATAGGAATGTATCATGGTTTTCATATCGAAGATTGTGCTATAAAAGCCGACCACCAAAGGCGCGCCAGCCTTTTTCAGTTGGCTGATTACAAGGCCGCTTAAACATCGGGCGATGCTCGATGCGATAGATCCCGCAAGGGTGACGGGGCCGGTGGTGCCCGCTATGCTGGTAGCTGTATAAATGCAAGGAATGTGGTTTTCGGCGCAGTAAAGAAGCTTCTCCAAGGCTTCTTTGGAGTGAACAAGAGGCGGAGTGGGCTGTATAAAGCAGACAATAAAGGGATTGCGCCTCAGGGCCTCCTTATCTCCAGCAACAGCTTCAGCCATATCGAGAATATTCTTTAAGTTCTGGAGGTTCCATGCTGTGAAAATGATCGGCTTGGTAGTGTTCTCCACCATTGCGGCGAAGTGGTAGCGATCGGCCATAGCAGGCGGCACGTCCTGGGCAAGCCCGGCTGACATGACGAAATCGATGTTGGGCAAGCCATCGCACAGCTTTG
>CAZTAS010000129.1:0-18146 GCA_964611635.1 uncultured Thermodesulfobacteriota bacterium
GGTTCTTCACAAAAATGGATACCTGAATTAATTTGATCAAGAATTAAATTAATTTTCGCCCAAGCATAGGAAAACATTATTGAATCCGATGGAGAGCATTTTCTTAAGATCCTCTGGACCATTTCCCTCAGAAACATGTGATGAGAACCGCACTAGAAGATCGAAGGGTCTTCACGGATCGATCTCGAAGATGCTCAGTCCTATATTGAGAAGATGCTATAGAGAAAATACTGATAGACATCTCGGAAGCCTTTCTATGATATCCTATTAATATTACAAGAAAAAAATAAAGTTCAAATTTTATCTATAAAAAAGCAAGTGACCATTATTGTGATGATCCTTAATCTTAATATCCATCATTTTTCCTTTCCTCCTTCTGTTTCACAGTTTCTTCAAAACCTTGCCAATTTCATTCGCCCTTCCTGCTAAGGTGAGCGCCCATGATCAGTGGTTTCATAATTCTTTTTCCAAATAACTTAAAGAGTAATAGAATTATCTACTTAAGTAATCAACTGAATAAGAGCACATAAGTGTCTAGCGAATGCAGCAGGTATTACCCAAACTGCTAAAGATAAAAATAATGCCGTTGTTTTAATCCGTGATTGAAAGGTATTTTTTTAGGCACATGGCACTAAGCATCACGGAGTTCTGTTTTCAGCCAAGCAATTACTCAATGAACATGAAGAAAAATCTCTACACACTTTTGCCAACACTCATAGGTATTAATATAAATTGAAGCATTTAGCTAAGAGGCAGCATAGATAAAGGTCATCACAAATACTGCGCCCATCATCATGGACCTTCTGATAGAGACAAGAGGTTTTCCATTTTTTCAAGCTGTCATGGCAACGCCTTGAATCCGAATGGCGTCATGAGGGCAGGCATTGATGCATGCACCGCAGCCGATGCACTGCTCAGGCCAAGTCACTTCAATACGGTAGGAAATGGGAGCAGCTCCGGGGATTCTCTTTTGTGCCGGCACCACACCGAATAACGCTGTGGGGCAAACCTCGAGGCATCGCTTGCATCCCGTGGGATCGAACATGGCGAAACGGCAACGCTGCCGGTCGATATCTATACGGACTTTTTGCTGAACGGATTCCATAAGACCAACCTCCCATCACCACAGGTTTTTCGCCAGAGGAATTTCTTCCCTCGGGACAAACTTAATCGCCTCATTTTTACAGGTTGTAACGCATAGGCCACACCCAAAGCACTGCTGTACATCAACTAACGCATTAGGCATCCATTTGGAGACCTGGACCGCGCCAAAGGGGCATCGATCCATACACTGGCCGCACGCGGTACAAAGTTGTGGATCGATTCGAGCGACGAAATGTCCTTTAAGGAGGACATGTTCAGTTAGGCCTTGGAGAAAGCGATGTCGATTTCGCATACAATAAGGCTTTTCGCAATTGCAGATTCCATCGATCAAAGGCAGAAGACCGCGGCTGACCAAAGTATGAATCAGCCCCTGGCGGTTCCATTCGACCAGCAGTTCCTCCGCCTCTTCCGCCTTCAGGGGGACTTTCAATCCGCGGTTTAACTGTTGCCGGATCTCTTTCCATTCGGCTCCTCCGAACTCGGTGAGCCCTTCTTTGGGATACCTGGCGTACCCGATCTCCGAGGCCCATGAAACAGGTATCCCAAAAACAATACACCTATAATCGACCTTTCCTCGGTGGGTGAACGCGCAGTTGCATCGTGCCAGGACCATCATGGTGTCCTCGCGCTCCGTCGCCTCTTTTGCAATATTCATAACCCTTTTGGCTTCTTCCAGCGTGATTACCTGACCCGGGGTAATGGCAAATTTCTCACGCAGGTAATCCATATCATGAGCATACTCCGGGTCTCCATAGCGGTCCGTATCCGCAAACGTCTTCATTGACCTCTTCCGGGCCTCTTGCTGCTCATCTGAAGTTGGAAAAACCTTTTGAAAAAGGTAATTCTCAAATTGAAAATACCATTTTTCTCCTCGGCCATGCTCTCCACAAAACGTACACATTTTTCCCCCTAGAACACAACAAGTGCGATGCTTCCATTTTTAAAAGACAAATTACGATACATGATAAAGTACTTATTTAAGATAATGTTCTATGTTACGAAAAAGTTTTTTTCTTAGATTATCTTCCCTATACTTTTATCTATGAGTAGACAACAAAGTAGCTATTAAATCCAAAACAGGCCGTTATATAATCTTTATCGAAATTAATGTCAAGTTTTTTTTACACTTTCCGTCGTTCTCAGCATACTGTTCACATTTTGTTTTGTTTTTTAGGGTTCTTGCGAAAACTCATTTTGTGACTCTATAAAAATTAATACCACGGCGGATATTGACTTACTGACTAAATAGTTTTTTCTTGTATAATGGCTCGGCCCCCGATCAATGGCTCGGCCCATGTTCGTCCGTTTGAAAAATCAGAGCTCAGAAAATACTTCTAATGTGAAGGCGGCGAGTTATCTTAGGTGTACAAGGCAAATAATTCGGTAACGCTACTACATTCAGCAAAGCGGCTTCATTACTTTATATTATAATTACTTGCGACGCTTTTTAGCTTGACACACAAGCCTTTGCTCTTTATAATCCCATTTCCAGAAGGATTCTTCAACCCGCGCGTCCGCGACTTCATGCACGCCTTCGGACGGCTGTTTATATTAGCCAACGTTTATTTATAAAGCATTTCATGCTTTTCGGATTTGTGGTACTGTGGGTTATTACCGGAGGTCAGTGTTTGGAAGGCCACGGGGCAGAGGATTTGAAGCCTTTCACGGAACAGGCCAAGGAGGCCTGGTTGTGGGTGGATTTTCTCTATAAAGTGGTGCCAGTATGATAAGTAAAAAAAATCAGGAAGGAGGTGAGAAGAGTCCTGCAGCAAACCATGGTGTAATTTTCCAGATTCATCCCTCCAAAAGATGATATACGCATGAAAGGAGACAATTTCATGGGAAAGAAGGGAATTAAATTCGGTATGGTAATGATTGTGTTGGTAGGTTTAGCGCTTTTACAGGGTACGGAGTATGCCACAGCGCAGATTTACCTCACTATGGGCGGGGCTGGCTCCGGAGGTCGGTGGTACGCGGAAACCAGTTACCTGGCCAAGATGATCACCACGAAATATCCCGATATCCGTGCCACCGGTGTGGTATCGCCCGGCGTCTCCCGCGGCAACATTAACAGAGTTGCCAACAAGGAGATCCAGGCAGGCCGCGTATTCCTGGACGACGTCATGCTGATCCCCAATAGGGAAGAGCCGTTCAAGGCCGAGAAATTCCAGGAGGTCCGCGGCTGGATGACCCTCAACAATCTCTATCTGCGGTGTGCTGCCGACATGAATATCAAAACCTTCAAGGATCTCAAGGGCAAGAAGGTGGGTACCGGCGTGCGGGGCAGCGGCGACGAGGTTTTGGCTCTGCGTTTTCTGAAATTTGTTGGCTTGGATCCCGATAAGGATCTCAAAATGCAGTACCTGGGGCGCGAAGCATCCCAGAGGGCTTTCGCCAACCGGCAGTTGAACGCTTTCATGTTGACCTATTCGCGCAATAACCAGCGACATTTTGGCCCTGTATTCGCGGCTCGACCCGTCAACAAGGCCGCCCATTATCTGGATGCCCCAAAGGACTTGTTGGAGGCATTTTGCAAAAAGTATCCTGTCTATTTCGTGGACGAGTTAGGCGAGCCAGTCTTCAAACACCCTAAGCTCAAGGGCATCGCCATCCCTTCGGCACTTATCATTCACGCTTCAGTACCAGAGGATGTGATTTACAAGGCAACCAAGCTGATAATCGAGGAGTGGGATAAGATCATGAAGGACATGCCCTGGTTGAAAGCTCCCAATGAGGCCTCTCTGGAGAAACTTCCCAAGTTCTGGCCCATACCCATTCATCCTGCAGCAGTCAAAGTATACAAGGAGAAAGGCATTCTGAAGTAGTCGGACAAAGGTACACCGGGAAAAGGCGGTGGGGGGTGGTGTAGTATGCCACCCTTCACCCAATCAACTGCACGGACACGGGGCAATGATGGATGCGCGCTGGAAAAAGGTGTTGATCTTGGTATATTCTTTGGTGGGCGGAGCTTTTCACCTTTACACAGGGGCGTTCGGTGCGATGACACCTCCCACACAGAGAGGTGTTCACGTTTTTTTCCTAGTCCCTCTCTGTTTTTTGTTTGTTCCATCTCATGTAGGATACCTCCACAAGAAGCCCCGGGCCGACAATGCATTTAACATCGTCCTGCTGGCACTCTCTTTCCTGTGTTTCGGTTGGTACACGCTCAATTGGGAGAGGCTTTATGCCAACCCAAGCCTCACCCACCTCGACTTAGCCGCTGGGATCATCGGGATTATGCTGGTGCTGGAGTCTGTTAGGCGAACCGTTGGGCGATTAATTGCTGGGCTCATTATTTTCTTTTTAGTATATGCCGTCATCGGGCCATATATCCCTTATCGATTCATTGCTCATCAGGGGTACGGGGTTAGCAGCATCGTGTACCTGATCTTTTACGGGACCGAAGGTATTTATGGCACGCCCATTGCCGTATGCGCAACGTTTATCGTGCTGATTGTCATGCTGGGCGGATTTCTCAATGTCTCGGGGGGCGCCGATTTCTTCATGAACATCTCCAAGAGTGTGGCGGGAACAGCTCGAGGTGGACCGGCCAAAATTGCGGTGTTTTCCTCAGGGCTTTTTGGTATGATCTCCGGAAGCACCGTGGCGAATGTTGCAACCACTGGCTCAGTAACCATCCCCATGATGAAAAGGCTGGGGTTCACTCCCATTGTTGCAGGGGCGGTTGAGTCACTGGCCTCTTCGGGTGGACAACTGATGCCGCCTATCATGGGAGCCGCCGCATTTATCATGGTCGAATACCTCATGATCCCTTATATCAAGCTCTGCCTCTACGCCTTGATTCCCGCCGTGCTTTATTTCTTCTCGGTATTCATGGTGGTCCACTTCCATTCATGCCGTATAGGAATGGCGGGCATTCCGAGAGGTGAATGCCCGCGCTTTTTCAAGGAACTGGCTCATGGGGGCCACATGTTGATCCCCATTGTTGTTCTGGTGATACTGCTGGCCAAGTGGATCGGGCCTATGCTGGCCGTATTTTACGCCATAGCATCACTATGGGTGGTGAGCTCCATCCGCCGGCACACCCGAATGAACATAAGTAGCTTCGCGGACGGTGTCCTGCAGGGCATGAAGGCCATGGCGCCGCTCACCTCCATTTGCGCCGGGGCGGGCATCATAATCGGGGTGCTGAGTATGACAGGGCTGGGGATGCGCATGGCCTTCATCATTGAGATCCTCTCCCACGGCCATCTATTAATTGCACTTATGCTGACCATGGTGGCCTGCATTATCCTGGGGATGGGATTGCCCACCGTTGCGGCATATGTGGTTCTTGCTGTGATTGTGCCGCCCTCACTGACGAATATGGGCATCGGTAGGCTTGAGGCCCACATGTTCATTTTTTATTTCGCCATCTTGTCGGCCATTACACCTCCAGTGGCTACCGGGGCTTACACGGCCGCGGGCATTGCTCAGTGCGACCCTATAGCCACCGGCTTTTGCGCCATGCGACTGGGTCTGGTAGCCTTTTTGTTGCCCTATGCATTTGCTTATAGGCCCGGGTTATTAATGCACGGAATTCCCTGGGAAATTGTTAGCTCCGTCATTTTCACTGCCATAGGAATTCTGGCATGGGCGGCAGCCACGGGAAAATATCTGTTCCGCGAGATCTCTTTTCCCATGCAAGTATTACTGGGTCTCAGCGGCATTATGTTGATAGTTCCTGAATACTGGACTAGCATTATGGGGTTGAGTATCACCTTTACGGTGTTTATATCTCTTTATGCACAGCATAGAAAGCTCTCTTCGCTGGAAGGACAGAAAGTGGCCGCATGATGGAATCAGGCCAGAATCTCTGCCGGGAGTTGATTCATCAAATGGAACACAGTAGATTATTCCAGTGCATCCAAAAAGCTTTTTGCAATGCCTATTCGTAAGGCACTCCAATGTGGAAATCCTTTGCTTTGTTCTATCCGCAACCCAACCGAAGCAGAAGACTCCGAGACCAAGATTTTGAAGGATCACCGGGAAATTTTAAACTATTCGTGGTGTGTGGAGTGCATGGGCCGGGACCTGGCCTCATCCAGGATCGGTTATCCATGGATGAATGCTTTTTGCTCAATCTGGAGATCCTGAATCATTAAGAAATAACCTTCAAAAGTCATAGGAGGCTGTCTTCCGGTGGCCCTGTCGGTTTTGGGCTGGTAAGGCGCCATCGATGGGTCAAGGTGGGGAACAATGATACAATTTCGCTAAACGGATTCTATATAATAAGATTTATAGGATCATCGCTATGATTTATCAGCAACTCATCGAGAGAGGATTGAAGAGGTACTCGGAAGAGGAGGCCGTGGTCTTTCACGAGCAGAGGTTGACATTTCGCCAGTTGAACGAGCGAACCAACCGCCTTGCCAATGCGCTTCTTGATCTCGGCTTAGCGCCCGGAGATCGGGTCGGCATACTGCTTCCGAACCGTCCGGAGATTATCGAGTTCCAGTTTGCTGCGGCAAAGTGCGGAATTATTCGGGTCCCTCTCAATGTTCGCCTTGCTCCCCGCGAGTGGCAGTTCATGATTCATGATAGCGGCATGTCTGCCCTGATATTGAACCGTGAATTTTATAAGGGTTTCATGGAAGAGCTTCCTGACATCCCGACACTGCGGCATTTCATTTTCGTCGGAGAACATCCTGAGGGACATTTGGGTTACGAAGAATTTATTTCCCGTGCCTCTGAAAAAGATCCGCGGATACCTATCAACGAAGAAGATATTTGCGCCATCGGCTATACTTCCGGCACGACCGGAATGACGAAAGGGGTCATATGGACCTATCGCAGCCGAGTGGCAGCCAATACTCACGCCTTGGCAGAAATGATCCAGCCCCGGGAGGGGGACGCTATGCTCCATGTTTGCCCCTTAACCCACGCTACCAGCCTTTACGTGATACCTCATTACATCCGGGGAGCCCGAAACATTATCCTAGATCGGTTTGACATAGAAAGCTTTCTGGGTACGATAGAGCAGGAGCACATCACTGCCACCTGGGTAGTCCCTACAATTCTTCGAAGGCTGGTCGATGATCCGCGGACATCAAGATACGATCTGAGCAGCCTACGCACCGTTATTTTCGGAGGATCGCCCATTACCGTGGACACGCTGCTAAAGGCATATCGCCTCCTGGGTCCCAGCCTGGTGCAGATTTATGGGCTTTTCGAGGCCAATACGCCTGTGCTGGTTGCCCGCGTGGAGAACATGGTTGATGGACATCCCTCACCTGACAACCCACAGCTACTGGCCGCTGGGCGTGGAATTATTAATGTGGCGGTGAGGATTGTAGATGAAGATGGGAACGATGTGCCTCGGGGGCAAATCGGGGAGCTGGTGGTTCGGGGTCCCAACGTTATGACGGGATACTGGAAAAACCCTGAGGAAACTGCCCGGACATTTCGTGATGGGTGGCTCCACACAGGCGACATGGCACAAGAAGACGAAAAAGGATTCTTTTACCTTGTAGATCGGAAAAAGGACATGATCATTAGCGGTGGCTTCAATATCTATTCCCGCGAAGTGGAGGAAGCCCTCTGCTCTCACTCTGCTGTGATGGAATCGGCCGTCATCGGCATCCCAGATCCGGAATGGGGTGAGTCGGTCAAAGCCTTTGTTGTTCTCAAGGACGGACATCATGCCACGCCGGATGAAATCATATTCCACTGCACCAAACTGCTGGCCAGCTACAAGAAGCCCCGCTTCGTTGAGATAGTTCCTGAGTTGTGCCGAAATCCCACCGGAAAGGTGGACAAGAAGAGCTTGAGGGAGCCTTACTGGAAAGGCCGGAAGCGCCAGATCAACTGAATGTTTCACTCTCGCCTCAGGGAGCCTTCCCCTGCCAGCCGGGAGCCTTGCTTAAATAATTGCCCTACATTCTCCGCAAACCTGGCCTATCAGAGCGCTTGAAATGAGCTTATGTTTTTTCGTCGCTGGCCGTCTCGGCTGATGCGTTCATATACGGTGATGCTCAAGGTTGCTACAGCGGTTGTTTTGCTGCTGTAACTTCTCTCACGCATTTTTACTGTCTGGAACCGGCGAAGCGGACCAATGTAACTCTTCGCCCTTTCGGAGTACAACGAACCATCGCTCGAAGGATGGATCCTGTCGCGGAAAGTCCTCTCTCACGTGCTGGCCGCGGCTTTCAGTTCGTCGAAGGGCCGCCTCGGCCGTCAGGCAACCAAGCCTGGCAAGGGCCGAGCACTCAACGGCCAGGACCGCGCCTTCCGGGCCATCAAGCGGCGGGGGAGCGGTTGCAAGATCCGTCAAGACGGCGCGGGCTCTTAAAAGCCCTTCATTGTTCCGGGGGATACAGAGACCCCATTCGGCGGCCTCCCGGACGCGTCTCAAATATTCTCTGGCTCTAAGCTTTCCCCCGCACCACCTCGAGACAAATCGCTCAGCCTCCTCCCTTGCTCCCTTACGCAACGCGCTTGGGCTTTGCCCCATTGCAAACAATGCTGCATTCCTTCCAGTCTCTCTACCCATCACAACGCACGCTGTCAGTGCATTACTTCCAAGACGATTGGATCCGTGGAAGCCCGTGACACTTTCTCCGGCTGCATAAAGGCCATGCACGCCTGTGGCTCCATGTTCATCCACCACAATACCGCCCAGAGAGCTGTGGATCGCCACAACCCAAGGCACGCGGTCTTGGACGGGATCTACGCCAGCACTGCGCAACCTGGCAAAAAGTTGTGGCTTCATTGACTCCCACCGGCGGAGCTCATCCTGGTCTATATATGTAGGATCCAACACTACAGGACCTCGGCCTTCCTGATACTCACGACTCAGGGTCTCAACCAATATGGATCGATCCGTTAGCTCCAGCCGTGCGGGGTCAACTCGTTCCATGATCCTTTCGCCAAGAGCGTTAAACAATCGTGCGCCACGGCCCAGGAACGGATTAATCCCGCCAGTTGAAAGGGGCTTTCCCCTGGGTGCCGGAACCAAAGTGAACTCGAGAAACTCCAAATTGGCCAAGGATGCTCCGGCATCCAGAGCTGCTATAGGGCCCAATCCCGTGGTGGGGAAGCTGGCACTGCGTGCAGGTAACAAGCTGGTAGCACCTCCAGCAGCCACAATTAAGGCTGGTGCGCAAATTAGCATGGGGGCTCCTCCTTTCACGGGGAAAGCAAGGGCACCCGTAACGGCGCCATCTTTAACAAAAATTGCAACCATCACGGTCCATTCTATGAACTGAACGCCCTGTCTCTGGGCTTCCCCGCGAAGCGCTTCAACAACCGCTCTGCCGCCCCCTAAGGTTTCGCAGGAGCGAGCACGGCTATGGCCAAGCATGCGGATATGAATTTTACGTCCATTCGGGGTGCAATTGAACCGAACCCCTATTCTCTCCAACCCTTCCACACATTGAACAGCTTCCGCAGCCATCTTCCGGATCAAGCCCCGGTGGTTTAAGTGTCCCCCTCCCGCGAAAGTGTCCTGAAAGAATTGCTCAGGTGAGTCAACAATGCCTGAACCATCCAACTTCTCGTGGCCAAACGGTGCTGCGAACACTCCACCAGCAGTGAATGAAGAACCACTGCGGCCAACCTTCCCCCTGTCCATCAGCCACACCCGAAGTCCATAGTTGGCAGCCTCGATGGCTGCTGAGAGCCCGGCCACGCCTCCGCCCATTACCAATACGTCTGTCTCCTGTTCAATAAACATGGTTGTTTTCTCAAACTCAATTAGATTTGTTTAATATCTTTTTTCAAAAGATTTGGATAAGAATTTCACTGAAATACTTTGGGAAAAGAAAGAAAAGGAATAAACACATACATAACAAACAATTGCTTATCCCACTACAGCCCCAAATTCAACTCTGGCCCTTAAATACGTGCACCTCACCACGATAAGGTTCCATGAGCACCCGATCTCCTGTCTGTATAATCTCGGTGGGGTTTTGGTCCAGATCAGCCATAAGGGGAATGCCGGCCAATACAGCCCCCTGAACCATGATCGGATTGGTCACACGAAAGATGAGGCCAGCCGGAGCCATCCCAAGGCTCTTCATTTGATGGAGCATCCAGGATGTGGCCACCCCGCCCTTGGCCGTGGGATGCACCAATATCTTTCCCACGTAGCTCTTCCCATACAGATCGTGGGACTCTCTGGAAAAAATTCCTCTCTCCCGATCCAGATCGTATCGGGCGCTGAAACCATGGTGAGAAACCAGCGCTATCGCCTCGGTCCTCGGTCCTACCCCGGGGTGCCCACGCAGCACAATAACCTCGGCGCTCATCGAATATCCCCTTTCTTTATGGCATCCTTTTGCAAGAATGCCCTTTCCTTTTAAAGACTCATAGACCGTTGCCCAGACAGTCAATACGGTCTGAAATCCGTTGACAATCGGGGCCTTATGCGTTATATTCGCATCCGATCTTCGCTTTTAGGAATAACAGAACCCCGCGTAAAAAGACACTATCACACAGATCTTTCATATGCAAGGGATTGAGACCTGAGGCGCGAGTTGGAGCCTCAATCCAGGCGCTGAATGGAGCGCCTCCTCAGGGAACATCAATGGAGAATCACATGCGACTGACGGACGAAGAGAAAGACATGCTTCAAGGGAACAGAGGGGAGGCCGTGCGCCGCGGCCTGGAGATGCAGGTGGCGGTGGGCGAATTCTTCGGGGCTGAAGATATGGTGCCGGTGCAGTCGGTCCATGTAATGTGCACGTCCGACTCCGTGGGCGATGCCGGGGCGTCTTTTCTTGAAGAGCTGGCCGAAACGGGCGGGCATTTCATCGTGCCTACAACTACAGATCCTCGCAGCATTGAATTCGATCACGTGGAGCTTCTCCAGCATGACCCCTATCATGTGGCGGTGCAGCGACGCATTGACACCGCCATGGAGCGCATGGGTGCGCTCAACTGCTGCACATGCACAAACTACCAGGGGGTTATGCCCCCACGCTTCGGCGAGCATCTGGCCTGGGGCGACACGGGAGCGGTCATCTTCGCCAATGCCGTCGCCGGAGCCCGGAGCAACTTCGAGGGCGGTCCTGCCGCCGTCGCCGCGGGGCTTACGGGTCGCACTCCACGATATGGCTTTCACTTGGATGCAAATCGCCGGGGGACAGTGCGTGTTCTGGTGAAGGAGCAGCCCCAAACTATCAGTGACTGGGGTGCTCTGGGATGTTTCATCGGCCGGCGTGTAGACGATTACTGGCAAGTGCCGCTGCTGGAGGGCAATCTGGCGCACCCGGATGTGGATCGACTTAAGCATTTTGGGGCGTCCCTGGCCAGCTACGGCTCCCTGGCACTGTTCCACATCCCGGGGATAACGCCCGAAATCCGGAGCCTGGAGGAAGCCTTCGGCACCCGCGAGCCCGACAGGACCATAGAGGTGCATCCCGGTGCCCTGCGGGAGACCTACGACTCATTCCCCGCCGGTGATGGCTCCGTGGACCTGGTCATCTTCGGCACACCGCATTTAAGCCTCATGGAGGTCCAAGACCTGGCCCGCCGCCTGAAGGGGAAGCGCGTCAATGCAAATGTGAAGCTTCTGCTCACCACCAGCAGCTTAGTCAAGTGCATGGCCGAGAAGCTGGGGCTTGTCCAGATCATCGAGGAGGCGGGAGGCACTTTCCTGTGCGGCGTCTGCTTCTACCTTATGTATCCGGCGGAGATCGCGCGGAAACTGGGGGTACGGTCTCTGGTCACCAACTCTGCCAAGCTGGCCAACATTATAGCAGGCGCCGGCTTCCGTCCTGTGCTGCGTAATGAGGAGACATGCATAAAGGCAGCCATCACAGGAAAAGTTGATTAATAGACCCAGCTTCAAGATCAGCGCGTTTTTTGAGCACTTTAAGGCCTCAAAGATGCCTCCCATTTTTGGTTAGCAGCCAAGTGGCGACCGTAGCGAGCATGTGCATATCAACCCATCTCATGCAGAGGCAATCTTCGAGGATGATCATTGGCGGCTCCTGTCGAGATACCCATCCAGGCCTCTCTATAGGGTGCGGCGCTCCATGAACAAATTAAGCAAAATCATGCCTGCCTGAACGATCATTAAGGAACGTGACAACATCCTGAGCCCCATTACAAAAGATGCTTCGTGCCTTTTGGGAGGGTCATCTGCCCGGGACTCCAACCTTTTTTATTTGACTTCCCGTTGATGGTGCTTATATGATAACAGCGCTTATTAAGGCCTGATCGTGGCTAACATAGCTCAAGGCATAATCGGGAGCCCTTTCACCTAAAATGGGGAGCTAGAAGAAGAGACGAGAGCTACAGCTTTTTGACCCTGAGGGAGGGCATCCGGCGATAACCTTGCATTGATGCCATAGCAGGAAATCCAAATGGAGGTGAGCAATCATGGAAAAGGCTTTTACATTTGTTCCGATCCCGGCTCGTTCTGCTAAACCACGGGAAACGGGGGTCACCATGATGATCGACTGGAGTTTGGGGCCAATAAAACAGAGTGACCTACTCAGGCTGGTGCACCCGTTTGTAGATATTGCCAAGATTGCCGTAGGGATCTCCGGCATCATTGATGCGGCCATCCTGAAAGAAAAGATCGCCATTTTTAACGGCTATCAGATAGACCCGTTCATTGGAGGACAGTTCTTGGAGTACGCCATCCATCACAAGGGGCTGGATGTAGCGAAGTCTTACTTCGAGGAGTGCTGTAAGCTGGGCTTCAAGAGCGTGGAGGTCTCGGACAACTTCCTGAAAATCACACCTGAAGACAAGTTTCGCGTAATTCGGATGGCCTGTGAGGAGTTCGGCCTGAGGGTGCTGGGCGAGGTCGGGAGCAAAACAGAGGTGAGTTCGATAGATTCAATGGTCAGCGGAATCGAGGGATGCCTGCAGGCTGGATCGTGGAAAGTTTTTGTGGAAGGCGCCGAGTTTATGGATAAGGAAAAGGGAGGCTTGGCCCGCCATGTGATCGATGGCATCGCGTCCCGCGTGGATCTGAAATATCTGATGTTTGAGCTGCCGGGCATTTGGATCCATGATGCTCATCCACCTGATATACATGATATGACGATGTATTTCGTCAAGACATACGGGCCTGAGGTCAATATCGCCAATGTAATGCCCGAGTGGGTCTTGGAGTTGGAAACTTTGCGAACCGGAGTGGGAGTTATAGGGGTGCATTAAATTTTGACTGCTTCTTTTTGATTGCGCGTCAGGCTCTTTAAGCTTTCTGGTTCTTTGACTCTGCCTCTTTGCCCCTCAGAGGCAGGGCGAAAAAACCATTATCTATTGTTTCGATTAAGGAATTAAAACATTTGCGCAATGCCATTGACCACTTTTAGCGGAGTGGATCGCCAAAAGAGACTTTTTTCACTGCTTCATGGCTCAGGCGGGAACATTTACAACTTATCTTTGAGACTCAAGCTTTAGAGCGGCAGCGCTGTTTTCTCGAAGAGAAAAGCGGCGCTGGCACAGAATGTCTCCCTTTTTCTTCCTCCATATGGGGATAATTTTGACTTCATGATTTATCACACCGTGAAATGCTCTGACATTCATATGAGCATATTTTCGGATGACGAGATTGTCCGAATCTCCTGATGAAATCTCCACCCAGTTTTTCCGAAATATCTTTATTAACATATACATTTAAGATTAATGGCCCTTGCATGAAATAGCCTGAATAGGAGCAGGAGATATAACAATTTCTTAGCAATTAAGAAATTCAATGATGGTAGTGTTACGGGTAGCATCTGTAGGAATGAGATTGTGAAAAAAGAAAGCTCCTGGGATTTCCATTTGTCGTTTAGATCTTGAAGTTACGCTCGATTTGAACGCTGAAGACGGTCGGCGGGATTGTATCCTGGCAAAAGGCGGGATTTTTGGAAGAACTGCTTGCTGGGATATTCCACACTGGGAATACCGGGCGATTCATCCACCGCTGTGCTGCTGGGTGCTCTCCTCGTAAAAGGCGTTATTCCTGGTTACCAGCTTTTCCAGACCGAAATGACTCTTGTTTATGCCATATTCTTTTCACTTTTCCTGGCCAATGTTTTCATGCTCATCTTCCAGCTCAGTGGAGTGAGACTCTTTCCCAAAGTTCTCGGAGTCCCAATTGCCATACTGATTCCTGCAATACTGATATTCTCACTGATAGGGTCTTACGCCATCGAAGGACAGGCCGTCCTGTCCGGAACATTCAATATGGGTGTAGCTCTTTCCCTCGGCATACTGTGCTATTTCCTCAAGAAGGCAGAATACCCGATGGCTCCGATTGTGCTCGGATTGATCCTTGGGGGAATGTTTGAGGAAAACTTCAGGACAGCCGTGAAGCTTGCCGGTGGAAACTACTTCGTTTTCTTCACAAGGCCGATAGCCCTCCTTTTCATTGTGGCCGCTATCTTCTCAATAGCACTTCCATTCATCAGCAGCAGGAGACAATCGTGATATTGCAGTTCTTTGGCACCATGGGATCAGTCCAGACCCGGGATAACACAAATACCACCTTTCTCGTCAAGGTTGATGATTGCTCCATCCTTGTGGACACTTCGGGCAATCCTGTACAAAGCCTTAGCAGAGCCGTCACTGACCCCTCTTTACTCGACATTTTGATCATCACAGACGCACATACAGATCACATTTATGCTCTGCCCTCATTGGTCCACAACCTTTGGATGATGAGAAGGAAAAAGCCTCTCGCGTTGATGGCAAACTCCCGCACTATTGCCAAAGCAAGGGAGCTTTGCAATTTTTTCGGTCTCCTGGAAAAGGAGAAGATCTTTCGGATTGACTGGATAGCGCCCAACGAAAACAAGATCGATGCCGGGATTGGTCTCGAAATCAGTCTATTCCCGGTAATACACTCGAGCCCGACTACCGGCCTAAAAATCTCAACAAATACCGGATCGTTAGTCTACTCATGTGACACAGCACCGACCGAAAGGGTAATCAAGGAGGCATCAGGTTGCGATTGTCTTATCCATGAAGCCAGTGGAAACAAGAATCAGGCAGAGAGACTTAATAAAGCCGGACACACCACAGGTCAACAAGCAGGGGAAGTGGCAAAAAGATCAGGTGCAAAAAGATTATTCCTTTGCCACTTCGATGCATCCTCAGAATCGTCTCCCCTAGTCATGCTTGAGGAAGCCAAGAATAGCTTCCAGGGTGAAGTGGTGATTCCAGAGCTATTCAGGCCATACGAGATCTGATGCCGGAGGGCTGGATGGAAGGAAAGGGTTTCGCTGTTGTTTTTGATCTCGATGGCACTCTGCTCGATTCAACAGGTGCAAAAATAAAGAACTACCTTAAGGCATTCGAGAAGGTTTTCGGATACGATGTAGCAAAAAGGGCGATAATTATCGAATCCTGTACCAGAATATTGGGTGCCAACAGGTTTATCCAGCTTGCGGATACCCTGAAGCGGCTTGAGATGAGTGCTTCGGACAAGGAGAAGGAAGAATGGAGCCGCCTTTATTCTTCCCTCAATAAAAAAGACTTGTCCAATATTCCCGAGTTTTCATCGGTGAGACCGATTCTGGAGAAGCTTGTGAGAAAGGGCTACAAGCTTTTCGCGGCATCTAGCATCCTTGATAAGGAGTTCGTTTCAGAGCTTAAAAGAAGGAGACTGTTCAACCATTTTTTATCCGTGAAAGGCGGCGATAAGGAAGGCTTCCTTCTATCGTTGAAGAAAATGGGCTATTCTCCTATTTTGTTTGTCGGTGATACAAGTTACGATGAAGAGACAGCAAAAAAAACCGGTGCGCTTTTCTTCAAGGTTGGAACGGACGAAAAATTGAAAAAAGTTCTGGATTTTCTCGCAGATATTCCGCAGGCAGCGGTTGATTGAAGGGCTAGGATCAACAATCTTTGCTCATGCTTGAGACATTCGGTTATTTAAGGGTCTATGAATCCAAACGAATATGCTGAACTGGGCACGCCTCACGGTGCTATCCTGCAAAGCACCCGAGGAGATGCCAGCATGATCACTCTTGAAGATGCCTTATATGTATTTGCCGGAGGGACCGCTCGAATCAAAAGATAGGGAAGGGTGGATATAGTGCGACATACTGAAGGAATAATCGAAGCCTTTGGAAAGCATGTAGCCGAGCGCCTTGTAGCGGAAAACCGGCAATGCGCGGCGGACAGCCTTCAATCCCTTATGAATAAAGGAAGGGTGTTTTCCGAATCCCTTTGCCAGGTCGAAGGCGGACTGCTGGGCATGATGGATCTTGAGGGAAACAGCATTCTTATTGTTGTATCTAAAAGGGGTGAGATGCCTAAATGGTCGACTCGATTTCATGGTGAATCATTAGAGATCCCGGGCCTCCGGGTCCTGTTGGCAAAATTAACGCCGGAAAATGCGGCTTCTCTGAGGCAAATCGTACCCTATACCAATCCTCAAGTTCTTGGTTTGAAGCCCTCGTTCGGCTTCGGTGATCGACTTGGACTAGCGACCCCCGGCCACACCCTGGCCGCTGCCGACGCTCAAGGACGGATTCTACCTATCTTTGTCCAGCAGTCGATTCGAGAGATGAGCCGCACTGAGCGTACCGCGCAGGATGTCATGGATGATGCAACCTGGGGGGTGTTCAGATCGGGATGGGACATGCCATTCGGGGCTGATGCTGATCATTTAAAGACCAAAGCGGATGTGGAGGCGACAGCCAGGGCGGGATGTGTTTTTTTCACCATCGATCCCTCAGAACACGTGGATCAACAGGCAGACGATTATGATCCATTCAAAATTGAAGAAAAATATCAAGCCCTTATCGCAAGCAAAGTAGAAGGAGCATCGGATCTTATCAAACTCTATCGAGGCACAACCTTTGAAGTTGCTAATGATCAACAGTCAATTCGAGTGACCTTCGATGAGCTTTCGCTGAAGCGTGCCTCGGTTAAATATGGCGGGGCCCTAGCTCACACTTATAAAATGGCTGATTATGTCGCAATGCTCATGGGTTCAAAACCTTTTGAGCTGGAATTGTCCGTTGACGAAACTTCCCAGCCAACCTCAATTCTTGAACATCTCTTCATAGCTCTCGAGTTGAAGCGCCATGGAACGTCCATCGTCAGTCTTGCCCCTCGATTCATCGGGGATTTCGAAAAAGCAATTGATTACATAGGCGATCTAGCCGTTTTTGAAACTTCATTGAAAAAACACGCTCTTATTGCCGAGCAGTTCGGGCCATATAAAATCAGTGTCCACAGAGGAAGTGATAAATTTAGCATATATCCCAGCTTAGGCCGAATATGCAGTGAACGCTTCCATGTAAAAACAGCCGGAACCAGTTACATGGAGGCTCTCCGGGTTGTGTGTAGAGTGGACAAGGGGTTTTTCAGGGAAATTGTTCAATTCTGCAGAGATCGTTTTGAAACAGATCGGGCCAGCTATTACATCTCATCACGTTTGGATCTCGTTCCCGATGCCGATAGGCTGACGGATGAGGATTTGGAACAGGTTTATTTGAATCAGGATAACGGCCGTCAGATCCTCCATGTGAGATTTGGTTCCGTATTGACCCAAAGAACTGTCGAAGGCTCCTATAGATTCCGAGATAGAATCTTAACTCTTCTGCGGCAAAACCAACAATTGCATAAAGAATTTCTGCATAGCCATTTGGGGAGGCACATTCAATTGCTTCTGATGGGATAGGATCCTGATTGATTTTTTCTTTTTGCGGTACTACCATTTTTAGATTTTGAAAACCCGATCAAGCATTTTCAATGGGTTGGAGCGCCGAACAAGCGTTAACTGTAAAAGAAAAGTTTTAAGAAACAATGCTATAGATTCGATGCAGGTTTTAAAAAAACCTTTGATGGGCAAGAGTTGGATTGAGGTACAAAAAAGCATTAAATCCATTAATGGGTATTAATCTATCCCTGGCCAGACTCATGACAATGGGCCTTCCAATCCCCCGACCTTCTTCTGTCACCAATTCTGGTTTCTTTTCCTCCGTCAAGGCCTATCACTGTTGGAAGAGGAGCCGGAAGATCTTCATAACATCCTTCTTATAGGAAGTTGCAGTCATACAAGTAATTATTCCATATGCCTTCTCCCCCATCACCCCCGCCCTCTCCCACCCGCTGGGGGGAGAGGGAGAAATTATAAATCCCTC
>CAZTAS010000130.1:0-18119 GCA_964611635.1 uncultured Thermodesulfobacteriota bacterium
AGGGAGTCCACCTTAAAAATGCCTAATTTTTGTCTTGACAAAGGGGTACACCTTACTGAAGTCATCCTTCCCATATGCTATTCTTCAAATAATTCTTTTTGGTTTTGGTATGGCAAGTCAGGTTTCCCAATTCGAATTGGTGGAGTTCCAATTTGCCCATCTAATCCTATGAGGTCTCCATCAAAAGTATCAATTCTTGGTACTTTAGCTTTAATCGCAGATGCAACATGGATCGCATCTTTTGGCTTCAATGCTGTATATTCCCATAATAAATCCCTAGCGTTTTCTGCCAAACGTCGATCTACATTTATCAATAATATGAAATCATTCTCGAAAAAAGCTTTTATTTTCTCAGATTCTTCTGGAGCGATTTTAGGATATGTTTTTAGATATATGACTTCTGCAATGGTTAAAGCAGATGTTACTATTTTAACATCGCCTTTTTCTGCTGCCTTGATTACACCAAGGCAAGCTTCTTGCTTATCATTTTCTGGCGTAAGCCATCCCAGAAAAACATTTGAATCCCAATAGCGCTTACTGATTGGCAATTTATTCCCTCAAAATCCCACGTACTTCTTCTGGGGTTGGCAGTTCGTTGCGTGGACGTAAAACCTTGAAATCTTCAACACTAATGGTAATCGGTTCTCCATCTTGGCGGTATCTAATCATTCCATAAACATTAACGCGCTTCCCAAAGGCAAAAATAATTTTTTCAAGAAGATCTTCATCAAAATAGCATCTTACCCGACGGTCGGTTAATGAATCATACACAGCAAAGCGAAGACCACCACGCTCGGAAATCATTTGGAGTCTTCCTTCAATAGCCCCAAGATCACTAAAATGGATTCCTAATATCGAGTTCACGTTTGATGCTATTTTGGTAGAAATCTCATTAGGACTTTGATTTACCCATATTCTGACTCGATCCAAGTCGCCATTGCCATCGCATATCGAAGCCAATTTCTGAAGATCTTTAAGAACCTTATCGGAAAAGCATTCTGGTCTGCTCGCTGATCCTTCGATCATTTTTACGCCGTTTTCTATTGCCTTTAAAACGGATGAAATAGCATCAGGACTAGCTTCTTCCGGTTCGGGTTTGGCAATAAGCTTTATACTGCCTTCTTGAGCAGAGACTATCCATTGAACAGGTTTTATTTTGCCTGACACTTCCCTAGCTAATTCGTCAATAAAATCAAAAAAGGCCCTCACACCACGTGAGAACTTATCCGCCGTGATTCTTGGCCCACTTATTTCAAGGATAACCTGATTTTGTGAATTCATTTTCTTTTACCTATAAAGATTGTTACATGTTAATATCTCCCAAAGCTGATAATAGTATAGCATAATTAGACCCTCAAATCTCCAACAAATTCACCCATCCCTAAACGAACAGGCCAATCACAAGCATTTCGAGATCATCTATTCAGGCTTGCTCCAAGATGTGCTCAACACTTTTATTTTCTGATTCTATGATAATTTAAGAGTTTCCTCTATAGAGCCTTTTGATAGCGCGGGTAGCTTCTTCGGGGATTAATGAGGTGCGGATGGCGTATATCTTTCCACTTTCAAATTCAGATGCGGCGGGGGAATCACTCCGGTCTATCAGCACGATATCCTTCGAATACAAGGTCGGTACCATGCTTTGCTCACTTTCTCCTATCTGCAATAAATTTATATCATGATTTCATCTTTCTGTCAAAGCGAATTTTGTTAATTATTATCGATTCTTAATGACTATCTTTGTGGATTTAACCTGAAATATAAGGTAAAGATCTGCACGTTGATGACCCGAATGAATCATCGGCGGAAATCCGCCTGGCCGGCCTAGGTCTCGAAGAGACAAATTACACGAAGAGGTTTTCACTGCGGAAGATGAGCATGAATTCAATCGCACAGCTTTGCACACATGTTCTGAGGCCGTGGCCATATTCTCGTCATATCTCCCGCTCTCTTCCGGGGTTATAGGTTCGCCTGGGTTGATTTTTCTTCCAGACCGTACTTCCGTTTAAGGAACTGCTCCCCCGTTGTGGGATAGAGTGCGCATATGAGCAGATCGTAATCGTTCCTGGCCAGGTCTCCCAACTTTTTTCTGATATTTTCAAGCTCGGGTTCTAGGTAATCGGCTGCACGGCCCGTTACAGGGATCTCGCCCCGTTTGTATCCTTTGAGCACTTTTTTCTGAACCTTGGCATTTATGGGTGCGGGTGTCTTTCCATAAAGGCCATAGACGAGGTCCTTCACCTGGTTGGTCACCATTTTGTATTTTCCTACAAGCACGTTTAATACAGCCTGGACCCCCACAATCTGGGAAGTAGGGGTGACCAGGGGAGGGGTCCCCAGTTCCCTGCGTGTAATGGGAACCTCTGCATACACCTCGGACAACCGATCCAGGGCGTTGGCCTCCTTAAGCTGGTTGACGAGATTGGAGATCATACCTCCGGGTATTTGATGAACCAGCACCCCTGTGTCTATTACGGACATCCTGTGAGTGTCCAGATAATCTCGATATTTAGGCGCGATTCTTTCTATGTCATCGCTCAGCTCCAGCAGAAGCTTCAAATCAAATCCCGTGTCTCTGGAAGTCCCTATAAGGGTCGCCACCAGGGGCTCTACAGCGGGTTGGGATGTCCTCAAAGCAAAAGGAGCCAGGCAGGTGTCCACGATATCCACGCCCGCCTTGATGGCCTCCAGATAAACCATCGAAGCCATGCCGCTGGTATAGTGGGTATGAAGGTGGATGGGGATGGTAATCTTTTTCTTGAGCCCGGTGATGAGCTTGGCGATATCGAAGGGAGACATGATGCCGGCCATGTCCTTGAGGCAGAGCGTATCCGCTCCCATGTCCTGCAGCTCTTCGGCCTTGGTAAGGTAATATTCCAGGTTGAATATGTCCCCACCCATGCGCCTTTCGGTCAAGGAATAGCAAATGGCTGCCTGAAAATGTTTCCCATTCGCCTTGATTCTCTCCACACAGGTGGCGAAGTTACGAAAATCATTCAGGGCATCGAAAACACGAAAGACATCTATGCCCACTTCGCAGGCCTTATCAACGAATAATTTCGCCACGTCATCGGCATAATTTCTGTACCCCACCAGGTTCTGCCCTCTCAGCAGCATGGAAAAAGGGGTTTTTTTGATATATTTTTTCAGGGTTGTCACACGTTCAAATGGGTCTTCCTCAAGGAAACGATGCATGGCGTCGAATGTTGCGCCTCCCCATACTTCCATGGCCCAGAATCCCACACTGTCCATCTTCTCGGCAATGGGGACCATATCCTCTGTTCTCATCCTTGTGGCCAGCAAGGACTGATGGCCGTCTCGAAATGTGTTGTCTTGAATTTTAACCGGATTCTTAGGCCCGCATTCCAAAAAATCGTTCATTTTAGACCTCTCTTTCATCCTCATGGCCTCTAATGGATGCTTTTCTGGTATTTCCATACAGCCCGGTTATGATCGCGCAGTGTGGTGGAAAAGTGGTGGGTCCCGTCGTTCCGGGACACGAAGTATAGATAGTCCACAGGGGCCGGGTAGAGTACGGCCACGAGTGAATGCCGCCCGGGGTTGGCGATAGGGCCGGGAGGTAGTCCTCGTATTTTATAAGTATTGTATGGAGTTTCAGTTTGCAGGTGCTGGCGGCTCAGGTTCCCGTCGAAGTGTTGCATGCCATAGATCACAGTGGGGTCGCTCTGCAGCCGGATGTTCCTGGCCAGGCGGTTGAGGAACACGGCCGCAATGAAGGGGCGCTCCTCCGGCTTTCCCGTTTCTTTCTCCACAATGGATGCCAGGGTGACAACCTGATGGACTGAAAAGCCCATTTCCTTGGCGCGGCGCTCCATCTGCGGCGTAAAAATCTGCTGGAAGCGGCGTACCATCATCCGGATAACGGCCTCTTCAGTCATATCCCTGGTTAAGAAGTAGGAGTCAGGGAAGAGGTAGCCCTCGGCGCTGGAGCCATGGATGCCCAATTCGCGCAGGAGTCCGGGATCGGTGGCCTTTTGCAGGAACCGCTCGCGCCGGCCCAGCCCTTGCTGCTCCAACTGATGGCCGATCCAGGAGATAGCGGCGCCCTCGGGTATGGTGAAGCTATACTGTACCACATCGCCCCGGTAAAGCCGATCCAGAACCTCCATGGGCGACAAGCCATCGTTCAGATCATACTCCCCTGCCTTGAGGCTTCTTTCAACACCCAGATATCTCGCCGCGATCCGGAATACCAGAGGGTCATGGATTATTCCTTGGTTCTCCAGGATCTGGACGATGCGACGGAAGGAGGTGGAGGGCGGGATTGAGACGATGCTTCGGATTCGCCCGTCTCCCGCGGGGGTATGGAAGCGGGATACAAGATCCATGATCATAAGGGCCACAGAGGCCACAAGGAGCAGTAAAAGGATTCCGATACGGCCCCATTTAATCATGTATCATTTCATCCCATGACGCAATCGGTCCAGGTATCCCTGGAGGATGATCACCGCTGAAAGCTTGTCGATGACTTTTTTCCTCTTGCGTCGGCTTACGTCAGCCATCAAGAGCGTTTTCTCGGCCATTAAGGTGGACAAACGCTCGTCCCATGATTCCACGGGAAGCATGAGTCTATTTTTAAGGGCTTTTGCAAATCGGAGCGCTTCGAATGCAACGGGCCCCAGGCTGCCATCCATGTTTTTCGGCAGCCCCACCACTATCCGATCAGCGCCCTCGGCGCGAACCAATTCTTCGATGCTCATGAGGTCTGACTTGAATCCGGTTCTCTGAATGGTCTTCCGGCCATGTGCTGTCAATCCCAGGTCGTCGCTCACAGCCACCCCTATCCTTCGGGTCCCGATGTCCAATCCGATCACTTTCATGCTATTAATCTTTTTAGCAACTCTATTTGCATATTTCAATGAGAAACCTACTGTCGAAAAATACTTGATCAGAGCATGCCAGGTGCGTTACCATAATCATAAAATACATACGCATTCGAAAATAATCAATGGAGCATAAAATGGATCATTATGTCCTGGGAACGGCCGGGCATATTGACCACGGCAAAACCGCCCTTATCAAAGCCCTAACGGGGATTGACTGCGACCGTCTGCCACAAGAGAAAAAGCGCGGCATAACTATCGAACTGGGTTTCGCCTGGATGAAGCTCAGCGATGGAGCAATCCTGGGCATTGTGGACGTGCCGGGCCATGAAAAGTTCATCAAGAACATGGTTGCGGGCGCAACCGGTATCGACCTGGTCATGCTGATAATCGCCGCCGATGAAGGAGTGATGCCGCAGACTCGTGAGCATCTGGATATTTGCAAACTTTTAAATTTACGGAAAGGCCTCGTGGCCCTCACTAAGGTTGATCTCGTGGAACCGGAGTGGCTGGAGATGGTCGAGGATGATGTCAGAGAGTTCCTGGCTGGAAGTTTCCTGGAAGGTGCTCCTATAGTCCCCGTCTCCGCCGTTAATGGCCAGGGGATTGATAAACTTCGACAGGCCATCGAGAGCGTGATCGGCCGGATGGAGCCTCGCGCACGAGCGGGAGTTTTCCGAATGCCCATCGACCGTGTTTTCGTGATGCGGGGTTTCGGGACTGTTGTCACTGGCACCACTGTTTCGGGGCAAGTTAAGGTTGGTGAGGAGATCCAGATTTACCCCGGAGAGACAAGGGCGCGGGTGAGGGGGCTGCAAGTTCACAACCGCTCTATGGAGGCCGCGGAGGGTGGTTTTCGCACGGCCGTGAACCTTCAGGGAGTGGACAGGTCGGAGATCAAGCGGGGGGACGTGCTCGCACATCCCGGGAGCCTGAGAGCCACCTATATTCTGGATGCCGATTTGACCTATCTACCCGAGGCACTCCGTCCATTGAAGGATCGCACCCTTGTCCGATTCCATGCTGGCACCAGCGAGATCATGGCGCGCGTCATTCTGCTGGATTGTGAAGTAATGGAGCCCTGCCAGAATGGTCCGGTACAATTCCTGTTAGAAATGCCGATTGCCCTGCTTCCCAGAGACCGTTTCGTTATAAGGAGTTACTCCCCTGTATTCACAATTGGTGGAGGCTCCATCCTCGATATCCGACCACGCAGGCATCGCAAGAGGCAAGAGGGGTTGCTCAGTGATTTGGTCATTTTACAGGGCGGAGATGAGGAGGAAATGGTGGCATTTTTTGTCCGTGAGGCGGCATACGCCGGAATATCGCGGGAAGAGATCTCAGCCCAGGTTCCCTTTTCCCAGGATCAGCTCAAGGCGATGCTGGACCGCATGTCCTCTCAGCAAAAGGTCCGGGTGTTTGACAGGGAGTCGTATCGAATGATCCACGGGAAACTATATGAGGAGCTGCTCGGGGCCGTCCGGAAGGAATTGGAACGCTTTCACCGGGAAAATCCCCTCAAGCCGGGGATTACGCGCGAGGTGCTGCGGGCTCTCTTGCCAGCACCCGTGGATCCACGCCTCTTTAACACCATCCTCGAGGATCTATCAGCCAGGGGTATTGTTGTTTCGGAGCGCGAGATCATTAGGCTGGCCACCCACGCTATAACCCTGGGAACAGCTCAACAACACGATCGCCAGCGCATGGAGGAAATCTTTCGAAAGGCCTGGCTTGAGCCCCCACTCTTCAAGGAGCTCGTCGAAAAGATAGGGCGCAGCGTGGAAGAAACCCGCAATATTAACGACTTACTGGTTTCCGAAGGGGTGCTGGTGAAGATCAAGGATGACCTGTATTTTTATCGCCATGCTGTGGAGGAACTTGAGGCGCGCCTCAAGGCATTCCTGCGAGAACACGGAGAAATGTCCACATCGCAATTCAAGGAACTCACCGGTGTATCCAGGAAATTCATGATTCCCCTGGGAGAGTATTTCGATAGGAAAAAGATCACACTTCGAGTGGGAGACAAGAGGCTGCCTAGATCCTGAGATCAAATTATGTGGGTAGAGTTTGTTCCTCTTTGCAACAGTAAAATAACGTCAAAAGCCTTGGGAAAGGAACCAGCCCGAGGGCTATGACAATTTAGAGGCGGGGTTTATCTCCGTATAATAAAAAGGGCACGTTTTTAAGGGAGGGCCTGCAACTTTTTAAGTAAGCGGCTATGCCTGTCCATAAGGAGACAATTAGCTGTATGTAAACAATCGGTTGTAAAATTGCTTCTTGACACAGCAAAAAGCTTTTTGATAATTTTTACGTAATCCAGGACAATCAAGAAAAATGGAGGTGTGTCATGAGTCATAGAGCAACAGGGTGGTTCATGATGCTAATTTTGATCTTTCTCTGGACAGGGGGTGCAGCCATGGGGTTTGAATTGAAAAGCCGGGCGTTTTCTTCCTCCGGGACAATTCCCACCAAGTATACGTGCGACGGGGCTGACCTCTCCCCGCCGCTGGAGTGGACGGGAGTGCCGGAAGGTTTTGAGACTTTTGCACTGATTGCTGACGATCCGGATGCACCCGTTGGCACATGGGTCCACTGGGTTCTGTATAACATACCGGGTAGCGCCAGTTCCCTCCCTGAGGGTGTCTCCACCAAGGAAAAGCTGGAAGAAGGCACCATACAAGGGATAAATGATTTCCGGCGTGTAGGTTACGGCGGTCCCTGCCCTCCGCCAGGTAAGCCGCATCGGTACTTCTTCAAGCTTTATGCTCTGAGCAAAAAGCTCGACCTGCCGCCGGGAGCCACCAAGAAGGAGCTTCTGAAATCTATGCAGGGGAGCATTCTGGGTCAGGCGGAGCTCATGGGAATGTATGGAAGATAACGATCCGAGAGATCAGCCGCTTTGTCCATGCTTTCGAATTAGGAAAGTTAAAGGTGAAAGGAAAACCATCAGAAATTCATGCGAAAGGTGAATTGTCATGCGGCCTAAAATAACCATCCACACAATACGGGAAAAGAAGGAAAAAGGGGAGAAACTCTCTCGCACTGTGGTTTACGATTACACTATGGCTGTTCTTGCTGAGGAGGCGGGTATTGAGATCATCAACATGGGAGACTCCATCGTCCAGATCGTGCTTGGGTCGGAATCCACGGTGACGGCGGAGATGGACTTCATGATCGCCCACGCCCGGGGTGTGCGCAAGGGGGCCCCCACGACCTATCTCATGGGTGACATGCCCTTCCTCTCCTATCAGGTTTCAATAGATGAGGCTATCCGCAACGCGGGACGTTTCGTCAAGGAGGCTTTGGTGGACGCGGTGAAGATAGAGGGAGGGTCTGAGGTTGCCGAAACAGTGTCCGCTGTAACTAGGGCCGGTATCCCTGTGATAGGCCATACGGGTCTGACACCACAGACGGCCACTTCCCTGGGCGGATACAAGACCCAGGGGAGGGACGCCAAGTCGGCAATGAAGCTCATCGATGACGTCAGGTCCCTGGAAGAGGCGGGGGCGGTTGCTGTGGTCTTGGAGAGCGTCCCATCGGAGGTGACCCGTCTCGTTTACGAGCGTTGCACCATCCCGCTGTTCGGCACCGGGGTGGGCAAGGCCAACGATGCGCCCAGCATCAACTTGTACGACATGCTTGGCTTCTTCCAGCGAACACCGCGATTTGCCAAGCGCTATTCCGATCTCCGGGAAGAAATCCTCCGTGCCCTGCGTGCATATATCCAGGATATTCAAACAGGCGCTTACCCAGGGCCAGAGCATGAATACACCATGCTGCCCGGCGAGCAAGAGAAGCTGAAAGAGCTTCTGATGGCTGGAGAAAGTAGCTGAGGCACTCCCACTTCTCAGGCATGGCCACCCCATTGCTTCCGCCCGTTAACTCTTTTTTTGTGCCTCATTTGGATAAAAAACCTTCCTTCAGGGCGAACCTGGTGTTCGCCCTTTCTTCTTGGATGAAGCGCAACCCCTGTAATTATTACTTATTAATGCCGAATACAGGACGAATCTAGGATTGCTTTACAAATTTTCCATGGTTCCCGTCAAATAGAAAACCCCGATCAACTTATCGCGTGGAGAGTTGTGCGAGTTCAATCTAGTGATACGATTATGTCACGAAAAAACTTGACATTCATTCGTTTTTTGCTAATATTAAAAGCGATCGAAAGGGGGCATCAATAGGTCTTTTTCTTTTTCTTATAACCCGTTCTTTTAGGCTATGAAGATGAATTTCTCGGGGGGACTGTGGCCAGCTTGGTTTTGTGTATGGCTGCATTAGGAAAAAGGAGGGAAAATAATGAAGCTTCTACTATGGCACAAGATCTTGATTGGACTTGTTCTGGGGCTTATTGTTGGACTCATCGTGGGTCCGAGCATCACAGTCATCAAACCATTCGGAACGCTGTTCATCAACCTGCTCAAAATGATGATCGTGCCGCTTCTCGTTCTATTTCTGGTGGCAGGTGCGGCCAGCATCACCGACATAAAGAAACTTGGCCGTGTGGGAGGCAAGGTAGTTGGAATGTACTTGCTAACCACTGTAATAGCAGTCTGCATCGGGCTTATCTTCGCCCTTGCCATCGGCCCGGGCACTGGCGTAGAGATCGAAAAGCCGGAAGTGGTAAAAGGCAAGGAAGCTCCTTCCATGGTCAGTTGGCTTCTGGACATAGTCCCCACAAATGTGGTCCAGGCTATGGCCGAATCGAAGGTGCTGCAGATTATCTTCTTTTCACTGCTCTTTGGCATATGTCTCGCTCTTGTCGGGGAGCCGGCTGGGCCCGTGATAAATATTATTGAAGCCCTATCCCAGGCGATGGTAAAAATGGTCCATATCGTTATGGAGTACGCTCCCTATGCCGTTTTCGCCCTGATGGCCTGGGTGGCTGGCAAGTACGGGTTGAAGATGATGCTGCCGCTGGGAAAGCTGATCATAACCGTTTACCTGGCTTGCGCCATTCATATCATCGTCGTATATGGCTTTATTGTGAAAGTGCTGGGGAAAAGACCTCTGGGCTGGTTTTTTAGAGGCGCTGCCGATGCCATGGCTGTTGCGTATTCCACAGCCAGCAGTGCGGCAACACTCCCCGCCACCATGAAGTGTTCCGGTGAGAACCATGGGGTTTCCAAGATTGTTTTCGGCTTCTCGCTGCCCCTGGGCGCTACCATAAATATGGACGGAACTTCCATATACCAGGCAATCTGTGCCATCTTCACCGCACAGCTATTCGGAATTGATCTGGGTATATATCACTACATGGCCATTATCCTGACTGCCACTCTGGCCTCCATCGGGGCGGCCGGGGTACCGGGCGCAGGCCTGATCATGCTCACCATGGTGCTCACGTCGGCGGGCCTGCCGCTGGAGGCCATCGGGATAATCGCAGGAGTTGACCGTATTATGGACATGTTTCGTACCATGACCAATGTAACGGGTGACATGGCGGTCACGATTTTCGTGGCTCGTACCGAAGGTGAAATTAAAGAAATATCAGAGATACCAGAACCAGCATCTTGACAGAAAGCGAGAAAAAAGCGAAATCGGACTCACTCCCTTGATTTGAAAATTATAAGGTAAGGCTCTTCCCCTTACAAAGAGTGCGGGAGGAAAGGCATGGATGATGTGGATGCCTTTCCTCCCGTATTATTGTAACAATTCTCGTAAGTAACAGAAAAAGAATTGCAGAAGCTTTTATATTAGAAATATTACCATTTTGATATAAATATTCTAATAATTTTGCCTTAGGCATCTATGCAGGCTTTTCAACTAGCATGTTTTCATTTGTGCTAAGTGACGTGGCCACCCCGGCTATGAAAAATCACCGGCGAGATTCACATATCACCTTCTGTTTACTGATGCAACTTTGTATCCGATGGCCTCTGGTAAATCAACTTCAGCCCGCGCGATAGCAGGGCCAATTTTCACGCTGAGATGAAAGTCCTAACTAATTGTTGCCACTCGCTCTCCAACAGAGTCTCCGGGGGATTCCGGACGAGCTCCCCCACATCCTGGAGAACCGCTATTCCCTGATTGCTGATGTAATGGCGGAGGCGATTAACCTCGTCCTTCATCCATCTATCCGTTTGAATTCCCGAGATGGCCTCATCCATGGGATCCTCGTCGCCCTCGGGCACAATGGTGCAAATCCAGCCGTCTCCGTAAGGATCGTCTGAGATTTTAGAGGGTTCGCGACCCAGCCGATCGTTCATCTCGCCGATCCTCCCACTAATAGGGCTGGTAATCCGGACGGTTTTGCCATCACTACAAATGTCCCAGCCCTTTAAATAAGAGTACGCTTCGCTTTTCCCTATTTGTTGTATATTAAATGTCAGCATGTCGATCTGCCGCATGGCACCCATCAGACGCTGGGCAAAGTCGTCAAAGCCTCCTCGCACCTGGCCGTCAGGTTCTCGCTTCATCCAGATATGTTTAGGATGATAATAGAGGATGGGCTTCATCCTGAATCCTTCCACCATTGATAAAGCATCCGCAGCTTCTCCTGTAGGAACACTGATTTCTTGCGGCACACCTGTCCGAGGTTCTATAATTGTTGAGGTTTCGGTTCTCTGGTGAGTGGCGAACCGCCGCATTCCGATCCTCAATCCTCCGATAGCTGCAACTATGGGAATGGCAAGGAAGAAAATTCCGAAAAATGCCAAGCGCGCGGGGATCATCAGAGCAACGATGCCTACAAAAATAACCGCTGCGAAACCGATCGGGTTTTGGATCATTGTCGTAAGCTCTGTCATTGTAATTCCTCCTTATAAAAGTTATTATGAACGAAATTATAGAAATTTTTTCTTAGCTGGCTGAATAATGAACACATCCAAAAGATTTCTCCATTCCTGTTCTGAAATCCATTTGGCTGGATTGCGTACCAACTCGCCGCCGTCCATGATCGTGGAATGGAAACGGCGGATGCGCTCCATCTCCATCGCCATCGAGGCTCTGGCCTCTTCTCCCCGAAGCAACTGGCTGAAATCGGCCTCTTCCTGCAATTCCAGATCAATCAGCCAGCCCTTTTCATAAGGATCTTCGTGGATCCTGGGCGGATCGATCAATAAGTCGCTGTTCACCTCTACCAATCGACCATCCAGGGGGCATGTTATGTGGACCATTCGACCCATGCAACAAAAGTCCCATGCAATTCCCCCCTGCTCTTGTCGCTGGAGACCTGGATGCCGGTGATGGCCTGGAGCAGCAACTGGGCAATTTCATGCAATCCCAGCCGGAATCGTCTTGTCGATAGTGGAAGGAACCACACATGGGCGTGATGGTAAAACCTGTCTCTAGGTATGTTCATGTCGCACCATGAGGTCATCATGTTGGCCCCCTGCTGGCATGCCTTTAATATTGCTTCCTCCTCTCGATTTTTGATGACATTACGGAGTTGCTTGATCATTCTGGCCCTTTCCGGGGGTTCCTTGGTCAATGGGCTGAAATTTAATATGGTTTGGGCAAATTCACATTGAGAACAATTAAAGTTCTTACGAAAAATTTTGAAAGAAATAATTCTTGACTTTTCAAAAATACATTGGGGATTTTGCCGGCTTTTCATATTTCCATCTCCATAAAATAATAACCGACTAATTTTTATTTATTTGATAAACAAAAATCGTGCCAGAGACAGATCTTCAAGCTGAGTGGCAATAACATCGCTAAAATACGTAGTTCCAGTTAAACCATCAGGATAAGAGCGAGGTGGCGGACAAATCGGCGTGAAAGAAAACTCAACAGTCTGTCTTAGAAAAAAGTAAGTAACTGGTATTATTAGATTAATGCTGATGAAAGCTTCAACATCATTAGTTGGAAAATTCAACTTTTCCCGGAGGGGTTCTTCGGGCAGAGATTGAATTTTTTAATCTTTGCATACAGAGTCGTGCGGTCGATTCTCAGCGACTCAGCAGTCTTTTTGATGTTCCAGTTATGTTTCTTGAGAACGTATTCAATATGCCGGCGTTCAATGGCATAGAGGGACAAGGAATCAGCAGAATCGTTGTAAACATCGGCACTAAGGGTCATTCGAGATGGAAGGTCGGCCGGTGTGATGACGCCGGTTTTATTAACCAGCATTGCCTGCTCCACAATGCTCTCCAGTTCCCTGATATTGCCCGGCCAGTTGTATTCCATCAGGAAACCGAGGGCATCCTCACTCACACCCTTGACCTTCCGTGAATCCAGGACATCGTACTTGGAGATGAAGTGCTCCACAAGCAGGGGAATGTCTTCCTTGCGCTCTCTCAGGGGCGGAAGTTTGATATTAATAACATTGATACGATAATAGAGATCATCGCGGAACCAACCCTCCTGTACTCCCTTTAGAAGGTTTCGGCTGGTGGCGGAGATCACGCGGATGTCGGTGTGAATAAATTTTTTCCCTCCAACACGCATGAATTCCCTCTCCTGGAGCACCCGCAGAAGGGCGTTCTGAAGCCTTGGGCTTAAGGCCCCCACTTCATCCAAGAAAAGGGTCGCGCCGTCGGCCAGTTCGAACTTGCCCTTCTTGATGGGTTCAGCCTCAGTAAGGTTTACTTTTTCTTGGCCAAACAGCTCGATCTCCAGCAAGCTTTCAGGCAGGCCAGCGCAGGGCACTGCAATGAACGGCCCGGATGCACGGCTGGAGTTGAAATGGATGGCCTTCGCAATCAATTCTTTTCCTGTTCCGTTTTCTCCCTGGATCAAGACCGTGGAGCGGGAATCGGCTACCATGTCGATCAACAACAAGATCTCCTGCATCTGCTGGTTATTGGTAATAATATGGGTATAATCATATTGTTTGTTGATAAGAAGTCTCAATTTTATGTTTTCTCGAACAACACGCTGGTTTTGCAGGATTTTTTGTATGGTTATTGAGATTTCATCCGGATTGAAGGGTTTGGTAACGTAATCATAAGCCCCCTCTTTAATGGCCTGCACGGCTGTATCCACGGTGGCGTATGCGGTCATGATGAGCACTGGCGTCTGAGGTTGAATATACTGCGCCTTTTGAAGGAACTGTATCCCATCCATGCCGGGCATTTTCAGGTCAACCATCATCAGGTCAAATGTTTCCTTGGCAATGAGCTTAAGCGCCTCGGGGCCACTCGCGGCCGTTATCACTTCAAGGCCATCTTCCTCAAGCCAGCCCGAAAGGGACTCGCGCATGATCTCCTCGTCGTCCACTACCAAAACCTTACCTGGTGGCAGAATTTTGCTCATCATGACATCTTCCACCTCATGATTTTGGGCCTTATCAGCGCCTGGCATCCGTCGCAGAATTCAACTTCTTTCTGATCCACTTGCTCCACTTTGATAGAAAGTGACATAACACACTGAGGTGACTCGCAATGGGCCAATCCAAAGGTGTGTCCCAGTTCATGGATTACCTCTTTAACTGCCCTCTGAAATATGATCTCATTATTGAATGCCATGCCGTAAAATTTTTCATCAAGCCGCCTCAAGGAGACAATCGCCGCCAAGCCGTTAATCTGGGCCTGTCCGAAAATAAAGGTCAGTATTGGCACATAAAGGTCAACAGTGCACAGTCCAAGTATTCTAATGGCGTCCTCGGGGGAGTGATTCAGTATCCTTTTAAGAATTTCTAGTGAGTGATATTGACCACGCTCGGGGTTAAAGGCATATTCGGGTGAATCGATAGATTGCATCAACCTGCAAGGCAAGTCTATATGATCTTCCAGCTTCACGCGCAATGATTCCAGAAATTGGTTATTGATGTTGCCAATAGGAAGAATATAAATGTGCTGCTTCTTGCTCATGCGTTGATTTAGAATCGATGGAAATCCCCAGAATTCGCGTCGACTGGCTGTTGCCCGGGTCCTTTGTCAATTGTTCTCTTTTTCTCGAAGGATCGCAACAGGAGTGGTGCCAAATCCTTCTTCGGTATAAATTCATTTTGATTCTGTGTTAATCCGGAATTTCGAAATGACAAAGTATGGACCATAAACAATTTCTTCCTATTCTCAAAATAATATCGGATAAGAAAGTTTAATGAATTTTAAGATTCAACGCAAGCATTTACCTTCTGATTAGAGAAATTCTGTCAATTATTCATTGAAAACACGCAAAAGGCGAATAAGAATGCATCTCATTCGCCTTATTTCCTTCATGAGCGAGAGAAACCAAGGAATCTTGGTTTACTCGCCCCCTTGCATTCGCGAGCGTGTGGGCTTTATTATTGTTCAGAAACTAGAAAAATTTTTTTTATTATTTCATCCCATCTATTCTTGTCCAGAGTTCTTGCCCTGCCTTCTACAGGCAGACCACCATCCTGATATACCACGCCGAGGTCTCGATTCATCCACATCAAGAGATTATTACTGCTTCTTCCATCCATTTTGCGGCCACCCCTCCATTGAGCAGCCCATTTAAATCGGCCGAAATCTTCGGAGATTGAACTCCTATCATCCATCCTTTTCCATAGGGGTCCGAATTGATAATTTCGGGTGATTACTTTACATTTTGATTGATGGAAACGACCTTTCCATCAACCGGATAGAGCATATCTATTGATTTTGAGCCGATCTTCAGGGACAACAATCTCTCCCCATGCCTTATCGTGGAGCCGACCTCGGGCAGATGGATGTCATCGATTTTTCCCACTAATTTTTGGGCAAAATCGTTCATTCCTAAATATGCACCATTTGTCTCTTCAACCTTTACCCAAGCGTGTCCAGGGTAAAAGTAAACACCCTCTGGCACAAGGAATCCTCCAACCATATCCCTGATATTACTTGATGTTTCGGCAATTCCAATGCGCGCGGGGAGACGCTCGGGGGCTTTTTTAGCGCTCAAGAATTGCCGGAAGAAGATGAACATTATCATAAACCCGATGGCTACCAGATATTTGATCCCTTTGGTTTGCATCGTGAATTCCAGAAGCGAATCGCTCATTGCTCATGACCTCCTTGTCGTATCTATTGAAAATACTAGTGATTTTTATTATTCAATCTTGAATTGTCGTCAGGGGAGAAAGCATTCATAATGTGGGTGTTTTCTAGAGCATGGCTTACAGGTGAAATAACAGTTGAAAATAACAGATTAATTTGGATGGTGAAACTTGACACATGGCTGTCAATAACTTCAACACATTGTAATGAAAACTCGATAGGGAATGTTGAAGAGCTGGAGATCATTCGATTGTGCCGGGGCATTAGCCCGGAATGAAAGGTTTCATTGAAAAAATTGGGTGCCCACGATTCGTGACCATGACTCCACTCTTTATAACCGCAAATCCCCACCATGATAAAAAATTAGCAAGATAAGATTTAAATTGTTGACATTGCGGGAAAATATTCTATTATTGATACAATTCCAGTGATCAGAGAGTAACGAAAGACTGGAGGGCTATCAAAAGCTCTAGTATAATTTCTGGCCTTTGAGCGCCAAAAAGAGCATCAAATGCAGGCCATCCCGTTAAATTAGATCTTAAGGAGGAATCAATGAAGGAAGGATTGATGGGCACGTATGACGTGGTAGTGGGGATCCCCTCATATAACGAGGCGGATAATATTGGTTATGTTACCAAGATGGCGGGCCTGGGGCTGCAGAAATATTTCCCTCAATACCGGAGCATCATCGTCAACGTTGACAACAACAGCCAGGACAATACTCGGGATGTCTTTTTAAAAGCTGAAGCTCCAGTGGAGAAGCACTACATCACCACGCCCGAGGGTGTCAGGGGAAAAGGCAACAACTTATGGAACCTTTTCAATTTTGTTATGCAGTCAGGGGCTCGCATAGTGGTGGTGCTGAATGCCGACCTGAAATCCATCACTCAAGAATGGGTGGACTGGCTGGGCAGGCCCATAGAGCAAGGCTATCAATATGTCTGCCCCATTTATTCCCGGCACCAGTTCGATGGCACAATTACCAACCACATATGTTACCCCCTGATTCTCGGGTTGCTCGGTGTAGATATTCGACAGCCCATCGGGGGCGACTTGGCCTTTTCGCGGGAGATGTGTGCCTATTGGCTGGAGCGCCGATGGGAAGAACCAGCACGGCAACGCGGCATCGACATTTTTATGACCCTCCACGCCACCCTCGGGGGGTTTCGCATTGCCCAAGCGGGCATGGGCACAAAGGTCCACAAAGCCAGCGCACCAAAGTTGGGAACCATGTTCGAACAGGTCATCCACACACTTTTCTACAATCTCATGGAGACTAAGGATCAATGGATTCGCCGAGGGATGAGAGATATTGTAACCCCGGATAAATTTGGTCTGGAGGAACTAGACCCTCCTCAGGTACTGGAGGTTGACCTGCGAGATGTCAAGGCCAGGACCCGCGCCGAATATTTCAAATATCGGGACTTGATACGCGCTTATCTCAGCGATTACGCCTTCAATAGGATCGACAAGATGATCTACATGGATTATTTCGAGCTCGACGCCATGCTCTGGACCCAGATCCTATACATGCTGTTGCACAGGTTCGAGCGAGAATCCGACCAGGGACGCAAAGATATCATCGACATCCTGAAACCCCTTTATTATTCCCGCACTCTCACCTTTGATTATCAGACGTGGCACAACAACGTTACGTACATTGAGGAATGCATCCGAGAGCAAGCCCTGGCCTTCGCCGCACAAAAGCCCTACTTGCTGGGACTTTATAGCATGGACCATATATAAGTGTGTGGATGGTTTAATTCGAAGCCATAGTCCTGTTACCAATTCCGCGTTTCCCACTTGAGAGTGGCCCGGACGACAAGGCGACCAGTTCTTAAAGTAAAGGCGGGATAACCTCGCCCTTACCGTAAAGCGGTGCAGACGTTGTGTATATGCTCTTTTGACATCACATAGCCTGGGGCAGAGTGCAACCCATGTTTGGTAATATTATTAGGCCCTTAATTGTGAAATTCGTGTTTTTTCTGGCAGAAAATTTTTTACGGTGTCTGGAAAACCTTTACCGTAGCGCTTTTGCAGCGATTGTAAGGAACATCCAACTTTTACAAAAAACATGTTTTTTCACTTATTTGGTTCCGGCTTGTCCGGGTTAGGCTAAAGGAAAATATTCTTGACATAATTTTTTTCCCCTGCCATCATTGGTGAATCTCTGAAATTGAATCCAGGTTTCGAAAGCATTGATAGGTAACATATCGAATTCATTAGTTTCAAGAAAATGAATTTCGATTCAAATAGATCAAACACATCTCATAATTTGTCATAATTCTTGAAATGAAACACCTTCGAAAATCTGGGTTGAAAAAAGAGAAGTATTTGTGGTTCATCCGGTTCTTGCGTACTTTAGGTCTTGAACAGAAGTGGACAATCAGGT
>CAZTAS010000131.1:0-18023 GCA_964611635.1 uncultured Thermodesulfobacteriota bacterium
CGTGTTTGCAACTACTTGATTTTATTGTAAAGTAAACCGGACATTACTGAACTGGAATAATAATTCAAAAAGCAGAAGCTCTCCAGACAATCATCGAAAGTGTATTCGGGTTCAACATGCTATCAATGCGGATTTTGCACACAAATATGCATCGGGGTGGATGGGGTGGACAGCCCAACCGTATATTGAGACTTTGCATGCATTTGAGAGAACGGGGCCATCACCTGACATTGGCTGTGCCCCGCGGAAGCACCCTTTCCCGTCGCGCTCGCAGGGAGGGGCTGGATGTTTTTGATGAGCTACGTTTCCCCCGAGGGTTTCATCCGTTGATTTATTTCATTGAGGTGCAAAAGCTGCGGCGGCTGATTGAGGGAAAGGGAATCCAAATAGTGCACACACACGGGTCTCAAGATACATGGGCAGGCGCAGTGGCAGCGCGGCTGGCGCATCCATCTGCCCTCGTGGTTAGGACTCGGCATAACACCAATCCCATAGGCACAGATTTTGTCCATCGCTGGCTGTATACTCGGATGATCCATAGGGTAATCGCGAATTCCGATGCAGTCGGGGAGGAATTCCGCCGTAACAAACTCGTAGAGCCACACCGGATTGAAACAATTTTCAGCGCTGTGGACACGCGTCGGTTTGATTCTTCCATACAGGGCGATGGAGTGAGAGCGGAGCTGAATATCCCCTACCATGTTCCGCTGGTGGGCATAGTGGGACGTCTGGATCCAAAGAAAGGCCACAATTACTTTCTTCAGGCTGCACAAATGATCAATAGCCGGATTCCATCCGCAAGGTTTCTGATTGTGGGTGAGGGACCACTCGAAAAAGAGCTTAGAGCTTTAGCCTGCAATCTGGATCTGGAGAGAAAGGTAATATTTACGGATTTGCGCGAGGACATCCCTCAGATATTGGCAGCTCTGGATGTGTTTGTAATTTCCTCTATTATGGAATCTTTTCCCACCTCCGTCCTGGAAGCATTGGCCATGGAGAAACCGGTAGTGGCCACCAAGGTGGGTGGGATCGTCTCTTCTATTGTTGATGGGGTCATGGGATACTTGGTCCCTCCCGGTGCCCCGGAAGCCATGGCGGAAAAGATCATTTCACTGCTTCAGGACCGAAAAACTGCCCGAGCCATGGGAAAGGCAGGAAGACAGCTAGTTATGGAGAAATTTAACGAGAAAATAATGGTCCAAAAGACCGAAAAGTTATATGTTCGCCTTTTGCAAGAAAAAAGCGAATCTGGCTAATAGGGATATTGAGAGATTTTGCATCGTCAACTAAAAACAGCTATACAATGAAATTCCAGTGGCTCAGCAAAGTTGATATCCGAATAATTCGGAAATTGATTGAGTATGTTCGTTCCTATCGCTTTCGGCTGGTGAGCGCCATGCTTTTAGCGGTGGTGGTTTCTATAACGAATGCTCTCACTGCGTGGTTGGTCAAGCCGGTTCTGGACGATATTTTTTTAAAAAAAGACCTCTTGATGTTGACTCTGCTGCCCACGATTATTCTTGTAATATACTTGACCAAAGGAATCGCAACATATGGACAGTCTTACCTGATCCAGTATGTCGGAAATCGGGTGGTCCAGAAAATTCGCGATGATCTTTTTGTTCACCTGAATCGTTTGTCGTTGAACTTTTTCCACCGTATTCCCTCATCACAGTTGATCTCAAGGTCGATCAACGATGTTTCCCAGCTATCAAACGTTACATCCAGCGTGATCGCCGACGTTATTCGTCAGGTTTTCACCATTCTGGGATTGATCTTCATAGCGTTTTACCGCGATTGGTTTCTGGCCTCCATCGCTATGGTGGTGCTCCCTATAGGTTATTTCCCGATGATTTTCATTGGACGCAAGATCAGGAAATTAAGCAGGATCGTCCAGGAGAGGACTGCCGAGTTGACCAAAGTCCTTCAGGAGACATTCACCGGCATCAAGATCGTTAAGGCTTTCACAAGCGAATCGTGCGAGCAGGAGAAATTCAGGAAACAGAACAAGAAACTCTTTGACGTTCGAATGAAGAGAGTGCAGGCTGAGGAAATTTTAAGCCCAATGATGGAATTTCTCGGTGCCATTGGAATCGCCGCGGTGATCTGGTATGGGGGCCATCAGGTAATCACTGGAAAGACTACGCCAGGAACATTTTTCTCTTTTATTGCTGCAACCATGATGCTCTATGGCCCAATTCGTCGGCTGAGTCGCCTCAACAGCCTCATCATGGCCGCTATAGCAGCGGGCGAGAGAATTTTTGAGATTCTGGAAGAGGAACCAGAAATCGCGGATGCACCCGAAGCCGAATGTTTCGAGTCGCTTCAACGCAAAATCCGGTTTCGAAATGTATCGTTTATGTATGATACCAGCCCAGATATGGTTCTTAGAGAGATCAACCTGGAGGTCAAGCGGGGTGAGATCGTGGCCATTGTTGGCCATAGTGGGGCAGGCAAGACCACTATGGGAGATCTAATCCCCAGATTCTTCGATGTGTCAGAGGGTAGTATCGAGATCGATGGAATTGATATTCGCCAGTTCCAGATCAACTCTTTACGCCAGAAGATTGGCATTGTTACACAGGAAACGATTCTATTTAACGATACTATCGCTTTCAACATAGCATATGGTAAACTCGGAGCGACTCCAGAGCAGATTCGTGCCGCAGCCGAGGCGGCCTATGCCCACCAATTCATCATGCAGATGCCCCAGGGCTACGAAACCATTATAGGGGAACGAGGTGTACGATTGAGCGGCGGGCAGCGACAGCGGATCTGCATTGCGCGCGCGATTCTGCGCGACCCGGAGATTCTAATCCTGGATGAGGCAACCTCGGAGCTTGATAGTGAGTCGGAGCATATGGTCCAAAAAGCTTTGGCGAACCTCATGAAGAACCGCACCACATATGTCATTGCCCACCGGCTTTCCACCATTGTCAACGCAGACAAAATCGTGGTGCTAGAAAAAGGGCGTATACAAGATGTGGGCAAACACGATGAATTGATTCAGAGGGATGGGGCCTACCTGCGGCTTTGTCGAATGCAGTTTAATGCCATAATGGAAGGTTAAACCCAATCGTGGGCCGGGAATATTTACAAGATCACGATTGAGGGGAAGGTTATAGGCTCAGTGAGCCCCGTTAATGATTGGGGCAATACACACTGTGTGCAAATACTCTACATAGAAAAGGTTGATCGTACAATGAAAGAAATTCACGTAGAGGATATTCGGGAAAATACATCCGTGGAGGGAGTTTTTCTTGTTTTAAGCAAGCGGGCTGGAACAACCCGACGAGGAGATCCTTTTTTATCTCTGACTCTGGGCGACCGGACCGGTGAGATAGAGGCCAAAGTCTGGGATCATGTGGTTGAAATGGGGAAGCTTTTCGAAAAAAATGACTTGATTTGGATCCATGGACGTGCAGAAGTTTATCAGGACCGGCAACAACTGGTAATCTCTGATTTGCGGCCTGTGGATGAAAAAGAGGTTGATCCAGGAGATTTTCTGCCCAGGGCAAGGAGAGGTCTAGAGGACATGTTCAAGGATTTGAAAGCACATTTGCGCAAAGTAAAGGATGTATATTTAAAAGCACTTCTAAAGAGCTATTTTCACGATAAGGATCTTATTGAGAGGTTCAAACACGCACCCGCCGCCAAACGGCTCCACCACGTTTATATCGGAGGCTTGCTAGAACATACCCTTTCGTTATTGCGTCTGGTGGATCAGGTGGCCCCGCTTTACCCGGAGGTAAACCCCGACCTGCTAAGGGCTGGCGCCTTTTTACACGATATAGGCAAAGTATTTGAGCTGAGTTATTCCCGGGGTTTCGATTATACCGCTGAAGGAAGGTTGCTGGGGCACATTGTCCAGGGATTGAAACTATTGGATGAGAAGATTGCCCTTGTGCAAGGATTCCCGGATTTTTTAACTCTTCACTTAAAGCATTTAATCATAAGCCATCATGGACAATACGAATATGGTTCACCCCGAAGGCCCAAGACTCTGGAAGCACTTTTGTTTTATTACCTTGATGACCTGGATGCCAAAATGAACGGGGTGGGCAACTTTATTTCCCAGCAAGAGGGTGAAGACCCTGATTGGACAGTTCACCACGGGATCTTCGGGCGCCCTTTTTATCGTCATTCTTATATGTCTGATCCTGGTGCTTCTTATCGGTTTGAAGAAGAAAAGGGAAGCCCCCGGGAAAATTCTGAAACTCCGGTTCTTCCCTTATTCATCACCAGGAGTGATGAACATTTATAAATTTCTTTTTCAGCGTTGTCCAAGAGCTAGTGAAACATTTCAGGTACCAGACCTGATTCCTTCCAGAAATAGCAGTATTGACCGGGCGCGCTCGTCCCACGTATACCTTTGGGCAGCCGCCAGGGCATTGACAGCGATGCGACGGGCCAGTCTTGTATCGCTTTGAAGAACATGTACAGCGTGAGCCAGACTCTTGGGGTCGGAGGCACGGAACAGGAACGCATTTCGACGATCCTGAAGAATCTCCTTGATGCCGGGCACATCGCTGGCGACGATGGGTTTGCCAGCGGCCATATATTCGAAGAGCTTGAGGGGAGAGCTGCTCATTGAGACAGGGTTTTCACCGGGTAAGGGGATTACCAGAAGATCTGCCTTTTGCAGCACATGGGGAACCTGTCCATGATCAATGGGTCCGCAAAACTGGACCTTTTTTTCGAGACCCAGCGCTGAGACCATCTCCTTCAAAGCCGGGGTGGGTCGAGAGCGTGTGAAAATGGACAGGCTTGCATCTATCCATGTCATGGCCCGCACCAGAACATCCACTCCCTCAAGAGAAGAGAGAGAGCCGACGTACAGAATGCGCTCAATTTTAGGGCGCAGCTTCACTTCATCAACAAGAAACTTTCTTTTAACACCGCATGGGATTAGGGTAGTGGGGCACTTCAATGGATACGACCTTTTCAATTTATTCAAAAGTGTCCCGCTGATGCACACCACACCAGCCAATCGCCCATTGAAGACGCGACACTCCCGACGGTTGTTTTTCCAGGCCCGAAATTGGGAGTCATATGCCCAATCCCTTTCGAGGTTATGGGCTTCATATACAATCCTAAAGCCGGCTGTTGACGCCCATATCTGCAAAAAACTGGCAATCTTGATGAGGCGCGTGTAAATAAAATCGATATCACCTTTCCTGGACATACCCCAGAGTTTTCTCAGCAACCAACACCGGTAAGAAAATGATGGAAATTTATATTTTTGTTTCATGGGTGTGGGGAAATGTTGTGCATGAAAATGGAGCCTGGGAGAGAGCTTCAGGTCAAAATAATGCTCGATTTCTCCCGGATACGCCACGGCCGGAGCGAAAAGATGAACGGTGGCCCCTTGATTGGCTAATTCGTTGACTGTGTGAGCGATCTGGATTGAGCTGACGCGCTCTGCTGGGAAAGGGTCCATTATGCAGTAAGCGATTTCCATGGCTAAATATCTTTATATATATATCAATATTTCAACTAATCCCGGTAAAGCATTGCGCCCAAATACCTGTTGGGAGAGGATTGAGGGGTGGACAGATTTGCCGCTGAAGGGTTCTTCAAGCTCAGGGCAGGGCATCAACATTTTCCACCTGGACAGAGGCAACCAATCTGGATGCAACTCGCTGAGGGAGATGGTTCAACTCCAAGACACCGCACTCCTCCTGGATGGCTCTGCTGTGAGTAATGCCCATCAGGATAAATATAAGCAAGCCCAACTCGTTAAATAGCAACAGGCTTACTAGACCATTTACCAGCAGAATTAAGATGCCCGCGACAGAACCCAAAATGACTGCGCGGAGAAAAGGTGAGGATACCTTTCGAAATACTGCAACGGCTCCCCGAAAGTATGAAATGATCAACCATAAAAAGATGATCAGGCCCGGGATTCCCATCTGCACCGTTATGTCCAGGAAAAGGTTGTGAGCATAAGACATGGGCTCCTTGGCTCCGGGGTACAGGTACCTTGGATAGACTTCTTCAAAAAGCTTTGGCCCATAGCCGATGCCGATGAGGGGACGGTCCCTGATCATGTCCAGCGCGCTTTTCCAGGAAAGAACGCGATCGGAAAGGATAGCTCCAGGGACTGAATAGTTACGCAGATCGGTTATGCTGATAAGACGATCCCGGAAAGGGTTGGGAAAAACAGCCAGAAAAAAAATCATCATAGCGAGCACTAAAAGACCTATAAATTTTTTACGAGCCACAGAAAGAAAAGAACCTGCTATTCCCACAGCTATCCAGACGCCCCGTGTGAAAGTCAAAAGAATACAACAGACGAAGACAGCTGTCATTGATAACAGCCAGAAGATCCGGGTTCGATTTCTTTCGAAATAGACGATGGCCAATACCAGGGCAACATTGATTGCCAAATAGCATCCAAGACTCGTGTAACTCTTGTTGGAGTACCAGGAGATCGTGCGCCCTTCATACACGGTCCAACCAGCGTAATAGCCAACAATGCCGACGATAGACATGTACAGAGCGCCGGCAAAAAGCCCGATTAGCAGATTCCGAATTTGATAGGGCTTTCTTATGGTATTAGCGACCAAGATAAACAGCAGGGCTTGCTTGAGAATCTCCCCCCGGAGTTCACGGAAACTGTACCAGTGATCCATTGAAAAAGCGGCGGAGATGACCGCCATGAAGACAAAAGCCAATATGGGCAAGGAGATAGGCGTTCGGATCAACCGAAAATTCCTTGTCAGCACCATCCGAATGATCCATAACACCAAAGGGAATAAATACAAAACGGCTGCTGTGGTATTAGTGTGCTCGAAAAAGAGTATAAAAAGAAGCAATGAAAGACAATAACCAATCGTTGCATCAAGTAATTTAATCAATGAATCGCTGGAACTCCAAGGATTCTTTGTCGTATAATGCTTTTTGACAGGAGATCTTGAGGAATCTGAAGGAACCTCAGGTAAAATATCAGGCTGATGCTCATAAATAATATCTTGATGCATAAATTATAATCTTAATAGGTGACGTGGACTATTGTCAACGGAAAACACGCCTTTTATATCTATTTTTAACTTGAGAATTTTTTCTCTCCATGATAAACATTCCACAACTTGAAGGAGGATTTAGCAATTGATATTTCGGATATTGTATTCATGCATAGGTCTGATCGTCGGGCTGGCGAGTCTCATGCTCGCTTGCGGTCACAAATTTGATGATCCATATATTGATTCCGTGTCTCCATCCAGAGCCCAACCCGGCACACCAGTGGTCATCCTGGGAGAGAACTTGTCAGATAGATATTCCCAGACGAAGATCGAGATCGCTGGAACGGAAATAAATTCCAGGGAATTTTTTGATATCGAAAAAGTTCGGATCCGATTTAGAGTCCCCGAGAATGTTTTTAGCGGCGACCTGCGTGTGGAAGTGGGAGATAAAAAAAGCAACTCAGTTCCCTTCGATGTAGTGGGTTCATGGCTCTATGTCCTGCACCAAGGATCCACCAGATTGACAGCTATTGACACCCACACCCAACGTGTGGAAGAAACCTTCGAACTTCCGGCCGTACCCACCAACATCGTTTTTTCTTACGACGGCCGGTATGCCTATGCTATCCACAAGAATGACGACATGATATCGGTCATTCGGTGCTATGACAATAATGTTATCGCTTCGATCCCTGTGGCATTGAAACCGCATACGGGAGCATACATCGCCAACTTGGATAATCCTTATGTGTTTATTCTTCATGAGGGGAGCAGCAGTGTGACCATCATCGATACTGAGAGGAATCAGATTGCGACCGAAATCCCTCTGGAGTGCCCCCCTACATCCATAGCGGTTACATCGGATGGTGAGCTGGCCTGTGTTGTTTGTCCCGAAGAAAAGAAGCTTTACATTATCGACGCTGAGGATCTTGAAATCAGTGAAACAACTTCCCTTGACTTCAGACCGGGCAAGATGGAAATAGGACCTAACGATGAAAGCCTCGTCATCCTGAACGATGCGGATAATGCCCTTACTGTGATTGATTTGGGTGATATTGGAGACGAAGATACTATAACATTCGACAGCCAACCGGTGGACTTTGCGGTCTCTTTTTTAGAGGGATATGCTTGCGTCATTCACCAGGACAACACCGCCAGCATTGTTCGATTGCGAGGTCCCGAGTTGTTGGAGACCCTTGAGGTGGGGCTCGAACCTGTGGCGGTTGTCCTTGAGCCTTTTCATCGATATGCGTTTGTCGCTAACCGCCAGAGCCGCAATCTCTCCGTTATCGATTTGAGCGAAGAAGAAAACATCATGACCATCGATCTTGAAGCTTCTCCGCTGGCTCTGAATGTCATGGAAACATCTGTGGGGAATTGGCTTTATATAATAAATGAGCAAGCTCCTTGGTTGAGTGTGGTAAACTTAGGTCAGTATGACGTGGATGAGAATGAGGAACCAGTTCCTGACCTTTTCAGTTTCATGGACTCCATTGAAGTTGAATCCAATCCCCTCGTCATGGATTCTCAGGAAATCCACCGAAAACCCGCGGCAGAAGAAGGATTCCCAGAGTCTGGAATACCATGAAAGACCATCTCCATTTTCATGTGGGTGCCATTATGCCTCACTCCCACCCAATATTCATTAATAAGGCTCTTCAAGATCGTTCGTCGGGGGAATTTTTCTCGTAAAAGCATTAAAATGCATTATTTTTAGATATTTTTCTTTATAATATACGAGAGGTCTCACTGTTATTCAGGCAATGCAATATGATGGGGCATTGACTTTTAGATGGGAATTGATTAAATTAAAATCCAATTGGGATCGGGAAGTGGGGGCTTAAAGGGGACCGCTCCATCTTGATCCCTTTGATATTATTGAGAGGCATATGAAGATTCGATGAGCATTCTTTCAATTCTTATGTATGCGTTTGAGGGAGTGGGGCCTCGTCTTTCCGTATGGGCAATGATTTTGCAAGCTGGCCCCATCGTGAAGTTTGTGCTTTTGATCTTGTTTCTTTTTTCGGTGATTTCATGGGCCATTATTTTCACTAAACTGATGACCATCCGCAAGGCAGAAAAAGAATCTCAACTCTTCCTGCGGATGTTTTGGGAGAGCAAGAAGCTCTCAACTGTATTTGCCGACTCAAAACGTACTTCATCTAGCTCCATAGCGCGAATTTTCCGGTCCGGTTACACCGAGCTTGGCAAGCTCACCAAGCCCCAAGAAAGCACGGGGAGTATGGGCGTCATTGTTGCAGACCCCACAACCATCGGCATTGAGCTGGAAGGTATAGACAATGTTGAGCGCGCCTTGCGCCAGGCTACCACTTCTGAAATCACTCGATTGGAAAAATGGCTCAACTTCCTGGCCACCACTGGAAGCAGCACCGTGTTCATCGGGTTATTCGGAACCGTATGGGGTATCATGGATTCTTTCAGGGAGATAGGCGTTCAGAAAAGTGCCAGCCTGGCCTTAGTGGCTCCGGGCATCTCTGAGGCCCTGATAGCCACTGCCGCTGGACTGGCAGCGGCAATCCCGGCGGTAATTGCATATAATTATTATTTGGGGAGAATTGCTGTAATATCTGCCGAGATGGAGAACTTCTCCGCTGAATTCTTGAATATCGTCAGGCGACATTTTCTGACAAAATAATAGCTCTTAGAGGAGTTTATGGCATTGCGAAAATCTTCTGGTAGACGAGGGGCTATGGCAGAAATTAACGTTACGCCCTTGGTAGACGTTATGTTGGTGCTTCTCATTATTTTTATGGTGACCGCACCTATGATGCAAAGGGGTGTTGCTGTAGATTTACCTAAAACAGAAGCTGGTGAACTACCCACTGAGGAAGAGAAACTTATCATCACCATCCAGAAAGATCGCACCGTATATTTGAATAACGCCAAAATTGCCCTAGATGAATTGGAACAACGGCTCCAGGGCATCGTCCGTTTGCGTCGGGATAAAGAAGTTTTCTTACGGGCTGATGCCGAGGTTCATTATGGTTTTGTGGTGAAAACAATGGCCTTGATCCGAAAAGCGGGCATCACCAAATTGGGCATGATCACCGAGCCCCCAGAAATAAGTTGATGAACTATATTGACCGACATTTACATATGGACTATTCTCCCGATGTAAGTTTGGGGTGGATGGTATTCTTATCTTTTCTTTTCCATGGATTACTTTTTATAGCTATTCTGGCCCTTTCTACCCTCACCTTTGGAAGAGGGCCTTATATGCCAACGATCTATCAAGTAGAACTGGTCAGCCTGTCGACGCAACCACTGGCGCCTCCATCTCGATCCGATTATAAAATCAAGATACCCTCCGAGCCCAAATTAGCAGCTGCACCTCCTGTTGTTGAACACCCATCCGAGCCCGCTATTGTTTTGCAGAAACGGTCCTTGGAGAAAAAAAGAATCGCTTCTGAGAAGATTACCCAGAAACGAGCGCTGGAGGAGGTTAAAAAGCCCCCCTCAAAAGAGAAGAAAAAAGTTGCAAGAAAAGAGGAATCTTCTGCTCTTAAGCGAGAGGTATCTTCTCCTGAAAAAAAGACTAAACCCTCATCAGACACCTCCAATAAGCTAAAGGAGATCCGGAAACGGCTGTTGGCCGCCCGGCCAGCTGAATCTGAAGACCAAGCAAAGTCTCCACCGAAAGATAAGCCGGATATCCAGATTCTCGGTGGGCCTTCGGGTGGCAGCCTGTTGGGCAGAGCCCACTTTGGAGCGGTAGCCACACTGCGCATGAAAATATACTTAAACCAAGTACGCGACAGAATTGAGTCCGTTCTGGCGTGGCCAAGCACACTTGAGGTAGAAAAAGATTGGATTACCCGGGCATCCATTCGGATCGCTCGGGATGGTAAAATCGAGAAATTTCAGATCGAAGAGAAATCGGACAACTCTTTTTTTGACGATGCAGTGTTGCGCGCGATCAAAAAGGCTGATCCTCTCCCGCCTCTTCCGGATACTTACCGGGAAAATGTGCTGGAGATTCTCTGTGCCTTTCATTCAGAAAAAGGACGGTAGTGCATGCGTCTGTCCTGGGTAAAAATTCTATGGCTTCTGATCGCATTGCTAATGACTTCCTTTACGTTTCAGCCGCCGGGGAGCCTGGCGCGAGAATATCTAGATATATATTCCACCGGCATAATAAAATTCCCTGTGGCAGTGGCTGATTTTGAGTATCTGGATTCAGACAGGGACCCGTCAGGCATGGCTCGTAAGATAACTGACATTTTATCAAATGATCTTAAGATATCGGGTATCTTCGATGTTCGCACTCCCGGACTAAATGCTGATTTTTTTAAGGATGAAAAATTTGGAAGCCACGAGACCATTAATTACAGCCAGTGGATTTCTTTGCTAAAGGTGGATGGCCTGGTGAAGGGTGGCTATCGCTATAAACGTGACCCGCAGACTAAAAGCACCCTCCTCAGCATCGAAGTTTATTTTTATGACTTGACCATCAAGAGCCCAATATTAGGGAAGCGGTATGAAGCTGGTGTGGAAGACGCCCGAAGGATGGTTCACAGGATCGGCAACGATATCGTATACGAATTAACGGGAGAACGGGGAATATTTGACACCAAGATTGCGTTCTCCTCCAAGCAAGGGAAGTATGAGCATCTTTTTGTCATCGATTTCGATGGTGCGAACCTTCGGCGGATTACCAGGGGCCAATTCATCGATTTTTCACCAACTTGGTCCCCGGACGGCAAATATTTAGCCTTTACATCCATTTCTCCGGCGGACTCCCGCATTAATCTTTATGCTCAATCCTTGAGTGACGGCCGGCGGAAATTGATTTCAGACTTTCCTGGTCTAAATACCGCAGCTGCCTGGTCAGCCGACGGACGAAAATTGGCTTTTGTTCTGAGCAAGGACGGAAATCCAGAAATTTATGTCAAGGATCGCAATGGAACACTGATTAGGCTTACCAAAAGTTGGAGCATAGATACTGAACCGACATGGTCGCCGGATGGGAAATGGATAGCTTTCGTCTCTGACCAGGCTGGAAGCCCCCAAATTTACATAATGGATGAAAAAGGAGGGAACGTTCGTCGTCTAACTTACGAAGGAAATTACAATACTTCCCCGGCCTGGTCTCCACGCGGAGATAAAATTGTTTACAATTCTTTTATTAATAATGGTGACATAAACCTCTGCCTCATCAATCCAGATGGGAGAGGCAACAGATTCATGACCAAAGGGGTGGGAAGAAATGAATCACCGAGTTGGTCTCCTGATGGCCGTTTGATTGCCTTTTCTTCCACCCGTTTGGGCTCATCACAAATTTTAATTATGGAGGCAAATGGCAGTAATGTTAGACGCTTAACAATGTCGAAAGGGGAATTTGCCGATCCAGCATGGTCACCTCGGCTGGGTCAATAGTCAAGGTCTTTTCCACTGGTGAAGGGAGGAAAAGTAAATGGTAAAATGTTCCACCAGGATTTTATTGTATCTGAGCTTAAGTGTGTTTTTGGCCTTCGCCATTTCAGCATGTGCAAAGAAAGTAAAGATTGCGGAAAAAGAGGTCATAGCCAAGCCAGAGAAAGAGGTCAAGCCTGCTGAAGTTGCCCCTAAAAAACCGGCTCTTACAGAGGAGGAGCTGGCTCTCGCAAAGAGACGAGAAGAGGAGCGAGCAAAACTGGAGGCCATAGAACGTGCGCGCAGAGCCCGCGAACATGAGCGGCTGAACAGATTCTTGTCGGAGCATGTGCATTTTGATTTTGATAAGTTTAGTATAAAGGATTCAGAAAAACCGATCCTTGAGAGAAAAAAGGAATGGATAATGGACCACCCCACAGCAAAGGTTCTTATAGAGGGCCATTGCGATGAGCGTGGGACTAGAGAATACAACTTGGCGCTGGGGGACCGCAGAGCCAATTCATGCAAACAGTACTTAATTCTTCTGGGAGTCGATTCTAACCGGCTTTCCACTATATCGTATGGGGAGGAAAAGCCAATCGATCCCGGACAGAACGAGGATGCCTGGGCAAAAAACCGAAGGGGTCAATTCGTGGTTATATCGCAGTGAGCTCAAAAGGGCTGCACTCCCCTTTGGAAAGATAGAAAGATAGAGCGGGGAGTCCAAAGTTTTTTGTATATTTTTTAACTTATCTGCTGCCAGACGCGGAGCGGTTGAAAGACATCCCGCAGGGGAAAAGTGTGCTAGCGAGACAAATTGCCATTTTTCGACTTTCCTTGCCAATTATTTTGTTCATGGCATGGATGTCTGGGTGCGTCCCGCAACAGGACTTCCAGAAATTGGAAAATGCCGTCATTGACCTGCAAAATAGGCAACGAAAAACCCAGGGACAGCTAAATGATCTGGAAAGTCGCCTGGAAACTCATAGACAGATACTTGCGGCGGAAATCCAAAAACTCAAAAAAGAAGGAGATCCCCTTAAAAAACACCTTGCCGACATGTTCAGCCGTCTGGAGAGGATGGAGACTCGAATCCAGGAGATCACCGGCCTTTCCGATGAGGACCGCTATCGGTTCCACCAAATAATCGGCGGCCTGAAAAACATGGAGCAATCGGTTAACAGGAAATTTGTTCCGCTTGAACAACAGATCCAGTCCCTAGAAGCCCAGGTAAGAACGTTACTGGAAAGCTACCAGGAGTTGATTTCTCAGATACAGGCATTTGAGAAATTGGAGAAAAATGCAATGGCGCGTCTCGCCAAGGTAGAGCACAATGTTAAATCGTTGAGCTTGGATCGAGTGAAAGTACCAGCAAAGCCCCCGGCTGCCGAGCAGCCTGTTCCCAAACAGAAGGCTCACCAGGAATTTTATAACAAGGCCATACAAAAACTTAAAAGCGGCGATTACGAATTGGCACGCAAGATGTTCGAGGAATATCTACGCAAGTATCCAAGTGAAAATCTGGCCCCCAATGCGCAATACTGGATCGGTGAATCCTATTACAACCAAGGGAAATACGAAGAGGCCATCCTTCAGTTCGACAAGGTAGTTCGAAATCATCCGAAAAGTGATAAGGTGGCAGGGGCGATCCTTAAGGAAGCCATGGCTTTTTGTAAAATGGGAGACAATGAGGGTTGCCGCTTGTTTCTCAACAAGGTGATGCAAGACTTCCCGAAATCGCCTGAAGCTAAAAAGGCTGAGCAAGAATTGGAAAAATTGAAATAAGCGGGCCTTAGACCCTCAGAGAGGGATTAGATCTGACTTTCGTGGCTAATTAGTGAATAGAGAGAAAAGGATCACGACATTGGGACATTATGTTTGTCCGCTGTTTGCATTCTAACTTACCCCCCTATATAAATTGCAAGGGCGAACATTTCAGAGTGTCCACAGAGGATAAGCAACGTTGCCCTTCTTCTCAATTCATTTCATTACATTCAAGAGATCTGATTGGGCAAAAAGCCAGTCCTGTGAAAGGGTAACTCCCGTTAAAAAGAGCCTCGCTAGGGTTATAAATGATAAGGGAATAAACCAAAAAATACCTTGATTTCTTTTTAAATCTGATATAAATAAAAAAGGTTATGAGATAATATTAAAGGCGCCTGAAAGTGCCCTTTGTTGTTCTGATGAACAGAGGTATTTTCGGGTTTCGCTGAAGCAAAGACACAAGAATAGTGTCCACATGGTGAGCAGGAGGTATATCGTTGCGGAGATACGAATCTCTATTTATTATTCATCCTGATTTAGCTCAAGAAGAAACGCAAGATGTTGTGGATAAATTCCACAAGATTATCATCCAAAACAATGGGAAAGTTATTAGGACTGATCCCATGGGAATCCGGAAGTTGTCCTTCGATATCCAAAAACAATCCAGAGGGTTTTACATGCTGTTGGATTATGCAGGAGAGCCGGAGATCATCAAGGAACTGGAGCGCAATTTCCGCATAGATGAGCGTGTATTGAATTACCATACGGTCAAACTTAAACACAAAATCACTGAAGAAGAGATCGAAGCTCTTATCGCCGATCTAGCTGGTCACCCACCGGCGGAGAAGGAGAGCGAAGAGAAATCATTTGAACAGGATGCCTCCGTCAAGGTGCCCGCGCGGGAAGAAGAAGATGTGCTGGACAAGGGTGAGGAAACTCATGTCGCCCAACCTGAGGAGTATGTTGAAGAAGCACTGTCAGAAAAGACAGCAGAAGAAAAATGATGTGACAGCATGGGAAAGATCAGAGGCCACCAGGCGCAGGCGCGGAGAAAAGTCTGGAGATACTCAAGCGAGGATTGCACGATGAATGCAAAGACTTTAAACCCCGGAGTATAAGGAGTGGGGGAGAAGGTTTGATGAGAAGAAATTACCGAAGAGTAAGGCCGTACCATCGACGGAAGGTTTGTAAATTTTGCGTGGACAAGGGGCTCCTGATTGATTACAAAGACGCTCAATTATTGAAACACTTCATCACCGAACGGGGCAAGATAATTCCCCGCCGAATATCGGGAAATTGTGCCAAACACCAGAGGGAGTTAACGCGAGCAATCAAAAGATCGCGCATTGTGGCTCTATTACCATTTACCATAACGATGAGGCGAGATCGCGGATTCGCCGCCCAGTCCACGACAAATCATTAAATGTCCGTGGGCACCCGTCAGGACCTGCCTAATACAAGGTGTGCAAAATCTCCCGCTCAAAGAAGGCGGCCTTTTCTGCTGTTACCCTCCACACCTTAATATGAGGTCTAATCCATTGTCAAAGACGGATATTAAAAACCCGGGCAAAGAAATTATACTGGGCGGAGGTGTTATATCTTTATTATTTTTGGCCTCTTCAATTTTTCCATTTGTTGGCCCGTTTCTTTCTATTTTTATTCCTATCCCCATCCTGGTCTATTATGGTCGGCTGGGGCGAATCCATGGGCTTATGGTGGCCATTTTGGCCGTCCTAATGGCCCATTTTATGGCAGCTGCGCTGCACCTTCCTCTTAACTCAATTGTGATCATCCAGTTCGCGCTATTGGGAGTCCTAATGGCCGAGATGATTGCCAAAGAAATTTCAGTGGAGAAGAGTATCATCGTACCCTCTTTTTCCCTGTTCTTAATTACACTCGTGCTCATACTCTTTGAGGCCATCGCCAACCATTCGACCCCTACAGCGATTCTTCATCAGTACTTTATCGAAACGCTGAATGATACCTTGAGCATATATAGGGCACTGGGCATTCCGGATGAGCAAATGAAGAAGATAGAGGAGTCCGCGGATCTGGTCATTGCCGCTTTTACTCGCATTGCACCGGCTCTCTTCCTTTGCATAACAGCTCTTATCGTTTGGATTAATTTGGTTGTCTGCAAAAGGATCTTCCAACGATGGGGATTGAGCTTTCCGGATTTTGGCGACTTGACGTGCTGGAGATCGCACGAAACACTCGTCTGGTTGCTCATCGGATGCGGAAGCGGCATGCTGATTCCCATGGAGGCTGTACGGACAGTGTGCATGAACGGATTGCTCATCATGCTGCTGGTATACTTTTTTCAAGGGATCGCCATTGTGGCGTATTTCTTTAAGACTTACAGAGTCCCGCCTATCATTAAGATCATCGGTTACTTGTTAATCATCATTCAACAATTGATGCTGGTTCTGGTGGTGGGGTTGGGCCTTTTTGATTTATGGTTCGATTTTCGCAAAATAACTCCCGGCCGTTCTAAACATGCCGGTTCCATTGAAAACGGAGAATAGGATAGATTTCATGAAAGTTATTTTAACAGAAGATGTCCCTTCGTTGGGAGAGGCTGGACAGACTGTGAATGTGGCAAAGGGATATGCTCGGAATTACTTGTTTCCCAAAAAACTTGCTTTGGAGGCTACCAGCAGGAACCTGAAGCAACTAGAGCATCATAAGCGCCAGCTCCTGAGCAAGATAGAGCGGACCCGGCACGATGCCGAGACATTGGTAGAGAAGATCGGCAACGTGTCAATCTCTTTTTCAAGGGCCACCGGTGAGAGCGAAAAGTTGTTTGGATCCGTCACTTCAATGGACATTCAGGAGGCTCTCTCCAAAATGGGGATCGAAGTCGATCGAAAGAAAATTATGCTTCCAGAGCCCATCAAGCAATTGGGAGACTTCACCGTCCCCATCAAATTGCAATCATCAGTCGTGGCCGAACTCAGGCTATCGGTGACCAAGGCTGAATAATAGGGGAGTTCAGTTATGGCGACCGAAATGGCATTAAACAAAATTCCACCGCAGAACTTGGAGGCGGAACAGGCAGTTCTGGGAAGCATATTGCAGGACAACGGAGTGCTTTCCCGTGTGGTGGAGATCGTTGGAGAGCGTGATTTCTACAGGGATTCCCATAGGAAAGTGTATCAGGGAACACTGGAGCTTTTTGAACGCAACGAGCCCGCAGATCTCATAACACTGACTAATCTGCTGCGAGAGAAAAACCAGCTGGATGAAATCGGTGGGCCTGCTTTCCTGGCTTCCCTGGTAGAGAACATCCCCACGGCCGCAAACGTCGAGTACCACGCCCGGATAGTCAAAGAAAAAGCCATTCTGCGCAATATTATTAGCCACGCCACTGAGATCGTGAACCGGGGTTATCAGATTGCAGATGACATCGACGAATACCTTGATTATGCACAGCAAGTGCTGCTCCGGATCGCCGAGCAGCGCATCAGGCCCTCTTTTTATCCGCTAAAGGACGTGATCAAAAGCGGGTTTGCTCAGATCGAGAGTCTATACGAGAGAAAGGAGACGATCACCGGCGTGCCCACGGGCTTTGACGACTTTGATAAAATGACTGCAGGGCTTCAGCGGTCTGATCTCGTGGTCATCGCCGGCCGTCCCGGAATGGGCAAGACAACATTCGCCCTTAACGTGGCCTCGTATGCCGCCGCTCGAGGCAACGTTCCGGCGGCAATCTTTTCATTGGAGATGTCCAAGGAACAACTGGGCATACGCATGCTATGCTCTGAGGCTCGGGTAGATTCTTCCAGGGTGCGCACGGGCATGCTCAGCGACCGTGACTGGCCTCGCCTTACAACCGCAGCAGGCATCCTTTCCGAGGCTCCCATTTATGTTGACGATACCCCGGGTCTGACATGCATGGAGCTTCGAGCCAAAGCCCGGAGG
>CAZTAS010000132.1:0-17873 GCA_964611635.1 uncultured Thermodesulfobacteriota bacterium
GAGGAGTACCGCCAGGAGGTGGTGGAAGGTATCAAGGATCACTGGGTCCGGGACCCGCTGGACCCCACAGACACACGCTGGGAATACACCTACCACGGCCGACTGTTTTCCTACCAGGTGCCGGGCCTGGACGCGCCCATCGACCAGGTAGAGCAATCAATCCTGGCGGTGCTGAGCCAATCACCTTATTCAAGGCGTGCGCAGGGGATCACCTGGCAGCCCTGGGTAGACAGTGGATTTGAGCATCCGCCCTGTCTGCAAAGCATCTGGTGCCGATTGCACATGGATGAGAGCGGACGTCCCTGGCTCAACATGAACGTGCGCTTTCGATCTAGAGATGCATATGACGCGGCTTTCATGAACATGTTCGCATTGATCCACTTTCAGGAAAGGCTGGCTGAGATCCTGAGCCATCGGCTGGGCAAGACAGTAAGTATAGGCCGATACGTTGATTGGTCGGACTCGTATCACATCTATGGACGACGGATGGAAGATTTCCGCCATTTGTTCTTGCGGCAGATGGAGAAAAGAACACCGGAAGAGCGCACCTGGACCTCTCAGGAAGTACAGCCCGACTTTGAAAGAGCCCGGGAAGAAATCGCCCAGAAGGTTCGTCAGCAGGACGAAAATCGGGCCAGGCGTTAACCGCGTTATCCCGTGCCCATGCTCAATTAATGAAAACCGGCTTCCAGTACTTAAGATCCTCCAGAGCTATACCGCATCCCTCCACCACGGTGGTCAGCGGATCGTCCGACAACATCACGTTGACATTCGTTTGCTGCTCGATGAGTCTGTCAACCCCCTTGAGAAGCGCGCCGCCACCCGCCAGGATAATGCCATTTCCCTTGATGTCTGAGGCTAGCTCTGGCGGAGTCTGCTCAAAGGCTCTCAGCACGGCATTTACAATGGCATTGACTGGCTCGCTTATGGCCTCTCGGACCTCCCCGTCGTTGATTTCAATAGTCCGGGGCACCCCTCGCATGATGTCTTTACCGGCCACGCGAACTATCATGGGCTGCTTCAGAGGACACGCTGAGCCAATAGCGATCTTTATCTGCTCTGCGGCATTCTCACCGATTTGGAGGTGATGCTTTTTCAGGATGTATCGCTGAATGGCTTCGTTGGCCTCATCACCAGCTACACGCACTGATTCGCTATAAACAACTGTGTTCAAGGAAATGACAGCCACCTCTGTGGTCCCACCCCCGATGTCAACCACCATGTTCCCTGAGGGCTGATGGATGTTAAGGCGAGCTCCTATGGCAGCCGCCATGGGCTCTTCGATGAGGTATACCCCCCGGGCACCTGCCATATTGGCTGAGTCCAGCACCGCACGCTTTTCCACCTGTGTGATGCCCGATGGGACCCCGATAACCATCCTCGGGCGTAACAGACGCGACCTGCCAGCGGCTTTTTGAAAAAAAAACCTAATCATCTCACGAGTGGAGTCAAAGTCAGAGATCACGCCATCTTTCAGCGGCCTGATGGCATGAATATTATGGGGCGAGCGTCCAATATAATCCTTTGCCTCTTTCCCAACAGCTATGACTTCACCCGTTTCGCGGGCAATGGCCACAACGGAAGGTTCATTGAGCACTATGCCTTCCTTTTTAATATAAATCAAAGTATTGGCCGTGCCCAAATCCATGGCCATATCTTTTGAAAACCAACCCAGCAGTGTATCGAACATTGAAACCTTCCTGCTTCAGGGATTCATGCGATAATCCACGTACAAATTATTAATCCGCGTTATTGCCTCCGCTTACACCTTCTTGCGAGAATACAGATACCTGATCTAAGCGGCAAAAACCTCTAAAATTCTTAATTTCAAAATTTCGATTAAATGCGCTCGAAGGATGCCCCGGCCCTACCCCACAGCTCATCCAATGTCCGAGCATCGGATGGAAACATTGCAAAACCAACATCAAAATGGACATGCAGGTCAAAATCTCCAATTTGGATGAGGTTGGTGCTCAACGCTGTAATAAGCTGCTTTCGTAATTGCTTGACCTCAGCGGGATTTCGTCCTGGATTAAGGATGGCGAAGCTCCCCTCTCCACCATGAGCCATCTGTGCCTCAGCGCCAAAGATTTCTTTCAAAATGCGCGCAATCCTCTGCGAAAGTTGATCTGCCACAGGATAGGGGTATCTAAATCCAAGGAGCGGAAAATCTATGATGTTCACTCTAAACAGAGTCATTGCAGATGCCCGAGTGGCCTTTTCGCCACAAAGACTGTGCAGAGTTTTAAACAAGCCGGATAGGTCCATGAAACCAGTGATGGGATCAATGTATTCTTTCCGCTTGAGTTCCACCGCCATCCGCTTTTGATCCAGGTAAAGGGAGATGATGCGGCCCAGCAGCTCCATCTCCCGCGGGACGACCTCCCGGAGGTGGTGTGCGGGCGCTCCACAAAAGACCAGGACTCCAAATACGTGCTCCTCGGTTTTCACGGTTTTCAGGGGTATAGCCAGAAGAGATTCCAGCTTTCCAAGTTTTTCCTTCATGGAGAAAAGGTAAGATTTGGTTGCGTCCGGGCGAATTGAGGGCAGAATCAGGGGGACGCCGTTCTTGAATACCCACCCCACCAAGCCGTTGTGCAGGGGGAAAGTGCTGCCAGGCAGGTTTTCGGGGTGAAATCCCACTGCGGTCACCACTTCATACCGGGTCTCAGTGGCATCCTCCAGTGCAAAAGCGGATAGCCGTGCTTCCAATTGCCGGGAGCCGTCCTGAAGCAGACGCGATATGGGCGAGCTGCCTTTATCCTCCTGTAAAAGAATTTCCAGCAACCTGTGGAAAAGGCTTATACTGACAGATTGGTCCTCATCCCGCAGCCTGCGCGATCTGCTCAGTACATTGACCACCATCTGGGCAAAATCCATCAAGATCTTCTGCTCCTTGTCCGTGAAATCGTAGCGCTTCTTGCTGTCCACGGAAAGGACGCCGAACTCCCCTACAGGCACGGCGATAAAGGATTTTATGTCCTCATCTTTCGAATAAAAGCGCAGCGTGGTGGCATCCGTATGAAATCGGGAGATGTTGACCGGTTTCTTATTCTTTGCAATCCAGCCTATGAGCCCTTCATCAAACCCTATTACCGAGCCAGGAATGATATTCTGGCTAAGAGTGCAATAAGTGGCCAGACGCAGGGATCGTTTACGGCGATCCACGAGGAACAGCGCGGTTGTGAAAGCATCGATGGTGTTGCTGATCACCCGAACGATGTGTTCCAATTCCTTATACAACGTTCGTTCCATCACCTGTTCCCATAACGCCCCGGCCGGATTCCCAGCAAGACTCACTAATCATTGAAATTATCTCTTCCTGGAGAAAGACACCTTCAGCTTGGATCAGACTAAACCTTTTACCTTCCAGTGTATACAAAGTATAGAAAATGGCTTCGAATATGTCAATTGCCAAATGAAAACAATTAAATAAAAAAATCCATTGACACAAATTCCCTCGCAAAATAAAATCAACTCACATCATTGAAAACCCTGCATTTGCAGCGTGAATTCAATGCTTTTCCTTGATCCTTGAGGTTGATATTCTGCTTGCTCTCCCATTGAATAGAGCTTAAAATGAAAAGATTTTGCCATTTTTTTAATAGATTGCAGAATTCCCAACACTTTTCGGAAATGAATATAAATTGCTTCGCGTTTGGACACTGGTTCCCTTCCTCGCATGGCAGATCATAATGCGGTGGGGAAACAAAAATTCATTGCTTTAGGTATAAGGAGAGCACCTAGGAAGGACGGACTTCCTGTCTTGCTGGAGTGATGGGTTGGAAAGCACTGGCTTCCGGAGCCGTCGGGCTGCGAAAAAAACCACCACATTGCGCTGCGTGGCCGATTTGATCGGAAAGATAAACTTCCTGGCCGGAACAGTCCGCAACAGGAACAAGGGAATTTCCGTGCTGGACATCCAGGAGAAGGGTCTGAGGGGCTCAATCCAAACGACTCTCACATATTTCCCCAAGGGCTGGAGGGTACCGGCCTCGGTGCGGCCCGAGAACATCCAGATTCATACCAGCAAGCCGGACCGGGAATTCAACACGTGGCAAACCCGGCTGGAGCGGAAGAGCTTCCTGGGGGGAACTTTTCGATATGGTGGTGTGCTTGGAGGAGATACGTTGAACGCGCTGGAGAAAATCCTGGCAAGGGCATCGGGTAGAAAACAGGTAACAATCGGGGAGATCGTGGATGCCGTGGTGGACCGCCTCATGATCACAGAGCGGCAGGGCGCCCGCGTGGTGGATAACCTTCAAGAGCTGGGCATGCCGCAAATCCGAATGCCCAAAGAGAAGGTGATTGTGGTCTTCGACCACGAGGTGCCGCCCTCTAAAATAGTGTCTGCCAACGCACAGCGGCGTGTACGGGAATGCTTCGCCGGGCAGACCATTCTGTATGACATAAATGTGGGTATCTGCCACCAGGTGCTCTCAGAAAAAGGGCATGTGGAGCCGGGGCTGCTGGTAGTGGGAACTGACTCCCATACCGTCACCAACGGGGCCTTTGGCACCTTTGCCACCGGCATAGGCATCACCGAGGCCACGGGCGTGCTGCTGACGGGCACTATCTGGCTGAAGATCCCCCCGGTTATGGCCGTGCAGATGGAAGGTCGGTTGCCCCCACGGGTGGCTCCCAAGGACGCCATGCTTCACCTGGTGGGCCGTCTGCATGCCGACGGGGCTCAATACAAAGGGCTGGAGTTTCGAGGACCGGGGGCGTACGCCATGAGCTTAGCGGGCCGAATGGTCATGGCAAACATGTCGGTTGAGGTGGGGGCCAAGGCCGGTTTCTTTGCCGCCGACGAGGTCACACTGTCTTACCTTGGCCCCCGGGTGAAGGGCCCGCTGGAGCCAGTCCTGAGCGCCCCGGATACCGAGTTCGAGGCCGTGGTGGATCTCGATTTGTCCGGGCTGGTCCCTCAGGTTGCCTGCCCTCACGCCGTTGACAACGTGGTACCGGTTACAGAAGTTGCCGGCATCGAAATACACGACGCCTTTTTGGGCTCTTGCACCAACGGGCGTCTTGAGGACCTCCAGGCCGCTGCGGATATCCTCCGTGGACGGCGCATTCACCCACGTGTCCGGATGATTGTGGTTCCTGCTTCTACAGAGACCTACCTTGCTGCCCTGCGTAGCGGCGTACTGGAGACACTGGTTGAGGCGGGCGCTGTTGTCACCAATCCCAACTGCGCCTCGTGCGCCTCGCTGCACTTAGACCTGCTGGGGGACGGAGAGGTGAGCATCTCCTCCACAAATCGCAACTTCCGCGGCCGCAGGGGAAGCCGCGAAGCTGAAGTATATCTGGCTTCGCCGGCAACAGTGGCAGCCTCTGCCCTGGCCGGCTGCATCGGGGACCCGAGAGAATTTTGATTACTCGCCGGAGGTTACTATCATGAAGATCATCAGGGGAAACGCGTGGGTTTTCGGCTCTGACATCAGTACTGACGTCATTGTTCCGAGTGTGTATCTCACCCAATACCTTCCCCCGGAAAAACTTAGAGAGATTGCCATGGAGGGAATTCACCCCGGATTCCATCGGGAGTTCCGGCCCGGTGATTTGCTGGTGGCCGGAGGAAGCTTCGGGTGCGGCTCATCACGAGAAGAGGCTCCCATGGCCCTCAAAGCCTTGGGGGTGGCCGCGGTGGTGGCCGATTCCTTCGGCCGGATCTTTTATCGCAATTCTATCAACGTGGGCCTTCCCGTTGTGGAGTGCCCGGGAATATCAGAAAGTGTTAGCCCCGGAGACAGCCTGGAGGTTGATATTGGGAGCGGAATGGTGAAGATAGAGAGAACCGGGAAGACGTTGCAGGGAGAGCGAAAGCCGGACTTTCTGCTGGAAATCCTCCGCAAAGGGGGGCTGTTGGAGCACCTGCGCCAGACCATTCTAGCAGGAAACACATAATTATAAGGAGGATTTATCTGATGTCCACAAGAAGTGCACACTTGCGAGAGTTGCTATCGAGAGAAGAAATCCTGATGGCCCCGGGGGCCCACGACGCGCTAACCGGCCGAATAGCCGAGATGTGCGGGTTTGAAGCAGTTTACATGACAGGAGCCGGAACAGTCAATACGCAGTTGGGAATGCCGGATCACAGCATCATAACCCTCACCGAGATGGTGCAGAGCGCCGCCCGGATAGCAAGGGCAACCACTCTGCCCATCGTCTCCGACGCTGACACGGGCTATGGCGGTGTGCTTAATGTTATGCGCACCGTCCAGGAATTTCAACTGGCGGGAATCTCGGGTATTCATATCGAGGACCAGGTAATGCCCAAGCGGTGCGGACACGTGGAAGGCAAGGAGATCATCCCAATGGAGGAGATGATGGGGAAGATACGCGCTGCCTGTCACGCCAGGACAGATCCAGATTTCCTCCTCATTGCCCGCGTGGACGCCCGTGCCCCGCTGGGGTTCGACGAGGCCGTGCGCCGGGGAAAAGCCTACCTGGAGGCCGGGGCTGACATGATTTTCCCCGAAGCCCTTGAATCTGAAGAGGAGTTTCGCGCTTACGCCCGAGAGGTGCGCGCTCCACTGCTGGCCAACATGACCGAGTACGGCAAGACGCCGTACCTCACGGCGGCCCAGTTCCAGGAGATTGGCTACCGTATGGTTATATACCCCGCATCGGCCATGCGGGTTGCCATAAAGGCCATCCACGAACTGTTCACCGAAATCAGAAGCACAGGAACTCAGAAGGGATTACTGGAGAGAATGTTCACCCGGTCCCAACTATACGATCTCATAAATTACCGGGAAATGCTCGAGCTGGAGAAGCAGTTCGCCGGCAAAATCCCAAAAACATAAAGCTACCATTACACGCAGTCACGTTACACTGAAATCACCAGAGGTACAAAGAACATGCACGATTTGATTTCTTTTCCATGCGTATTCCTTCGCGGCGGAACCAGCCGCGGGCTATTTTTCCACCGGCGAGATCTTCCTGATCCGTCCACGTGGGACGCCATTTTCATGGCCGCCATGGGAACGCCCGATGTACGCCAGATAAACGGGCTGGGCGGCGCAACCTCGCATACCAGCAAAGCTGTGGTCATCTCCCAGTCGGAGGAGCCCGGGGCCGATGTGGACTATCTTTTCGCCCAGGTGGGAATCAGCGAGCCGATTGTGGATTACAAGGGCATGTGCGGCAACCTGCTGGCAGCCGTGGGGCCCTTTGCCGTGGATGAGGGGCTGGTTAAAGGGGTGGAACCGATAACCCCGGTTCGTGTATTCAACGTCAACACCCGGAAGCACTTCGTGGTCAATGTGCCCGTGCAGGATGGCCGATCCGTATCACAAGGTGACTACGTCATAGACGGCGTGGCAGGAAGCGGGGCACGAATCCGTGTGGATTTCCTGAATCCGGCTGGCTCGCATAGCGGCAAGCTCTTTCCAACAGGCCGAATGGTTGACCTAGTGGAGCTGGAGGGGCTAAAGCCCCTGGAGGTTACGATCCTGGACGTGGCCAACCCCATGGTTTTCATCCGGGCAGAGGACCTGGGTATCCGAAACCTTGGCATGGAGGATCCCCGCACGGCGGATCCTGTCCGCCTGGAGCTGTTAGAGAGAATTCGGGCGCGTGCATGTTATATGGCAGGATTCATAGACGACCCAGACCGGGCCACCGAGCAGATGCCCGCCGTGCCTCGCCCGGCACTGGTGCAGGGCCCCACCGAAGCCCGAACACTGGACGGCCGTACCCTGAGGCACACGGACATGGACCTTTATTCCCACATGAGCTCAATGCAGCGAATGCATCAGAGCTATGCGGGAACCGGGGCGGTGTGCCTGGCAGTGGCGGCCTCCATACCCGGAACGGTAGTCCACAGCGTTCTGAAGGATACGCGATCTATCGGTGAATTCGGTCGGCCCTCAGGCTTGCCCGAAGTACAATATGAAGCGGAAATACCATCATCCACCATAAGATTCGGACACCCCTCTGGCCTTCTGGAGGTGGAAGTTCAAATGGAGGGGAAGTGGGAGGTGAAGCGTGTTTCCATGGGGCGCACGGCCCGACGCCTCATGGATGGCCGCGTCTTTGTCCCGTCTCGGGTGCTGGGATGAAGAAATCTAATCCGCAGCGCAAAATCATTCAAAGCAATAGCCCTTCTCCGCGGCGGCTTTAAATAAAGTGAGCGCCTGAATCCAGACGGGATTTCTGGCGCTACTTCAGGTCACCACAACAATTCTATCGGCTACTGGAGAAGCTCCGGGCTATTCATTATTCATAAGGTTTTTGAAAAAGCTCTATTGTCACGCCAGCAATGAAGCGCGTGTCGAGATAAGCAAACTTTGCCCCTGGACGCTGGCCCGACTGAATGATATCAATGCCTATCTTTTTGACGGCATCTATTCGTTCATCAATATTTTCAACAAGAAAACCCAGGTGATGAAGACCTTCTCCATCTTTCCCAAGGTCATCTTCATACACGCTAGGTCCTTGTAAAACTTTGATTAATTCCCACTCAACGGTACCCGATTTGGCCAATGCAATCTGAATCCGGAATTGGGCTGGTTTTCCTCGATATGTTTTATTGGCATACTCGGGAATAAAAACGGACCAGGGCCCCAGCCCGAACAATTCGGAATAATATTGAATGGCCCTGTCCATGTCCTGAACAATTATCCCAATTTGAGACACGGGAGGTAAGTCAAGCAATCTCTTGATATTTTCATTAATTGGGAATTGCAGTTTTACCATTATTGGTTCCCCTTTCGAATTGTGCTTCACAACAGGATGGTAAAGCTTAATGAGCTAAAATAAAGCCAAAGTTTTCCGGATATTAACTCAGGTGATCAAATCAACTCCGAGACGACCCTTTCCAGACCTCTCCAAGGCTCTCAAAAAGCAGTTCCAGAGTAAAACTACTTAAACCATTTTTTTACTATTTCTGTCTAACTATTTAATATTTTAAGATATTATCTTGAATTTCAAGTTTCATTGATTTATAAGCATTGGGGAAGAAGCCAATCAAATCCTGCTGTAAATCATGATGATGCAATGTCCTCATAATGCGCCTCAAAGTCGTTCCAGCGCGGCCTTGATTCTGTCCATGGCCTCTTTCAGAATACTTAGGGATGTAGCAAAATTGATGCGCACGCATCCCTCTCCACCGGGACCGAAATTGGAGCCAGCCTCAATGATCACCCGGGCTTCATCGCGTAGATATTCAAAGATTTCCGTGCTGCTCTTCCCGAAGGAACTGATATCTGGAAACACAAAGGGAGTGGCCTCCGGAGAGGGGCAGCGCACGCCGTTGATCTCATTGAGCCGGTTCACGGTGTGATCTCGCATCTGTCTCATGTGATCCATGAACTCTGCCAGCCATCCACCGCATTCAGTCAGAGCGGCCATGCCGGCGGCCTGCGCCAGTGCATCAGTGTGGACCCAATAGTAATGAGAACGGTCTGTAAGCTCCTTGATGGCCGGGCCCTGGATAGTCAGATAGGCCACTCGGAACCCAGGGATACCAAACGCCTTGCTAAATCCAAACACAGTGATGGTGCGGCGAAACATCTCCTTGTCCAGCGAGGCCATGCTTATGTGCTCTCTCTCGTACACCATATCCTCGTATAACTCGTCGCAAAAGACCATCAGGTCATATTTGCGTGCCACCTCAGCAATACCTGTCAGCTCTTCCCTCGTGAGCAACCGGCCTGTGGGGTTGTGAGGATTGCATACCATGAGAAGCCGCGTTCGGTCGGTAACCAGGCGACTCAGTTCCTCAGGATTGAGGCGGCGATTCCCGCGCATATCCAGGTTGCAATGCACCACGGTTGCACCCGCCAGGTTAATGTTCTTGAAAAACGGCGCATACACGGGCGCTGGGCATAAGATTGCCTCGTCCCCGGGCTTAAGGCTGTAAGCACAAGAGAGGAAGATTCCCGCCATGGCACCCGGCACTACCAGAATATCATCAACTGTAGCAGGGATTCGGTTTCGCTGGCGGAGCTTCAGGGCGAGGGTCTCGCGAAACTCCGGGTCCCCTTGGTGGTGGCCATAAGGGGTGCGGTCCTCCTTTACGCACCGTATAACTGCCTGCTTAATCTCCCTTGCTACTGGATAATCGATGTCAGCCACCGAGAGCGACAAGACGTCCCGGTCCCATTTGCCCCATTTAAGCGCTGCCCGTCGAAACAGAAAATCCTTATCCACAGCATCAAATCTTCCCATGTCCTTCCTCTCTTTTTAGAGTTCGGCAACCGCAACCCAGCAGGGGCGGGATAACCCCGTCCACCGCTCCTCGTTCTATATTAAACGTCATTAATAATTGCATATTGACATTCCTAAACTGGGTGCCACGGGCAAACCGAAGGTTGCCCGTGTCTTGTGATCAGTACATTCATGCTTCACTGGCGAGCCTTCGGCTCTGCCAGTGGCACCCAAGATATTCATACTCGTGTTGGTGCTGCCACTGGATAATTAAGAATATTATGTGCAAATATTTAAAGACGTCTTATATAAATACTTTCCAGTAACCAAGGCATCGAGCCCCAGGGATTCATAGCCTGATTTAGCACAAATCCAATCATGTTGCAATGAATGATATTCCAGGCTTGTTGAAGAATTAATGTTATAATCTATATGAACCAATACTTAAACTGCCAATAAGCTATTCGTCTATTGGATTTACTCTGACACATGCTTTCTTCCAAGCTGAGCTGATATGCAATTCGGATTGAACTTATGATAATTTGATCCTTGACAAAAAATTATATTAGAAGTTATATTGAAAAATGAATAAATAAATTATCTTTATAAATTTTGGCTTTGCTTGTCATTAGATATCATTTAGTCAGATATCTTGATGATGTCTTAAGGGCAAGAGGAAGAGTCATGAAAACGAGCATATAAAGACCCCACATCTCCAGGATTGGAGGGTGGGGTTTTTTATGGCAGTAGGTAGGAATTATGAAAGGTTTCGAAGATCAAGAAGGAGGTGGTGAGAACAGACTAATGATGGGATTTAATCAATCCATTTTGAAACACCTGTTTTGAAAGAGGAGGGCATGAGATGACCAGAAAGATGCTATGGACTATGGCAGTGGTGCTAGCCGTGTGCATGGTTTTTGCCACCGGCGGCGTGGCTTCGGCCCAAAAGAAATTCGTCTCCATCGGCACGTGTTCCACCGGGGGGACCTATTACCCCATGGGAGCGGCTATAGCACAGGGCGTAAGCCTGAAGCTGGAAGATATAGTAGCCACTGCCCAGACAACCACATGCTCGGTGGCGAACATCAACCTTGTCCGCAATAAGGAACTGGAGATGGCCCTTACACAAAACAACCAGAACTACTGGGCCTTACATGGAACGGAAATGTTCAAGGGCCAACCACCTTTCAAGAGTATTCGCGCCATCGCAACGCTTTTCCCCGAGTCAGCCAGCTTGTTCGCTCTGAAGAAAGCGGGGATCAAGAGCTGGTGGGACATCAAGGGCAAGCGGTATGTCGGGCCGGATAAGGGAAGCGGCAGCATGTATGATGCCAGAATGTTCTTCAAGGTCATGGGGCTTACTCTCGATGACTTTGCTTCCGTGGACTACCTGTCGGTTTCGGGAACAGCCCAGAGGCTCAAGGACGACCTGGGAGACTTCATTTACTGGACAGCCGGCCAACCATTGGCTGGCATGATAGACCTGTTTACCACAACCCCAACGGTCCTGGTCCCGATGGATGATGAATTGATAAAGAAGATATGCGATACGTATCCTTTCTACACGCCGTATGTTATAGAGAAAGGGACATATCCTGGGCAGGATTATGACGTCAAGACCGTTACCATATGGGCGCAGTTGACGTGCACCGAGGACCTTGACAAAGACCTGGTCTACAGAATAACCAAGGCTCTGTGGGAAAAGGGGCCTATCCCGCGGCGGAAAGAAAAGTTGAGCGTCGCGGACATCATGGCCCAGGTTCATGTCAAGGGAAAACTGGTGCAGTGGAAGACAGCGATATACGGCACGGGGTGTCCCCTTCATCCCGGGGCAGAGAAATATTACAGGGAGAAAGGGTTGATCAAGTGATCCTCCCCGGTGCATCGTGATGGGAAAAAAGACCGGGAGCCAGCCATTGTGCACCCGGTCTTTTTTATTATATTGTTAGGCATTGAATTTGGGCCTGCGACATAAAAGTGGGTTTTTAGCAGTCCCGTTGTTCCCAGAAGTATTCCATCAGGCCTGAGAGGTGGCAGCAGCGCAGGGCAATGATTGTTGGCTGGCAATTTTTTTGGGAAACAGGGAGAATAAACCATGATGACAAGCCGGGCGGAAACCAGTGACCACCTGACAAAGGCGGAACCCCTCAGAGTGGACACGGATTTTTTAGCCACTTACGATCCCGAGCTTCGATTTCGAAAAGTTCGAGGACACACAGCCAAATTGATTTTCGCCATGGCCTTCCTTCTCTCCTCATTCGAGATCTATACAGCCGGCTTCGGCATCCTGGCTAAACTGATGCACCGGGGTTTTTATTTTTCCCTCGTCCTTCCAATGGTGTTCCTTCTTTATCCCATCAGGCGGAAGAAGCCGGGGACGCCGCTGAACATTGTACTGGACGCCATTTACTCCATCCTGGGGGGAGCCCTGGTGGGGATTATGCTCCATGGCGGCTTCAAGTTCTCTGAACAAGCCGCGCTGATTACTTTTCTGGCATGTGCATCAGTCTTCTTTTATTTCAAGATTCGGGAGCTTCTTGGCCATCCCCTGATCGCATTGCTGGACCTGGTGGTCTGTTCGGCCGGCCTGATGGTGACAATATCCTTTATTCGATCCATGTGGGCCGATCCCAAATTATTTTTGGCGGGCATGACCCTCCCCTTGGGCCTGTGGATGGCATTTCTTTTTGGGGGCATTTTGCTCACCTTGGCAGTGACGATTGTTCTAAGCGTCATCAGGCTTTCCAGTAGACATCAGTATCGGCCTCACCCGGATAGTATCCCATATTTTGACGTGGTTTGCGCTATACTGGCTGCCGGCTTTTCACTTTACATAATGGTGGAGTACGATCCGCTGGTCCTTCGTTTCGGAAGCCCTATAAAACGGGACCTGATTATGGGCTTTATCGCCATATTACTGGTGCTTGAAGGCGCCCGGCGCTCCGTTGGGCCGGTGCTCCCCTTTATCTCTTTTGTGGCTCTTGCGATATGTTATTATGGGCCGTATCTGCTCGATATCCCCGGCCTGGATCTGCTGGCCCACCGCGGCTTTTCCATCAAGCGAATCATCGAGCACATGTATATGGGCAGCGAGGGGCTTTACGGAATCCCACTTGGGGTGATAGCCACCTTTGTGTTCCACTTCATACTTTTCGGCCTTTTCATCACCAAAAGCGGTCTTGGACAGCTTTTTATCGACCTGGCCATGTCTCTGGCCGGGGGCACGGTGGGGGGGCCCGCCAAGGTGTCGGTCATCTCCAGCGGTATGTTCGGCTCCATCAGCGGCAGCTCCATAGCCAACACCGTTACAACGGGCGCCTTCACCATCCCCATGATGAAAGGGATCGGCTTTCCACCGCGCTTTGCCGGAGCCGTGGAGGCCTCCGCTTCCACAGGCGGCCAGATCACCCCGCCTATTATGGGGGCCGCCGCCTTTGTTATGTCGGAGTTTTTGGGTATTCCGTACATTAAGATCTGCGCAGCAGCCATTATTCCCGCCCTGATCCATTACTTTGCAATAGGATTCCAGGTCCACCTGGAAGCCCTCAAGCACGGCATCCTTGGGCTTCCCAGGGAGGCCTTGCCCCGGGCCATTCCGATTCTTAAAGATCGGGGCATCCTGCTGCTGCCGTTGATGGTCATCGTTCTGCTTTTGCTCATCGGCCGAAGCCCCTTTATGGCCGCTTTCTGGGCCATAGTTTATGCCATCTCCACGGCCCAGATCCGGGGGCGATTGATCCCTCTTGGGGTCACAGTCCTCCTCACTCTGCCCGTTGTGGCTCGATATGAATATGCCAATCCATTAACCCAGTTCAGCACATACACGGTGGCCTGGCTTGCTACAATGGTGGCGGGATTCTGGTGGACGTATAAAAAAAGCGACCGGTTGACCTGGAGCCTGGGTGTTACCAGCACTGTTTTACTGATGATTGCGCTGGCTATGGATGTGTCGCCTCATTACTCCAGCATCATTGGCAACTTCTCAGTCATTTTCATCGGTCTTTTCTACCAGGAGAGCCGGATGAGAGTTCCCCAGATACTGGAATCCATGGAGTGGGGAGCGCGCACCTCTTTAGCTGTGGGGGCGGCATGTGCTTCCGTGGGGTTCATTATAGGGGCTGCCACATTATCAGGGTTGGGCATAAAGTTAGCCAGCATCATCATCGCCCTGGCCGAAGATATAGCAGGTAAGATTTTGGTTTTAGATTTTATGAATTTATTCGGCCTGGAGCAGTTAGCGCTATTCTTCACCCTGTGTCTTACGGCGGTGACCAGTATGATCCTGGGTATGGGGCTGCCCACAACACCCCAGTATATTGTTACCTCCATGATAGCGGCCCCGGCCCTCCTTCAATGGAATGTCCACCCGCTGATCTCCCACATGTTTGTCTTTTTTTACGGGGTTCTGGCAGACGTGACTCCCCCGGTTTGCCTCGCGGCATTCGCTGCCTCCGGCATCTCGGGCGCCAGCCCCTTTTCCACGGGCTTCACTTCCTTTCACCTCTCTATGGGGAAGGTACTTGTTCCGCTTTTCTTCGTCTATGCCCCAGTGCTTGTTCTTATGCCCTGGTTGCTCGACCCATCGGCTACTTTTAATTTCATCCAATTAGGCGGTGTATTGCTAATGCTGTGCCTGGGCATATGTGCCTTAAGCGCGGTAGTTGTGGGTTACCTGGGATATCACCTTGGGTGGGTTGAACGTATCTTGCTTCTCGTGGCAGCGATCAGCTTATTCTCATTGGAGATTTATAGTTCAGTCTTCGGAGGAGCAATCTTGATAGCGATATATGTCATCAAAAAAGTACAAAAAATGAAATACTTAAAGAAAGACTGACAAAAGATAATAAGACCTGTTTAAGTAAAACAGGTTTTTTAACCATAAGAATGCCGCTCTCTCATAATATGTCTTAAGGTTGATCCCTTCACCGGAAGGCTAGGGTGAATGTTATACGCAGCATATTGGGGTTAATTTTTTCCAGTTGAGGATTTCTGATATTTTAACAGTATATACTTTTCAAAAGGTTGCGATATGGCAGAAATATCAAAACATCGACCCATTTTCCCCCTCTCGGTGTTTGATTGTATCATACTTCCTGTCAGCTGAGATCAAAATCTCCGGAGAAGATCTGCAAGATCAAGACTCACCTATTACAACTTAATGGCAAAGCAACATTCTTAAAAGATTTCGATGTATTACTGGCCAATGGCCGCAAAAAATTTTGTTGCCTTCCGATAGAGAGAAATATATTATATATTATAATTTAAAGAAATAAGATAAACTTCCAATTGCAGGAGTATGAACATGGCAAAAAAGAGGGCATCCAGAAAACGGCTTTTTGATTCATCGAGGAGCAGAAAGAATCAATCACCCCAGAAAGTGATCCCGCCCAAGGCTCATTTTTCCATCTGGTATTTTCTTATTGCTTTTCTCATAATTTCTTTTATCCATAATTATTATTTTACAAGAGGCGTGGAGAATATTCCGTATAGTCGGTTCAAGCAGTTGGTCTCCGAGGGGAAGGTCAACGAACTGGTCATCGAGGAACAAATCATCAAGGGTAAATTTGTCGATAAGACAAAAGAAGGCCAGAACTCCTTCGTCACCATCAGGATCGATGACCCCAACCTTGTGGCTGAACTGGGAAAAAAGGGAATTAAATACTCGGGCAAATATGAAAGCAAGTTTTTGAGTACACTCCTTTCGTGGTTGATTCCCATAGGTATCTTCTTTATTATCTGGAGCTACTTGATCAAGAGAATGGGCGGCGCGGGAGGCAGCTTCATGTCGCTGGGCAAAAGCAAGGCCAAGATTTTTGCCGAGGACGAGATCCGAGTCAGCTTTGACGATGTGGCCGGTGTGGACGAGGCAAAGGAGGAACTCAAAGAGATCATAGAATTCTTGAAGACGCCCGAAAAATTTCAGCGTCTTGGAGGTCGGATACCCAAGGGTGTTCTCTTGGTGGGCCCTCCGGGCACAGGAAAGACTCTGTTGGCCCGAGCCGTGGCTGGAGAGGCCAAGGTGCCCTTCTTCCACATGAGCGGTTCCGACTTCGTCGAGATGTTCGTTGGAGTGGGCGCCGCCCGGGTGCGGGATCTTTTTGCCCAGGCCACCAGCCATGCGCCCTGCATCATCTTCGTTGACGAGCTGGATGCCCTGGGAAAGGCACGGATGATCGGGCCAATGGCGGGCAACGATGAACGGGAACAAACATTAAACCAGCTTCTTGTAGAGATGGACGGATTCGATCCCAATGTGGGTGTGGTCTTCATGGCTGCCACCAATAGGCCCGAAATTTTGGATCCCGCCCTGCTGCGCCCGGGAAGGTTCGACCGCCATGTGCTGGTTGATCGGCCCGATGTGAAAGGCCGTGAGGAGATCCTTCTGATCCACACTCGGAACGTGAAGGTCGCCAAAGACCTTGACCTCAAGGTTATTGCAGCCCGCACTCCCGGCTTCGTGGGGGCGGATCTGGCCAATATCGTCAACGAGGCAGCCCTTCTGTCAGCAAGAAAAGACAAAAAGAGTGTGGGCATGAAAGAACTGGAAGAGGCAATTGACCGCGTGGTAGCCGGGCTGGAAAAGAAGCAGAGAATAATCAGCCCCAGGGAGAGGGAAATCGTGGCCTATCACGAATCGGGCCACGCCCTGGTCGCCTCTTGCATTCCCAACGCCGATCCAGTCCACAGAATTTCCATTATTCCCCGCGGCATCGCGGCCCTGGGCTACACTCTCCAATTGCCCACCGAAGAGCGCTACCTGATGACAAAGTCCGAGCTGCTTGACCGGCTGGCTGTGCTGCTGGGAGGGCGGGTGGCCGAGGAATTGACCTTCGACGAGATCTCCACAGGAGCGCAGAATGATCTGCAGCGAGCCACGGATATCGCCACCAGCATGGTAAAGGAATACGGCATGGGAGAAAAGCTGGGCTACGTGACGTATGGCAAGGATTACGGGCCCGCCTTCGTTCCATTGCCGCAGATTTCCACACAAAAACCGTATAGCGAAGAGACAGCCAAGGAGATCGACCAGGAGGTCCAGGAGATCATAGGACAGACCCATCAACGAGTGCGAAAGATCTTAATGGATAACAAGGATAGACTGGAGAAACTGGCCCACCTCTTGCTGGAAAAAGAAACTCTGGAAAAAGAAGAATTGGATGCCATCCTTGACGGTGCGGCCCCGGAGGGCAGCGAGCAAAAACTGGACGCTGGGAGCATAGTTGATTAAGCTGACAATCAATTAACTTGCCCCTGGATTTACTCTAACATCCGCCCTATTCCAAGCTCAACGATATCAATCACTGATACGCAGTTCGGATTAGACATAAGAAAATCAAATCCGAACAGAGAAAAGTTGATACTCTCAAAGAAAATAAGATGCCCTTAAGTCGTTGAAAATTAACCCTTTCCTCGGCTTGCCCAAACAAATGCCACAAAAGCAATAACATAACATGAAAAGCCAGTCCAGAATGACGTAGATATACCTGAACTCAAGGCTATCGCATTTGCAAGCACTGATACTAAGTTGCATTCAAAGAAACACTTATAATCAATTCAAAAGCTGTGAGATTATAAACTCGCTTGGCATCATTTTCTGGCGTGGCAAGTGCCTCGACCAAGAGGTCAATTTTAAATGACGATCAGGGGTCAATTCTATTTTACCCGAGTTTGGGATCTGTAAGGCCATTTTTAGCCTATTTTGGCCTGATTCTAAA
>CAZTAS010000133.1:0-17684 GCA_964611635.1 uncultured Thermodesulfobacteriota bacterium
CCTTAATCCAAGAGGGCTTTCTCGTCTTTCAAACGTTCAATGTCTATTTTAGGGTTGCACCATTTTACATAACAGGTGACTTTTCACAACGCCAAAACCCGGGCTCCTCATGATGTTACGGCATTCAAAGAAAAATTCCTTCTTGAGAATTTTGCCTCCAGGTGTTAATAATCGTTTTATGATAATGCATTAGATTCTTTGTTACTCAATGCGCCATTCGGTACTGCAAGAAATTGGGAGGGGAAGAGCTTGTCATCAAGAAAGAGTCCGAAATCCTCAGTGTTTCGGGGGCACACGCCACAAAGCGTTTCGCCCGAGGTTGTCGAACTTCTCGAGCGATTAGAAAGGGACTTGGTGACTGGTGGGGTATCTCTGGAGACGACAGCGGGTTCATTGCGCGAGCGTCTGGTGCAATCTACGGCACTTTACGGGGAGGTTGTTGAGGCTCTGGTTGCCAATGCTACGGAGTGGTCCGCACCCTTGCTGAACCTGCTCCTCCAGGATGCCCGCGGAAAGGATGAACGGAAGCAGGTCAAAAGGGCGTTGTATCGTCTCCGTCAGAAAGGCTTTGTTTGTGAGGAACCCGAGTTAAAGGAAAAGAGTATCTGGAAGCCGCCTCCGGCACCCAAGCCCTATGGCATGCTGAGTTGGATATATTTGGAAGGCGAAAGGATACTCCTTATGGGTCTGCCTGTTGAGTTTAGCAAGTCTGTATTAATGGATGCCGTGGTCAGCGACCGTGAGGGCCTGAGGCAGTATCGCAGCGGTGTTTTTCCCGGGAGGAAACTACCCCGCATTCTGGAGGAAATGGGCAAGTCCAATCAAGACGATTTTATTGAAGCTGATCCCGCATACTGCAGGCTTATGCTGGAAGAGGCCCGCGACATCAGCTTGCGGAAAGGAAAAGAACTGCCCTCGAATTTCATCGAGGACATGGAGAACATGACCCGGCGAGTCCCTAAAATGGAAATACACCCCCTCTACCAGCGCTTGGATTTGGATAAGGAACAGGTACGTAACAGCCCCTTTTCCCGGGAGGAGGTTATTAAGTTGCTGGAGGCCAAAACAACACCAATACCCATTATAGACCTTTCGATCCTCGCTCCTTATTTCCAGGAATATACTACTGCCACTGAAAGCCGAATCGTTCTCAGCGATTTCCAGCAAACTGCCAGGAAGGAAGAAATTTATCGCCGCGCTGTGGCGGACATCTTCGGCCGGGCTGAAGAAAAGCATGTGGTCCGGCGCCGGCTGGAAGAAGTGGGCTATTTCATGCTGGTCAAAGGTTTCGAGAAGGAGGCACGTGCGTTTGCTGCCGCGGCGACGGAGGTGGAGACAGCGCAACCCGGTGAAATGCTCACCCCCAATTCCTTACTCATGACCCTCGTCCATCATTCTCTTGAAGTTCACACAAAAATGCAGCTCAAGAAGGAAGAAGAAGAAAAGCCATCGCTTATTCACAGGCCCTGGTCAACTTTAATAGATGAGGGTTTTGATCTCAAAGACGATTGATCAAGCTTGCCGCATAACCCGCCCCGAAACCGTTATCGATATTCACAACAGTAACTCCTGCGGCGCAACTGTTGAGCATGCCCAGAAGGGCGGCCAGCCCTTGTAGGCTCGTTCCATACCCCACGCTAGTGGGGACGGCGATAATGGGCCGCGCCACCAGTCCTCCCACCACGCTGGGAAGGGCGCCTTCCATCCCTGCCACCACCACCAGGACACTGGCGGACATGAGTTTGTCCTTCTGCCCCAGAAGTCGGTGGAGTCCAGCCACTCCCACATCGTACATATGATCTGTGCGGTTCCCCATCATCCGGGCTGTCACCAGCGCCTCCTCCGCTACAGGGATGTCCGACGTGCCGGCACTGATGACGAGGATTGTCCCGCGGCCCACGATTGGAATCTCTCGCTGTATAAGTGTCAGGATGCGGGCCCGTGGGTTGTGTTCCATGAGTGGATGGTCCAGCAATATCTTGTGGGCTTTCTCATCGTTTACCCTGGTCACCAGAACGTTGGCACCCCCCGCGGCGATGCGTTCAACGATGCTGGAGATCTGAGCCGGATCTTTGCCCTCTCCCATGACTACTTCCGGAAATCCCTGCCTGAGCGTCCGGTGGTGATCCACCGTTGCATCTTCCAAAATCTCATAGGGTAAAATCCTGAGGCGCTCCAGGGCGGTGTCAATGTCAATTTCTCCATTCTGGACCGCGTTTAGAAGCTCACGGAGGGCCTCAGGGGTCATTGGCCGATCTCCTCATCAGTGAGGTAGCAGGCCGGATCTGGGGCCCAGAGTTTTCCTGTGGCCGCCTCTGCGCGTACCCGGAAGTTGCCTCCGCATATATCGAGCCACCTGCATCCGGCGCATCGCCCCTTTACCCACTTTTTTTTATCCTTGAGTCGTGCCATGAGATCATTAGAGGTGTCCGTCCATATCTGGCTGAAGGGGCGTTCCCGAACGTTTCCAAAGCTGTAATGGCGCCAGAACTGATCCGCGTGAACATCGCCGTTCCAGCTTACGCATCCGATGCCGCGCCCCGAGCTGTTTCCCTCGTTCATCTCAAGCAGCTCCAGTACGTCAGAAGCTCTTGAAGAGCCTTCCCTCAAAAGGCGCATATAAACATAAGGCCCATCAGCATGGTTGTCCACGGTCAGCACTTCTTTAGGCTTTCCACGGGCGAACAGCTCCGCTGTCCGGTCTATGATTAGGTCCACCACGCGGCGGGTCTCCTGGTGTGAAAGGTCCTCTTTCATCAACTTGCTGCCTCGTCCCGCGTAAACCAGGTGGTAGAAGCACACTCTTGGAATATCCTCTTCATCAAGCAAATCGAAGATGGAAGGAATATCTGAGGCATTGCGGCGGTTGATGGTGAATCTGAGCCCCATCTTGATCCCAGCCTCCCTGCAATGGCGAATCCCTTCCATGGCCGCATCAAACGCCCCCTTCACTCCGCGGAAGCGGTCGTTGGTCTCACGCATTCCGTCCAGGCTCACACCGACGTAAGACAGACCCACATCGCGCAGTCGGAGGGCAAGCTCGCGGGTGATGAGCGTACCATTGGTGGAAATTACAGCCCTGACTTTTTTTCGGACTGCGTAGTGAGCCAGTTCCAGCAGGTCGGCTCGCAGCAAGGGCTCCCCACCGGAAAAGAGAATCACCGGCGAGCCGAACCCCGCCAGATCATCGATGAGGGTCTTCCCCTCCTCCGTGCTCAGCTCATCGGAGTATGCCACATCGCTGGATGCCGAGTAGCAATGGGCGCATTTCAGGTTGCAGCGGTGGGTCACGTTCCAGACCACCACGGGTTTTTTGTCGATGGAGAACTGCAACAGGTGAGAGGGAAGCCTGTTAGATTCCCTCCCATATCGCAAGGCATCGGAAGCCTCCACAGCGCCGCAGTAAAGTTTGGATATACCGATCATTGCTAATCCTATTAATTTCCGGTTCTCTATAATCTCTATAAGGGCCGGTGTCAATTATGGTTGTGCACAGTACTCAGCCAGAGCCCTTACCAGTGCGGGAATGGTGTGTTCGCTGGACATAACGTCCACCCGGATACCCATCTCCTCCGCCATTAGGGCCGTAATGGGGCCGATACAGGCCACTATAACGCTTTTTAAAAGCGGCACCGCTTCGTCCCCGGGAAGCATCCTGATAAAATTTCGCACCGTTGAGCTGCTGGTAAAGGTGATGATGTCCACTTCCCCGCCCCTCAGCCTCTCGGCCATCTCACGGCCCGAACCATCCACAGGAACAACGGTCTGGTAAACAGGGGCGATGTCGACCTCTGCGCCCCGCTGTTGGAGCCCCTGGGGGAGAGCGTCACGGGCTTCCAAAGCTCTTGGTATCAGCAAGCGCTTCCCCCTCACCTCGCTTTCTTTCAGAGCCTCCAGCAAGCCCTCGGCCGTGTATTCGGCTGGACATCGATCCACCCGCAAGTGGAATTTCCGCAGGGCCCGTGCGGTTGCCGAACCTATGGCGCATAACCTGGCTGAGCCCATGGCCCTGATGTCCATTCCCAAAGCCTCCAGACGCCCGATGAAGCGCCAGAACCCGTTGGCGGATGTGAAAATGATCCACTCGTACCTGTCAAGCCTCTGGATAGCTCTATCCACAGCCTCCCAGGATGGAGGATCCTGGATGGCGATGGTGGGAAATTCCAGCACCTCAGCGCCGTGGGACTTCAGCATTTCAGCAAGAACGCTTGCCTGCTCGCGTGTGCGGGTAACCACAACTCGCCGGCCGAACAGCGGCTTGCGCTCGAACCATTTGATCTGCTCTCTGAGTTTTACCACCTCTCCCACTACGAGGATGGCTGGCGAACCGACTCCTTCGTTTCGCGCGGCCTCGCCGATATTGCCCAGCGTGCCTACCGCAGTTTTCTGCCGGGGCGTGGTCCCCCACTGGATCAGGGCTGCTGGTGTTTCGGGTGAACGCCCCGATGCCATGAGGCGTTGCAAGTTTTCTTCCAGGTTTTTAACACCCATGAGGAACACCAGGGTTCCCCGGCTGCGACCCAGCCATTCCCAGTCTATAGTGGATGCCTCCTTGGTGGGGTCCTCGTGGCCGGTTACGAAGGTGACTTCTGTATTGTACGCGCGATGGGTCAACGGTATGCCCGCATAAGCCGGAACAGCGATGGCCGAAGTGACTCCCGGCACAACCTCGAACTCGATGCCTTGCTGCTCCAGCCACTGGGCCTCTTCACCCCCCCGGCCGAAGATGAAGGGATCGCCGCCCTTGAGCCTCACAACTACTTTCCCTTCCCGGGCCCGGGAGACTATGAGGCGGTTGATTTCGTCCTGAGGCAAAGTGTGGCGGCCGCCCTCTTTCCCCGCATCTATGATTTCAACGTCTTGGCTGGCATAGGCAAGGAGCCTGTCGCTGGCCAGGCGGTCCCGCACCACCACTTGGGCCCGCCTAAGACATTCAAGGCCCTTGAGAGTGATCAAACTCGGATCTCCAGGACCGGCGCCAATCAGATAAACTTTTCCTTTTGGCTTTTTCGAGCATGTTTGACCGCTTGTCATCTTTTTATTCCGAATCTTTCTATAAACACAATTTAGCTTGAATTGAAGATAAATTTCAATATCCTACACCGGCAATGTCACCTTCCCCACTTGTTGCACCACATTTTGCGCCGCTTAATTTGCCTGTTATTTCAAGCTATTAATTCATATTGCAACCCCTGAGATATACAGGCATAAGCTCCCGGGAAATGCGATATATTTTGGGCAAGTGCAAGTTAATGAAAAGAAGGCTCAGCACTCGTTGGGCCACGGGAAACAGCGACAAGTGGATTTCCCAGGCGTAACAGTCATGGCTTAAGTATTCCTGAAACGGTTGGGACGCTCTCTCGATCTCCGACGCTTCCTGTGCCTCCAAAAGATCATCTATAATAATTTCCAAACATCCCTCAGGACTTTACCCAAAAATTCTAAATTAAAACAGGTTGTTGTCAGAGAATGCTTGTCCTCAAGCTAAAAAGAATATTAATTGGTTGAGGTAGCACGCCTTGCCGGAAAGAAGTGGAGGCCAGGTGTGTGCGAAGCACGGGAGAACACGGAATAGATCTTATAATGACTACTCAACCAGGAAAATCACTGCAAGCTTACGTCATTATAGCAAGCTCGGGCATGGTGTGCTACCCATTAAAGGTTAAAGGATTTCTGCTTTTTAAGCTTGTTCCTTGAACCATTCTCCTTTCTGTGGCATGGGCATCTTGCCCATGTTTGTTCTCACGGGCGAGACGCCTGTGCCACATGCAATAAATGCCATTTTCACTTCTAAATCGATCAATACAAGTGAAATCAAAAAGATTTTTGCAAATTCATATTATAGTTTGTGGAAAGTCCTGTACATCCCTTTGTTGATGAAAGTTTTCTTATGATTTATTATATATTTTCCTGAGGATTTCTTCCGCTCCCTGATTAAGAAGCTCCTCGGCCAGCTCTCTACCTGCAGTTTCCGCCATGGATGGATGAGCGTTCTTCTGGCTCCGGACAACGCTTTTTCCATCGGGGCTGGCCACCAGGGCTCGAAGGAGGAGCTTACCTCCGTTGAGGGTTGCGTGCGCGGCGATGGGTACCTGGCAGCCCCCCTCCAGCCTTCGCAGAAAGGCGCGTTCAGCCGCAACAGCGCATGAAGTGGGGCCATGGTCAAGCGGGCGAACAACTCGGCTGGTCTGTGTGTCGTCCACACGAGATTCCAGCCCCAATGCTCCCTGGCCGATTGCCGGAATCATCACCTCCGGCTCCAGAAAATGGGTGACCCGATGCAGCAGCCCCAGCCGGCGCAATCCAGCGGAGGCCAGGATCACGGCGTCCAGTCCGGAGTTTTCCAGCTTTCTAAGGCGTGTATCCACGTTGCCTCGCAGGGCGCAGACCCTCAGGTCTGGCCGAAGCGCCATCAACTGGGCCTGGCGCCGGAGGCTGCTGGTCCCCACGCAAGCCCGGGGGGGCAAGTCTTCCAGAGACAGGCTGTCGCGGGATACCAGAGCGTCGCGGGGATCCTCGCGCTCGGGAATTGCGGATAGTTGAAGCCCGGCGGGAAGAACGGCGGGGATATCCTTTAGGCTATGAACCGCGAGGTCGATTTCCTTTTGAAGCAAGGCTTCTTCAATCTCCTTGAGGAAGAGGCCCTTCCCACCCACCAGATAAAGTGGAGCGTCCAGGATCCTGTCCCCCCGGGTTCGGATAGGCACGAGATCCACCTGGAGGTCCGGCCGGGAAGCCTCCAATTGCTCTTTCACCCAGTGGGCTTGCGCCAGTGCCAGCGGACTTCCACGGGTGCCCAGCTTAATGCGCAACGCGGTCATTTCTTAAATTTCATCAATCTTCCAGGGCGGCGATGAAACAACTCTGCTTGTACGTGCAATGTGCTCATTCCTTGCATTTACCTTCATCCGGCTTCTCCCCATCAAGCCGGAAGAGCTTCCGCGTTACATCGATGGCATAGGCATCCTCCCCTTCCTGGTAACAGCCTCGCTTCAGGTAAACGATGGGATCGTGGACGAATTTATTGACGATGGATGAAGTGAGAATCTCCAGGATGCGGCGCTCCCGATCTCCCACCTGGCCAAGAGAGGCAAGTGCCTTTTCCATTTCGATCTTGCTGATCCTCTCCAATTTGGCCTTGAGGGCGACCACGGTCGGAACAGCGTCCTGTGTGGCCAGCCACCCCATGAATTTGTTCATCTCTTCCTGGACGATTTCCTCGGCCTTCTTAGCCTCTTTCTGCCTCTGGCCCATGTTGGCGTCCACCACGCCCTGGAGGTCATCAATGTTGTAAAGGTAGACATTGTCCAGTGTATTGACCTGGGGGTCCACATCGCGCGGCACGGCAATGTCAATGAAGAACATGGGGCGGTTGCGGCGGTCTCGCAATATTTTTTTCACCGCGGGGTATGTGATGATATAGTGCGGTGCCCCGGTGGAGGTTACCACGATATCCACCGCATTGAGGTTGTAAATCATCTCATCGAAGGGGATGGGTTTGCCCTGGAACCTTTCCGCCAGGCACACCGCTGTATCATAAGAGCGGTTGGCAACGCATATGTTTCGCACTCCATTGGAGATGAGGTGCCTGGCGGTTAGCTCTGACATCTCGCCGGCACCCACAATCATAATGGCCCGATCCCAGAGGTTCTCGAAAATTTTCTTTGCCAGCTCCACAGCGGCAAATGAAATGGAAACCGCATTGGCAGCGATTTGGGTCTCGGTACGCACGCGCTTGGCGGTTGTGAAAGCCTTATGGAAAAGGTGATTCAGGACCATTCCCGTGGTTTTGTGCTCCACAGCACTCCTGTATGCATCCTTGACCTGCCCCGTTATCTGAGGCTCGCCCAGGACCATGGAGTCAAGGCTGGATGCGAGGCGAAAGAGGTGTCGCACCGCTTCCTCGTGGGTAATAATATAAAGGTTGCGCTCGAACTCGCTCCGGGCGATGGAGTTGCAATCCGCAAAGTACTGAATGATCTGTTCGGTGCCTTGCCGGATGTCATCGACGAGTGCCATCATCTCGGTTCTATTGCATGTAATAAGAAGAACGCCCTCCCGGACGCCGGGGAGCTGGGGGATGCAGCAAAGAGGATCGCGTTTTTCTGTGGCCGCGAAACAGAGCTTCTCCCGCAACTCAACAGGAGCTGTCCGATGGTTGAGGCCGATTAAAACAAGGTTGCCCTTTATCATCTGATTGCTCAAATTTATGTATATCCGTGAAGACCCGTCAGCAAGAGGTTGACACCAAGGAACGTGAATATGACGGCCAGAAATCCCACAACGGTCATGATGGCGGCCCGCCGGCCACGCCATCCCACAGCCAGGCGCTGATGCAGAAGGGCCGCATACAGAAGCCATGTAATCAGGGACCAGGTCTCCTTGGGGTCCCAGCTCCAGTATGATCCCCAGGCTGAACTGGCCCAGACGGCTCCTGTGATTATTCCCAGCGTCAGCAGCGGGAAACCAAGCTTGAGAGAGCTGTAACTGATGTCATCAAGCACGTCCAGGGATGGAAGGAGCCTGTGCAGCCTGCCGATTTTCTTTTTCTTGATTCGATTCTCCTGAATAAGGTACATAATTCCGACGCAGAAAGCGACGGAAAGAAAGCCATTGGCCAGAAAAGCCACCCCGCTGTGAATGGGCAGCCACATGCTCTGCAGGGCGGGCTGCAGGGGGGCGACCTCCTGTGGACAAGCCAAGGCGTAAATGATCAGCATTAAGACCAAGGGGCTCACGAATGCACCCAGGATGGGGGCGCTGTACCGTCGTTGAAACAGCATGTACGCTGCCATTACCGCCCACGCGAAGAACGATAAGGACTCATGCAGGTTGGCGACGGGTGTATGACCCGCGGCATGTGTGCGCGTAAGCAGGGTAATGGTGTGGACAACAAAACCAGCGCCGAGAACCCACACGCCAGCTCTGCCCAAAGTTTCTCGCGGCAGGAACAAATAAGCCATCGTGAGCACGCCCCCCAGGAGATATAGGAAAAGCGTGATCTGAAAAAAGACAACGTGCATGATCGGGTTCCTGAATTCCCTCTATAAATGCAGCAACTCACCCGCCCCTGCCAGCCCGTTGAGGGCATAGTCGGGCCCCAGGATTCTCTGAAGAATGCAATCGATCTCCTCCGAATCATTTCGCCGGACAGCTTCCAGGAGGTTCGATCGGACGAGGGACGCGAGTTTCTGCTTGTTTTGATCGGCGCCAGCTCCCTCTGTCAGAACCTTACGCCGGACAATGCCCATCAAGCGAAGAAAGCGATCATACTCCGGCCCGTACTCGCGCTCCAGGTCTTCCCGGATCTTCTTGGCCAGAGCGGGACTCTTGCCCCCGGTGGAAATGGCCAGCACAAGATCTCCTCGAACCACCGCTGAAGGAACATAAAAGTCGCACTCCCCGGGGGAATCAACCACGTTGACCAGCACACCCCTGCGCCGGGCATCGGAAGAGACGGTGGAGTTGACCTCCCGGTCGTCGGTGGCGGCGATTACCAGAAAAACTCCCTCCAGGTCGGGCTCCCGGTACTGGCGCAGGGAGAGCAAAATGTCTCCTGAGGAAGCCATCCGGCGCAGGGCCTCCGTTGCTGCCGGTGCCGTCACCGCCACCCGGGCGCCGCTTTTAAGAAGCGACTGTGCCTTGCGCTGCGCCACTTCCCCGCCGCCCACCACAAGGCATCGCCTTCCTTGAAGGTTCAAAAAGATCGGATACATACTCATCGCCAACCGTATTCTATTGACCTTCGATCATTTCATGGTAGACGGTATCGAAGACCTGGTAAGTGTTTTCGCCAAAGAGGACAAAATATACCTTCTCCAGGGAAGTTGGCTTCTCCAGGAACTGGCGAACCTCGCCGATCATGATCTCGGCGCACCTCCTGACGGAGAATCCCCCGATTCCCGCGCCAATGGCCGGAAAGGCAATGCTTTTCAACCCTTTTTCCTTTGCTCTCAGGAGGCTGTTGTGAGTTGAGGAGCAAAGGGACTCCTCGGTGGTGGAGCTTCCCAGGCTCATGCTGGCGGCGTGAATCACGTATCGAGCCTTCAACTGGCCCCCTCCCGTGACCGCGGCCTCGCCCACCGGTATTCGCCCGATATGGTCGCACTCCTCCTGGATGCTTGGCCCGCCTCTCCGCCTGATGGCTCCTGCCACACCGGCGCCGAGCTTCAGGTCGTTGTTGGCAGCGTTGACAATGGCCTCAACGTCCATATCCGTGATGTCTCCCTGGGTCAGGATGATTTCCTTCGCCATGACCGGGCCCTCCTGCGGTTAAAAATGATAAATATATTGTTATTATTATATCTTTTGGGCATAAGAGCTGTCAAGAAAAATGGGTTATGGCTTTCCGTGACAATCATTGCTAATGTATAAAAATAATTTTTATTTTCGAGGGATAGAGGGGTCTGGAAGGAAAAAAGGTATTTACAGCACTTGGCACGGGCATTGGGCTCATATCAGACATTGCCGAGAAGTCCATGCCGCGAATTAAGCTCTAATAAAAGCGGGCTGTGCCCAATGAATTATATTATATATGTTGACACAGCCCGCTCTCCCGCGCTTAATGAAACTTCCTTCACGCTGACAGTTCAGCGTCCATATGGAAGAGCTCTATTCAGCCAGGCCGAAATCAACGACGTAGACTCTGATGTTGTTCGGGTCAGTCAAGTCAGCCTCCAGTGTCAACCAGTACGGATGTTCGGGGTCCCATTCAACCTGGCACCCGGGGATGTAAATACTCCACGTGCTGTCCTCTGCCGCAAATTGGGCGACCTCAAAGTCCGCAACGGGCGCGCTTATTGGGCCGTAATCTACAACCCTGAAATACTCCTCCGGCCTCACGTACTCGAGAAGCAGCCAGTATGTATCTGACCCTCCTCCATCAAGCTGCTCCTCTAAAAACGGTATGTAGAGCAACCAATCCCATGAGAAGATATTTATCACTTCCCTGTAAATTAAGCTAAGGCCGCTCTCAGGTGCAAAGATGGCCCGAACGGCTGTCTCCGATCCGACAGCAACGGTGCACTGGCTGTCGAGCACGCTGTCGCACCCCTCAAAGCCGGTAAGGATAAACCCCTCGTCCGGCTGCGCGGTCAAGGTTATCGATGTTGGGGCGAGATAATCTTCCCTGCAATCATCAGGACACTCTATCCCGTCTCCGCTCACTGTCCCGCCAAAGGAAGGCAGCATTTCCACTTCCAGTCGATGGCTCTCCCTGAAGTGGGCGGTTACGCTGGCGTTGGAATTCATTATGACATCGCATATGTTCGTCGGCGCCGAGCAGCCGCTCCAGTGGTCAAAGGTATATCCTGGCGCAGGATTGGCGGTCAGCCTCACCATGGTGCCTTCATTGTAGGATTCGGAGCAGTCTCCAGGGCATGATATGCCATTTCCTGTCACGGAGCCGGTGCCCGCAGGGTCGACATTCACACTCAGAGTGTAGCGGATTGTAGGTGCCGATGGAATGAGCGTATTTGTAAATGTGCAAATGATGGCCTCGCCGGAATCGAGGTCGACGGTTGCGCTGGCGGCTGCAAGGTCCACCACGCTTCCACCGTCGGCATCGAGGCAGGTGATGCCCGTAAGCGCCCATCCGGTGGGCACGGTCTCGGCGACATTGTAGCTTCCGGGTGGAAGGTCGGTGAAAGTGATCATGTTGTCTCCCCCGCTGTAATCGCGCAGGGAGAAGGGGCCCAGATCGCCGCTGAAGTAGAACACCTGTAGATGGTTGGGCACCGCGTCCTTGATGATCTTGATGGATCCGGGGGAAAGCTCATCCGCGCCCATGTCCACCGTGGCTTCTCCATCACCATCACCGTCGATAACCCTGAAATCTCCCTCAAAGTCAAATAAAGGGAGGCCGGGGGCGCTGTTGGTGCCCGTGTCGATGCAGGGGGAGCCCCCCTGAAGGTGGAGGTCAGGTGTGAGAAGGGGATCCTGATCTATATTGTTATCAGAAAAAAAGTAATCCCCATCAACAATCTGAAAATTGTGGTAGTTGTTATTATAAAGATTTACCGTTGCTCCTATGGTATTAGTATCTCCATCATCATCAACATATATATCAGCACCGGGAGCAAGAGCGGTATTACCCCAGCTTATGTTATTGTATATATGTGCTTGACTGATGTCATCCATAATCTTGACGTAAACCCCGCCACCATTAAGAGCTGCTGAATTACCATAGAAAGTGTTGTTGGTGAGGGTCAACGCTCCTACACCCCAGGAAATATAAGCACCGCCATATTGCCCGGCAACAGCGGAATTACCGCTGAAGGCGTTGTTGGTAAGGATCAACGGTCCCATTGCCCCTTCGATTTTAGCACCTCCGTAACTATTAGCTGCGGAATTATCGCTGAAGAGATTTCTTGAGATGGTTGATGCCCCTGAAGGAGAAATAATACTAATATAAGCGCCACCATAATCATTACCAGCGGAATTACCGCTGAAGGTGTTATCAGACATGAAGAACGTTCCTGCAGAACACATAATATTAGCACCGCCATAATCCCCGGCAACAGCGGAGTTGCCGCTGAAGCTGTTATTAGACATGAAGAACGTTCCTGCAGAACACATAATATTAGCACCGCCATAATCCCCGGCAACAGCGGAGTTGCCGCTGAAGGTGTTGCCGGTAAGGGTTAACGCCCCCATGCTAGTCATAATCCAAGCACCGCCATAATTATCAGCGGAGTTGCCGCTGAAGGTGTTGCCGGTGAGGGTTAACGCCCCCAAGTTAGTCATAATCCAAGCACCGCCATAATCCCCGGCAACAGCGGAGTTGCCGCTGAAGGTGTTATTAGACATGAAGATCGATCCTTGAGTACTCATAATGCAAGCACCGCCATAATCCCCAGCATCAGCGGAGTTGCCGCTGAAGGTGTTGTCGGTGAGGGTTAGCGTCCCCACGCTAGACATAATATAAGCCCCACCTATACTATCAGCGGAATTGTCGCTGAAGGTGTTGCCTGTGAGGGTTAACGACCCTAAAGAAGACCCAATATAAGCACCACCCATAGAACCAGTAGCGGAATTACCGCTGAAGGTATTGTTTCTGAGGGTTACCGCTCCCCCTACAATGCTAATAATATAAGCAGCACCAACGCCGATAGTTGCAGAGTTACCGCTGAAAACCAAGTCTTCAATTGTTATGTCTGCTTTGTTTGTTAGAACTAAAAGCCCCCCAGCGTCTCCGGTGGTATAACCATTCTGGAAGGCAATACACCTTATGGTTATGTCCGCATTGGAGTCATTAGGAAGAGCTGTTGTGTTAATATTTAAAATTTGGCTCGTTCCTCCGCCGTCAAGGATGGTTGTATCCGCGCCCGCGCCCTGGATGGTCAGGGATTTATTTTCTGTTAGTCCGGGAGCATAAGTGAGCGGAAAAGGGGTGGTGGGCGGATTCTCTGTGTAGGTACCGGCTGTAACATTGATGGTATCGTCCTGGCCGTTAGTTGCTGCCGTATTAAGGGCGGTCTGGAAATCGTCTGTAGTGCTGACGTTGAAGACCGCAGCCTGGACGCTAAATGCCGTGCCGATAACAAGCACGCACGCAAATAATAAAATATATGTTCTCATTACCGCCTCCTTTCGATGGTTGTGGACATTTTAATCTATTATGGCCGCGCTTTAAAGAGAAAAAGGCTTTCTTTTTTTGTACTACTAAGCTGCATTCGAGAGTATATTATTTCCTCTCACCGTTCACAGAAAAAGAATTATTGTAAATGCTGATGAAGCAATTTCCCCTCGCCCCCGCTCGCGGGGGAGAGGGATAGGGTGAGGGGGCTCCAAACCGCTTCAATTCCCCCTCACCGAGGCGAAGAGCTTTATTCAACCAGGCCGTAATCAATGACGTAGACTCTGATGTCGTTCGGGTCGGTGAAATCAACTTCCAGTGTCAGCCAGTACGGGTGATCCCAATCCCATTCAACGTCACACACGGGGATGTAAATCCTCCACATGCCGTCCTCTACCACCAGTTGAGCGCTCTCAAAGGTCGGCACGGGCCCGGCTAACGGCCCGAAACCAACAACCGTGAAATACCCTTCGGGCCGCTCATATTTAAGAAGCAGCCAGTATGTCTCTATCCCGCCTCCTTCAAGGTGTTCTTGTAAAACCGGTATGTAGAGCATCCATTCCCATAAAAAGATATTTGTCATGTCCCTGTAGATCACGCTGCGGCCGGTCTCCGGAGCAAAGAGAGCATAAACTAATGTTTCAGCTCCGACATCGACTGTGCATTCGTTATCGACCACGCTTGTGCACCCGTCAAAGCCCAGAAAAATGAACCCTTCATTCGGCAGTGGTGTTAACGTTACAGATGTAGGGGCGAAATAGTACTGCTCGCAATCCTGTGGGCAGTCTATTCCGTCTCCGCTCACTGTGCCGCCAAAGGAAGGAAGCACTTTCACTTCCAGCTTATAGCTCTCCACGAAGTGAGCGGTTACACTGACGTTGGAATTCATACTCACATCGCATATATTCGTGGGCCCCGGACAGCCGCTCCAGTGGCCAAACACATATCCCGGCGCGGGATTAGCGGTCAGTCTTACCAGTGTGCCTTCATCATAAGATTCAGAGCAGTCCCCCGGACAGTCTATACCATATCCTCTCACGAACCCCCCGCCTGCAGGGTCGACATCCACACTCAGAGTATATTGGACTGCAGGCGGCGACGGCAGGAGCGTATTCGTAAAGGTGCAAACGATGCTCTCGCCGGGGTCAAGGTCGATCGAGGCGCTTTGGTTTTCCAGGTCTACCACGCTTCCACCGTCGGGATCAGTGCAGGTGATGTCCGTAAGATCCCATCCGGTGGGCAAGGTCTCTGTGACGCTGTAGCTTCCCGGTGCGAGGTCGGCGAAAGTGATGAAGTTGTCTCCCCAGCCGTCATCGTGGAGGGAGAAGGGGCCCAGATCGCCAGTGAAGTAGAAGATCTGCGGGTAGTCCGGCACTGAGTCCTTTACGATTTTGATGGATCCGGGGAGGAGCTCATCCGCGCCCATGTCAACTGTGGGTGTTCCATCACCGTCACCATCCATAACTCTGACGTCTCCCTCAAAGTCAAATAAAGGGAGGCCGCCTGGGGGGTCGTTTTTACCTGTGTCTATGCAGGGGGAGCCTGCCAGAAGGTGGAATGTTGGATCCAGAAGGGGATCCTGATCTATATTGTCATTGTCTGCTTCATCAAGGTTAGTGGCATCATCGATGTAAAAGTCGTGGTAGTCATTATTATAGAGCTTTACCGCTGCCGCACCTGGGCCGTCGACCCGATTAACACGCAATTCAAAATCTAAACCGCCGAGCGGATTGGCAAGCACATACAGATCATCACCGTCAGAAACTGCGGTATTACCCCAGATAATGTTATTGTAAATGTTTGCTGTAAATTCGCTGCCTCCGGCGAGAGCGAGCAAAAGACCGCCTCCATCAGGATCGGCGCTATTGCCGGTGAAGGTGTTGTTGATGAGTGAAACATCGTCGGACGAAAAAATCCCTGCGCCGCCGCCGGTGCCAAAAATAGGATAAAGATTATTAGCACGGGCAGTTAATCGGTCGCCATTAGTAAGCGCACTATATTCAGCGGAATTATCGCCGAAGGCGTTGTTGGTAAGGTAGACCGGTCCATAAGAAGCAATCCCTGCACCACCACCACCATAACCAGAAACATAGAAACCACTATTAATAATAACAGCAATCGAATCCACACCCATATGATACTCGAAGGAGTTGCTGGTGAATGTGTTGCGCGTGAGATCTACCGGGCCTGAAAGAGAAGAGATCCCGGCACCGCCGCCGCCGCTGCCGGAGAAGTAAACAGAATCAATAAGATCATTTATGCGAAAATCTTTAACACGCCCGTAAATACCTCCTGTCCAACTAAAAGAATTACCGCTGAAGGTGTTTTCATCGAGGTAGACCGGTCCCAAGGAAGCAATCCCGGCACCGCCGCCGCCATTATATCTAAGGTAGCCAATAGAATCAATTCGAGCATCTATACGAGTGTTATTAATCATCGTGCCAACAACAGAATTATTGTTGAAGTCGTTGCCCGTCAGGGTGACATTTCCAACAGTTGGTGTCGTCGTTGACCGGTTTTGTTGGGCCGTAAGTTCTTTATCTGAAGGGCCAACGGCAAGAGTTGCTATGTAAGAAAAACCAACACTGATTCCCACACCACCCCCGGAATCATGGGCAGTATTGTTGCTGAAGGTGTTGCCGTCAAGAGTGACATCTCCGGGGGTAATTAAATTCCTGAGCCCAGCATCTCCACCGACAATCCTTGCGGGAAGATAATAACCGTTATACATGATCCCCGCCCCACCAGCAGGACCATAAATAGCTTCATTATTGCTGAAGGTGTTGCCGGTGAGGGTGACCGCTCCGGTGTCAGTTAAGATCCCCACGCCGCCGCTGTCAAGGGTGGCAGTATTATTGCTGAAGGTGTTTTCAGTGAGGGCGACAGATCCAGTCTCGGTCTTAACCTCAGCGCCACCATTTGAACCCGGCAAAGAAACAGTGTTTGATTTGACGACGCGGAGGGGGGGTGAACCACCGGCGTGATTATTGGTGAAGGTGCAGTAGCTTAGGGTGACATTTCCACTCACGGACTCGAGCCTGGCTCCGCCGTTATCCAGATTAGCAACATTTCCGATGAACTCAGAATTTTCCACGGTTATGTTTGCAGAGCCTGTCCGAACATCCAGCCCCCCGTCTTTTCCAGAGCTGTATCCATTCTGAAAGGTCATGCAGCTTATGGAGACGTGGGCGTTGGGCAGTCCTGGTCCTGTGTAAACCCTTAAAATTTGGGCCGTTCCCCCGCCGTTAAGGACGGTTGAACCAGCACCATCGCCCTGTATGGTCAGGGAGTAATCTTCAGAGGAAGAATAGGTGAGCGGAAATGGAGTAGTGGGCGGATTCGCTGTGTAGGCACCGGCTGCAACATTGATGGTATCGTCCTCACCGTTAGTTGCTGCCGAAGTCAGGGCGGCCTGGAAATCTTCTGTATTGGTGACGTTGAAGACCGCAGCCTGGGAGCTAAAAGCCGCGCCAAGAAAAAGCAATCCTGCAATCAGTAAAGCTGGCATTCTCATCTTTTTTGCCTCCTTTTATCCATATCCATCATCAAATGAATCCAAAAACGGGCAATGTGATGACGAAACGTAGGTCCCTGTATTTCTCACACTTCTTCTCCCATCATGGGAAAAGAGATCTGATATTGCTCTTCCAACCATGTCGCCCTCCAGATGATGGGCACAGTGAGAATACAGCATTGAGAATAGACTCAATAAATCAGCTCTGAATCGGAACTGATTGCTAGCTGATATTGATTTATCGATTTTATATTCTGTGTTTCTATAAAGTCAACAATAAAATAAACTCTATTAAAGGCAATAAAATAAAGATATCTTATCTGTATCTCGGGTATAAAGGGCAAAAAAGAGTGAGTCAGGGCGAGACCACGCATGGACCGGGCTTAAGGAGTTCAAGAAAACATTGATTCGGTCCTGGATGGACCATCTTGTTCCAATAATATCACCTGACATATTGATATAGTATAAAAGCAGGGAAACGACACTTATTGGTTTATTTTACAATTACGATGTCGTATTTTGGGCTGGCGAAAATTGAGCAGCTATTTTCTGGAGAACGATCTGATTAGATAATTTTCTATGAGTTATGCAAAA
>CAZTAS010000134.1:0-17673 GCA_964611635.1 uncultured Thermodesulfobacteriota bacterium
TCCTTAATCCAAGAGGGCTTTCTCGTCTTTCAAACGTTCAATGTCTATTTTAGGGGGGAAAGTGTTTTATGTGAATAAAGGAGAGGTGCAAAAAATTCTTAAAACCAACCACAAGACAAAAGATATTGTCAGCTTTACCCATCAAGAACCTACCGGGATATTTATGGTGGGCACAGCCCGCCCTATGGGGCTAATAATGAAAAAATGCACTTTCGAGGCTATAAAAATAAAGTTGATGACCTGCTTTGATGAACTATTCTTTGATGGGAAAAAATTGAGACGAGGCTGTCATACGTAATGACAAACCTTGTCTCAAGGATAATGTTACCAATTTTCAGGTAAACGATCTGATGCTTACACCGGTAAGCCCAAGAGGCGTGCCGGGTTCTTTTTCACCATCAGGTCAATCTCTTCCTGCTTGATGCCCTTTGCCTTCAGTCCCAGGATGAACTCTTTCATACCATCTGCGGGGATCGGATTCCGATACTGACCAAGATCCGTCACGAGCACACAGTTTTCGGCCCCGAGTTCTTTAATGGCCTTGGCGTAGTCTTCTAGGGAAACATGCCTCCATACCTTCATCCACTCCAGTCGCGCCTGCGGTCCCATCAAGAACGAGAGGAACGTATGCTCAATCATGGCCCCCATTTCCACACACCGCTTCATATCATCCATGGGCATCTCAACCGGAGTCTGCATGGGATGGGTCACCACAACTTTCTTTACACCTTCCTCTTTCGCTGCTTTGACGGCTGCCACGCCTTCCTTAGGCGAGACATGGCCAGTGGCGAATATGAGGTCTGCCCTGGCAATCAAATTCAACACTTTCCGCAACTCCGGGATCACCTTTCCGGTGCTGTCGATGACCCGAAGACCAGGGGCATCAGGGTTTTTGCTAAAGTATCCCTTGTGGTGAGCAGCATCGTGAGTGGGAAGCCATATAATCTTCCCGAATCCTCCTGTTAAATTGAATTTGATAAATCTATCAACAGCGACGGGATTAATACCGCCCATGGAATCATTCAATGTGACTGAACCAAACACTTCTATCCCCGGGACGATCTGCCTTGTCAGATATGCTCTGGAATTGGTGCTGAACTCATGATTCTTGATCACCACGCCACGCATTCCCGTTTCCTTTGCTTTTCTCGCCAGGTCGAGGTCATTGATACAGCGAGAGTGCTGGTCGGGAAATGTGTGGGAGTGCATATCGAACGCTCCAATCAGGGGATTTTCGGCCACTAAAATCGGCATTTGTGCTCCAGCATTTTTTGCCAAAGCCACCGCACCGATGACCCCAGCAGCCTTGATGAAACCTCTACGGCTCAAACCTTTTTTCTCGCTTGCGTTCTTTTCCATTGCTGTTCCCTCCTTTTAAGCTTTAAGGTATGCCTTTTGACCACCTCATTCTCCCATACTCCTCTTTTTCCCTTTCTAGCACCTCCTTTCTCCACGGGTCAGTGCAACTGCTGCCCTATAAGCTGCCGCCATTTGATCATACAGCTTATTTTCACCCGTGGAAGAGGGCATGTATTTCAACATGCCTGGCCGTTTGAACCTTTCTTATCCATGCTACATTGTTAAATATATTGTAAATGCTCTATATTGATCGAGTACCAGGCGTTTTGCGTTTTTCCCTTGAGGGGGAAGCGTCGGGAGCTGTATGAATCAGAATGGTTAGCTGCTATCTACCTTACAGCATGAGCAACAAAAGCAGCGCGGCAAGAACAGGATCCCCGCACCCGGGGATCCTGTGCGATACGTGAATACTTTTAGTCTATGGGCGTTGCGTCTTTGGGCAGCTCCACTCCTTTTTCCTTGAAGTACTTGTACGCTCCTTTATGCATGGGTAACATGACGTATTTCTGGTTTTCCAGTTGGACGTACTTCAGCGCCTTATGGCCGGCCACCAGCTCTTTGTTGTGTTCCATCACGGCCTTGACAACGTTGTAGACGAAGTCCTCATCTACCTCCACGTTCACCGACACGACCACCCAGTCAGCATTCACCAGTACAGGTTTGTCCTGGCCCTTGTACACACCGGCAGGCATGGTGTAGGGCGGCAAGTAGGAATATATCTCGGAGACTTTCTTCTGCTGATCCTCGTTGTCAAAACCAAGGATCACGCCGCCCAGGGTAGAGGTCACCTCGTTGGGCGCAGCCATGGGCACGCCGCCGGAGGTGAACGCGGCCTGGATGTGGCCGTCGCGCAGCAGACCGACGGTGTCGCTGAAGCCGGCATAAACGTATCTCTTGGGCTTGATGCCGAGGGTCTTCATGATCCACTGGGTGTATGCGTCTGAGGTGCCGCCCCGGGGCCCGCCGCTGATGACCTTGTCGTTGAGATCGGAAAGCTTTGTGATGTTGTATTTGGGCAGGGTCCAGCCATGCCAGAGCTGTGGATAGAGGGCGAACATCGCGCGGATATTATTGTACTTCTTCCCCTTGGCCCATTCCTTGCCGTGGAAACCGTTCCAGCTTGCTCCCTGGGCGGTGTGACCCATGAGAAGCTTCTTCATGTGAATCAGCTTCGTGTTGTTGATGGAACCTCCCGAAGTCTCGCACGTGGCCGGAACCCCGAGGTATTTGGTTACAACATACGCATAGGCCATGCAGGCGGGGTAAGCGCTGCCGCCGACGCTGCCGGAGCCGAAGGCGACGGCTTTCGGCCAGCTCTCCTTTCCCGCTGACGCGGAGCTCGCGATAAAGAGCCCCAGGGCAATGACCATGAGAATGACTACCGATCGTTTCATGGCAACCTCCTTTTCGTCCATAAATAAGTTGTGAGTATTATGTCACAAGAAACCCATGTGATTATTATGAGTCCCCCGTGAACTCCTCCCCCGTTATTGTGGTGGGCCTCCTCGATCGTGCCAGAAAAGAGGCCGCAAACACCAATGTCAATGCAATGCCAAAGGCGCCGAATCCAAGGAGGTCGGTCTTCCAGCCGGGCTTGATCAGTGCAAGGGCGCTGAGCCCGAAAAAGAACCGCTCCGGAACCCTCAAGCGCCAGTGGAACAGGTACCCCTGAAAGCTCGCCGCAGCGCCCAGAACGCCCACCAACCCGGTGAACACTGCCGCCAGGATCTCGTGCCACGGTCCCCTCATGAGCAGAGGCGGCCCATAGACGAACATATACGGCACAATGTACGCGGCGAACCCGATCTTCACTGCGGTGAGTCCCACCTTCCATACGTTGGCCCGGGCAATGGCAGCGGCCGCGAAGGCAGCTATGCACACCGGGGGCGTGATGCAGGAGAAAACCGCGAAATAGAACACAAACATGTGGGCCGCGAACTCGTTCACCCCCATGCGGACCAGCGCCGGAGCCGCCACCGCCGAGCAGATGATGTAGGCTGCCACCGTGGGCACGCCCATGCCCAAAATCAGGCTGATGCACATGACCAGCACCAGAGCCACAGGCAGGTTGCCTTGGGAGAGTGCCAGGATGGTCTGGGTGAACTTGAGGCCCAGGCCCGTGAGCTTCATTACCCCGATGATGATGCCCGCACAGGCGCACGTGGCCGCGATCTCCATGGCCCCGGTGGATCCGCGATAAAGGGAGCGGCCGAAAAAAAATATGATCTGCCGAAGCCATGCCAGCAGGTCTTCGATGACGCCCTTATTGATATTGTCCGATTGGCGAAAATCGATGAATATCTTGCCCAGCGTAATAAGCACTCCTCCGCCGAGGACAGCGTAAATAATATCGGGCCGCTTGTACTCGATGATAAACATAATGAGAATAAATATAGCCATCCACAGCTTCGATAGTTTGGCTATTTCCTTTTGCGGCTCATGGTACAAGTTTTCGATGAGATCTTTTAAGAGTGTGAAAAAGACAATGGCCACAATAGAATACAGGGCCGAGAGGATGACCGAATATAGCTGCCAAAGTAGGCAGTACAGCAGCACCACAAGCGGGAAGAGCTGGTAACCTTCCCGCGACATCACAAAACTGAATTTCGGAAGCTGGGAGCGCGGGAGTCCGATGAGGCGCTCCTTGACAGCCTCGAAATCGATCATAAAGAACACGGCAGCGTAATAAAGCAGGGCGGGGATGATGGCCGAGACCATGATCTCCGCATATTGCATGGCCAGTATCTCCGCCATGATGAAGGCCGAGGCCCCCATTACCGGCGGCATGACTTGGCCGCCACTGCTGGCGGTCGATTCCACCGCGGCGGCGAAATGGGGCTTGTAACCGATGTCTTTCATCAGTGGGATGGTGAACGATCCGGTGGTCACCACGTTGGCCACAGCAGCACCGGAAATCATCCCGAAAAATCCCGAAGCCACCACCGATACTTTGGCAGGCCCTCCGCGCGCCCCCCCCGCGATGCTCCTGGCCACATCGGTAAATACTTTGCCCGCCCCGGAGATATTCAGGAACGCCCCGAACAGGATAAACAAGAATACGTACGTGGCGGACACGCCTGTGGGAATGTCGTATACGCCCGATTGACTGAATTGCGTGGTCAGGATCCGCTCGTAATCATAGCCCGTATGACGCATAAGCCCCGGCGCATATTGTCCAAAGAATTGATACAAAAGAAATACCCCTGCTATGATGGGCAGACTCCAGCCAGTGGTGCGCCGGCACATCTCTACGACGATTACGATGATGCCGATGGCCATGGGAATATCCCAGGGCACCATCTCCACGCTGATGCGGTTGACGTAATCGTCCCATACAATGTGCAGATAAAAGAAAATGACAATACTGAAAATGGCCAGGCCCGCATCCACTACCGAGAACCGATGCTTTATTGAATTTGACCGGAAGCCGAACAGGAAGAATATCAGACAGGAGGAAAACATCACGTGGGAAGCACGAAAAATCACCGGATCGATGGGGTAGATGCCCAGCACAAAGAGGTGCCAGACCGCCATAGCAAGCGCAAAGCACCAGACAAATGTCTTGTACGGTCCCTGAAGCGGCCTGTGCCGGGTGGCCATAAAGGCCTTTTCCCCGAGATCTTCAACATCGCCCTCGGATATATCATTGCGTTTGTCGGCTGCTTGATAACCGATGGCTTTCTTCTCGGCGGTGGTGTGCTCTATCTCATTCATGTTTCTTTCCGTTTATCACCACGGTGTCAGGGCAACGATAATTATTATGGAAGGCGATCTTTTCCGCAGGAAGACGATCTCCGGATGAAAGGAATACGATCATACAAAGAAAGCAGCCGTTTGGTCTGTAATTCAGACCCTTCCTATAAAGTCAAAGGCATGCATAGCTGATATATTTATGCAAATTCCGGATTTAAGAGAAGCTAATTCTTAACATCTACGTTAAAATATTCTTATCAAAAAATATTGTCAATAAAAAAGTGCTCCGATCCTTCTTTAACGGGCAAATTATCAGATATCTTCAATACTTAGAAAAAATCTGGCAGGCGCATCCACGAGGTGTGGATATTAAATATCAGTTCCCCCGGTGGAATGCTCTCCAGCATGCTGGCTTCCACCGGCTTTTTGAACAGGTACAAGTTACAAGGAAACTAGGGCAATAATCACAGCAATGCCCAAATACAATGAGCGCAGAGAGAGATGAGGAGCTGTGTGAGCACCGCATTTGTACCGAGGGCATAACGCTCTTGATTTTACTACAAGATAAATATTATAAATTTCATTAAATGTAATAGGCGAGACTTGATCTGCTCACAAAAAAGCCAGTCTCGCACAAAGAAAAAGGTAACTTCATATGCCAAGGCGAGAAGACATTAAAAAGGTGATGATTATCGGTTCTGGACCTATTATTATTGGTCAAGCTTGCGAGTTTGATTACTCGGGAACTCAGGCGTGTAAAGCACTTAGGGGACTGGGTTATGAAATCATTCTGGTAAACTCCAACCCCGCGACTATTATGACCGATCCTGGCATGGCGGATGTGACCTATGTGGAACCGCTCACTTTTGAGAGCATAAGGGAAATCATAGAAAAAGAAAGGCCTGATGCAATACTCCCGAATTTAGGCGGCCAAACCGGATTGAACCTTACAGCTGAATGCGCCCGAACGGGCGTTCTTGAGCAATACGGGGGGAGAATCATCGGCGTAAATGCGGATGCCATTGAGCGTGGGGAAGATCGCGTTGCCTTTAAGGAGACCATGAATCGGCTTGGTATCGACATGCCCAGAAGCAAACCAGCTTTCAGTGTTAATGAGGCCGAGGAGATCGCTGCAGAGCTAGGTTATCCCGTGGTCATTCGTCCTGCATACACCCTCGGGGGAACCGGTGGTGGTCTGGTTTACAATGTAGAGGAGCTAAGGACAGTTGCCAGTCGAGGCATTTCAGCAAGTCTTGTAGGACAGATACTGGTCGAAGAGTCGGTCCTGGGATGGGAAGAATTAGAATTGGAAGTGGTGCGGGATAGTAAAAACCAGATGATTACCGTTTGTTTTATCGAAAATGTCGATGCCATGGGAATCCACACAGGCGATTCCTTTTGTGTGGCCCCCATGCTCACCATTGATTCCGAACTGCAAAAGCGGCTCCAGAAATATTCTTATTACATTGTTGAAGCCATTCAGGTGATTGGAGGCACCAATATCCAGTTTGCTCATCATCCCAAAACAGGGCGTGTAGTGGTGATCGAAATCAACCCTAGAACCTCACGGTCTTCCGCTCTTGCTTCCAAAGCCACCGGCTTTCCTATCGCATTTGTTTCCTCAAAGCTGGCAACAGGACTTACTCTGGATGAGATCCCCTACTGGAGAGAAGGAACCTTGGAAAAGTATACTCCTTGGGGGGACTATGTGGTGGTCAAGTTCGCCCGGTGGGCCTTTGAAAAGTTTGAAGGGTCTGAAGATAAGCTCAGAACCCAGATGCGTGCTGTAGGCGAGGTGATGAGCATCGGAAAAAATTACAAGGAGGCTTTACAGAAGTCCATCCGATCCTTGGAGATCGGCCGGTACGGGCTGGGTTTCGCAAAAGATTTCCATGAAAAATCCCTCGAAGGGCTGATAGAACTCCTGGTTGCACCGTCCAGTGAACGTCAGTTCATTATGTACGAAGCCCTCCGAAAGGGAGCCACTGTGGAAGACCTTTACCAAAGAACTCATATTAAGCCCTGGTTCATCCATCACATGAAGCAACTTGTGGAATTGGAGGAGGAGATTCTTTGTTGCAAGGGCCAAAAGTTTTCCGATGATCTCTTGATAATTGCTAAAAAGAATGGGTTTGCAGATCGGTATCTTTCCCAGCTTTTGGATATCCCTGAAAAGGACCTCCGTGAACGCCGCAAAGCTTTGGGAATAATCCAGGGCTATGAGCCTGTGCCCGTGAGCGGCGTCGAGAATGCAGCCTACTACTTTTCCACCTATAATGCCTCAGACAAGGTTGAGACCAGCGAACGGCAAAAGATCATGGTCCTTGGGGGCGGGCCGAATCGCATTGGTCAAGGCATCGAATTTGATTACTGCTGCGTGCATGCCGCCTTTGCTATTCGGGATGAAGGGTATGAATCCATCATGGTCAACTGCAACCCGGAGACTGTCTCAACAGATTATGATACTTCGGACAAACTCTATTTTGAACCACTCACGGTCGAAGATGTTTTAGCAATCTATGAAAAGGAGCGGCCCCAAGGTGTCATTGTGCAGTTTGGAGGCCAAACGCCGCTCAATATTGCCGGTGATCTGGCCGAAGCAGGTGTGAAAATCATTGGCACGTCCCCGGAAACTATCGATCTTGCCGAAGATCGGGATCGATTTCGTCAGATGATGAAAAAGCTGGGAATTCCCATGCCTGAGTCTGGCATGGCCAGCACACTGGAAGAAGTCCTCGAGGTGGCTGAAAGGATTGGTTATCCGCTCATGGTGAGGCCCTCCTATGTTCTAGGAGGTCGTGGGATGGAAGTGGTTCACGATGAGAAAATGCTTAGGCATTATGTGAGAGCTGCTGTAAGTGTAACTCCGGATCGACCCATCCTCATCGATAAATTTCTGGAAAATGCTATTGAAGCCGAAGCAGATGCTATTGCCGACGGCACAAACGTCTTCATCCCATCGGTAATGGAGCATATCGAGCTCGCCGGGATTCATTCCGGAGATTCCGCCTGTGTGATTCCTCCCATCAGTATTCCTCCTAAGCACTTGGAAACCATTTATGAATACACTCGGATGATCGCAATGGAACTCAATGTCGTGGGTCTCATGAATATTCAATACGCCATAGCAAATGATATTGTTTACATTCTTGAAGCAAACCCGCGGGCTTCGAGAACAGTGCCTTTAGTCTCCAAGGTTTGCAGCATCCCCATGGCGCGCATCGCCACACAGATTATGCTAGGGAAAAAGCTTGCCGACCTGAGCCTGAAGGATAAATCTATTCCCCACTATGGGGTGAAAGAAGCAGTCTTTCCTAGCAACATGTTCCCTGAAGTAGACCCGGTTCTGGGTCCGGAAATGCGATCCACAGGAGAAGTTCTGGGCATGGCCGATTCTTTCGGGCTCGCTTTTTACAAGTCCCAGGAAGCGGCCTTGCAGCAGCTTCCCACTGAAGGAACGGTTCTCATTACCGTCACAGATAGGGATAAGCCTGCAGCTCTTCCAGTTGCCAGGCGATTCGAAGCCCTTGGTTTTAAGATCAAAGCAACCAGAGGGACTTATCGGTTTTTTGCCGAAAATGGTATTCGAGCCGAGCCCATTGACAAAATACACGAAGGCCGTCCCAACATTGTTGATGCCATTAAGAACAAGGAAATCCACCTGGTGATCAATACGCCCATTGGGAGGCTGGGAAAATATGACGATTCTTACATCCGCAAAGCGGCCATCAAATATAAAGTGCCTTACATCACAACGATAGCTGCGGCTATTGCTGCTGCACGGGGCATTGAATCCTTTCGTCAAGGTCATAGTGACGCCAAGTCGCTTCAAAGCTACCACGCGGATATCAATTAAAAGGATTGCCAGAGGGCATCTTTCTCGTATGGGTTGGTTAACATCAAAAAAAAGCAATTTTTAAGGAGGGGAATGTCATCGCGTTCCCTCAAATTCCGGAGTAACGGGAGTTGGTTTTTTAATTGCCCTGTTGCTTGGTTTGTGACATTTTTTTGAAACTCGATATCGAGAAATGGGAATAGCAATAGCTCATAACTATTCAGGATTCAAAAGCTATTAGTATAAGAATCCATCCCGGCAAGTAAGGCGCCATGTATCACACAAATATCAGATTGATGTGTGGTCTCATGAACTATTGCAGGAGATAAAGTTGATTTTTTATATAGAAGTTTAAATCTTGGTTACTGCATATACAATGTTAGCCATACGACCAAATTGTCCACATGTAGAGGAGTCTGAAATGATCATTAGAAAAGAAACTGTTGCAGATATTGAGACAATAACAGAAGTCACAATAGCTGCCTTCAGGACACTCCCAATGAGTAATCACACCGAGCAATTCATAATAAATGCATTACGAGTTGCCAATGCGCTGACTATCTCGCTTGTGGCGGAAATGGATGGGCGAGTTGTTGGCCATATCGCCTTCTCACCTGTGACAATTTCTGACGGCAGCCTGAACTGGTATGGTCTTGGTCCTGTCTCTGTGTTGCCGGAATATCAGCGGCAGGGCATTGGAAAATCACTTATTCAAGAAGGGTTGTCTTTGTTAAAAGAGTTGAGCGGCCAAGGTTGTACTCTTGTGGGTGATCCGAACTACTATAAACGTTTCGGTTTCAGAAATACCCCAAAGTTAGTTCATGAGGGGATTCCGCAAGAGGTTTTCCTTGCATTGCCGTTTACTGAAAAGGTTCCTCAAGGCGTTGTTGTGTTTCATGAAGGGTTCTTGGCAAATGGCTAACAACCGCATCAACTCGGACTGGCAATTCCGCTACGCTTCATTACCAGCCGGTTATGCGGAGCGTTATAAAACGGCCGCTGGAACATCATGGGCGTTACCCGGGCCGCGACAGCATGCCTTATTGAACCGGGAAATGAAGAAAGGAATGGACATTATGAGAAATGCTCAGAGCATGACGGTAACCACCCTGGTTGACAATTATACCACCACCATACTCCCCACCGTGGAATATGCCAGGGGAAGTAAGGAGCGGCTTCTGGCCGAGCACGGGCTTGCACTGCTTGTAAAGTTGACGGATTACGAAGGTACTTCACGTGTCTTTCTGCTGGATGCCGGTGGCTCACAGACTACTCTCTTGTATAATGCGGATCGGATGAAGGTGCATGTCGGAGAGGCTGAGTTTCTGGTGGTCAGCCACGGTCACTGGGACCACACTGGCTCGGTTGTTCCCATCATCCAGCAGAGCCGAAAGGAATTTCCCGTTATGGTTCACCCCGAAGCGTTCCGCGAGCGCTGGAGGCTGTATCCCAACGGAACTAAGGCAGGCCCAAGGCAGTTGGATCGCAGTGCATGGGAGAGAGCGGGGGCCAGACTGGTCGTTGGACGGGAGGCAAGGGAGCTGTTCCCGGGATGCTTCCTCACCGGGGAGATACCGCGAAACAATCCTTACGAAACAACTCCTGATTACGCTCGCTACCGACGGGATGAAGAGCTGATTCACGATGATATCCCCGATGACCAGGCCGTTGTGGTGGTTCTCCGGGACAGGGGGCTGGTGATCCTGACGGGCTGCGCACACTCCGGCATTATCAACACCATGCATCACGCACGCATGATCACGGGTGTTGATCGGATCCGGGCAGTGATGGGGGGATTCCACCTTGGCGAAGCCAGTCAGGAGCGAATGGACTGGACCATAGAAGAGTTGAAAGCAGCAGCACCGCGCTTCGTGGTACCAACACACTGCACGGGCTTTCATGCCCAGGCGGCCATGGCGCACGCAATGCCCGAAGCCTATTTCCAAAACACCGTGGGAACCGTAATCCACTTCTCATGATGTAATTACGGCAATGCGGTTTCCAGGGCATCAGTTGACTCATCATACGGTGTTACCTCATCCAGCGGGGTCCAGCCGCCGAAGGTGGCTGTGGCTGGATCCCACGACAATTTGATTACTTCTGTTTGCTATAGCGCCAGCAGTGTTTTTTAAAGTGTTTTTACTGCCACCGGATGGTTCTAATAATTATTTCTTCCGGGCTGTGAAGGATCACACTTTGCCTGATTATTATGCCAGTCATTTTTTCTTGACCATGGATTTATACTGTTATAAAAGAAGCTTAACCTTTCTTTCAGTTTAATGCACTATCAGTATGGTGTACGGCGCGCAGACTTTTATTTAATCTGTCGTGCACCATGGATTTAACAACGATATTATGAAATCTCCCAGGAGGAGTCTGCAATGTCCAGGAAGTATCCCATGGCGGTAAAGACAGGGATTGTTCTCTCAATCCTTCAATTCATATTTCTCATTCTTTGGCCAGGGATTACACGGGCAGAGAGACAGTGGGAGAGGATAAGTGGTGGTTTCCCCCATCAAATGGCAATATGGGGAAGCAACCCAAATGAAGTATTTTCAGTTGGCCTTAATGGAAGTATTCTTCATTTTGATGGCCAATCATTTGTCCTGCAGATAAGCGGAACAGTTGAAAATCTTAATAGTGTCTGGGGCACTACGCCCACGGACGTCTATGCCGTGGGTGATAATGGCACTATACTACACTATAACGGCCGATCATGGAGCGGAATGGAGAGCGGAACAGGCGAAGATCTTTGGGGTATCTGGGGCAGCTCTTCCACAGATGTATACGCTGTGGGTAAAAGCGGCGTCATCCTCCATTATGACGGCCGATCATGGAACGGAATTGAGAGCTGGACATATGATCGGCTCAATAGCGTCTGGGGCACGTCGCCCTCCAACATTTATGCCGCTGGTACCAGGGGCACCATCCTGCATTATGACGGCCAATCATGGAGCCAGATGAATAGTGGAACAGACCAAAACCTTTGGGTCATCTGGGGCAGTTCGCCCACCGACATTTATATTGCTGGTAACAACGGCACCATACTCCAATATGATGGCCAGTCATGGATACATATGAACAGTGGAACAAATAAATTTCTTACAGGCATCTGGGGTGCTTCGCCCAGCGACGTTTATGTGGTTGGTGATGATGGCACCATCATTCATTATGACGGCCGATCATGGGAACCAGCATCGAGTGGTACCATAAATTGGCTTGAAGCCATTTGGGGCGCCTCGGCCTCCAACGTATATGCCGTTGGTGCTAGTGGCACCATCCTGCACTATGACGGCCAGACGTGGATCCGGATGAGTGGGACGGATAATTGGCTTTATGGTATCTGGGGTAGCTCGCCCACCGACGTGTATGCCGTTGGTTGGTCTGGCTTGATCCTTCACTATGACGGTCAATCATGGAGCCGGATGGAGAGCTGGACAGAATTGCCGCTTTTGGGAGTATGGGGCAGCTCGTCTACCGATGTATATGCCGTTGGCTGGTCTGGCACTATCCTGCACTATAACGGCCAATCATGGAGTCAGATGGCGAGTGGGACAAATGAAGACCTTTATAGCATCTGGGGAAGCTCACCAATCGACATTTACGCCGTGGGTGATTGGGGCACCATCCTGCACTATAATGGCCGATCGTGGAGCCGGATAACAGGGATAGATGATGGGCTAAAAGGAGTCTGGGGCAGCTCGGCCAGCGACGTATACATCGCGGGTGATTATGGTGCCTTTTTGCACTATGACGGCCAATCGTGGAGCCGGATGAGCGGCATAGATGAACACCTTTCAGACATCTGGGGCAGCTCACCAACCGACGTTTATATTGTTGGTGATAACGGCTTCATACTGCACTATAACGGCCAGTCGTGGGGACAAATGCATAGCTGGACAAGCGAAAAACTTATAGACATCTGGGGCAGCTCGCCCACCGATGTTTATGCTGTGGGTAATAGAGGCATCATACTGCATTGTGACGGCACATCCTGGTCAAGCATGGAAGTCCCCCTCATTACACAAAATAATAACCTTTATGGTGTTTGGGCGGCCACGGGTGGGGAGGTGTTTGTGGCTGGAGAAACGGAGATCATACTCCGATACAGTGAGGTGGCTGATGCAACGCAGCCGCAAGGTTCAAGGCCGGTGCTGAGCTTCGACTTTCCCAACGGTTCCACGCCGTCCGCCGGGCAGTTTTGGAACGTCAATGTGTGGATTTACGGCGCGCGGGACCAGGAGCTGGATTTTTATTTCTGCTTTCAAGCGGCAGATGGAACCCTCTATTTCTTTGCTGATGGCGGTGCCCATCTCGGTGGACCCAACGAGCCACTTCCCTTGTATTCCAACCACCGGATCACCAGCGATCAGAGCGTGTACATGCTTATTTGGCCGGCCATGGTGCCTGAAGGCGTGGCAGGGGAATACCCGCTATACTTCGCCGTGGCGCGACCCGGCAGTGGGGAAGTACTCTCCCTGGCCCAGGATGTGCTGAAGATACAACCGTAATGGGGCAAGCGGGGGTGACTCGGACAATTCATTTGCCCGGATTTTGCATCATAAAGAGGTCATTCCCGAGCATAAAGCCGTTCTTGTAGAAAGCCCTGAAACTTCGCAATGCTATGACAATCCTATTGTCGCCTCCGAGGCCAGGTTATTTTATCGTCCGGGCCATTCAATTTAAAGTAATAATGTAGACATTTAAGAATAACTTTTCGTTATTGCTAATATTTCTCTTTGTCTTAAATGGCCCGATATATCACGGAAGTTCGCTCGACAGCCCGATAGAGTGAGCTTTGCCCCCCATAAATAAACCAGTGGGTTATAACGGACCTGAAAGATATCGAAAATATCCATAATTTTGCCATACAGAGGACGAATCGTTTAGACTACCCGCGATAGAAGGTTTGAATTAAAGGAGGAGCAAGGCATGAAAAAGAAGCTTGGAGAATTGAATTGTCTGTACCCCATGCCCACCACTCTGGTTGGGGCCACTGTGGACGGCAAGCCCAATTACATCGCCATGGCCCATGTGGGCATCATGACCCTTAATGTAATTTCTCTTGGCATGGCAAAGGTGCACTGCACCAACGCAGGGATAAAGGAAAATGGAACCTTCAGCGTGAACATTCCATCCGAGGAGATGGTCAAGGAAACGGATTACTGCGGGATAGTCAGCGGCAAAACAACCGATAAGGCAACTCTTTTCGAAAATTTCTTTGGGGTACTCAAGACGGCTCCCATGATTGTCGGGTGTCCCATCAACATGGAGTGCAGACTGGTCAAGACCGTGGATTTCCCAAAACATGACGTGTTCATGAGGGAAATTGTTGAGACATACTGCGACGAGGAGATTTTGAAAGAGGGGATTGTGGACTACGCCAGAGTCAGGCCCATCCTTTTTGCTATGAACAGCAAGTACTACTGGAAGCTCGGGAAGCGCTTCGCAAAGTGCTGGAATATAGGCGAGGACTTAAAGTAAAGTATTCCTTTTGCAAGACGATTCCATTGAATTGCAGCAATGACATGATGACGCAGGTGGCCCTCGTGATTCATTTGTCCGCGCCACCCGTTTTTTTCCTTTCCTGAAATGGGGTGGTTCTTCACTGAATGAGGGAAAAGAAAAATTTCAATTATTAAGGGGAGTTATGATCAATTATTGATTTCCTTTTTCATTTCCTGGTATAAAATGTAAGAGGCGGGGAAAAAATAAATGGTCATCTCTTATTCCGTGTCCGCTACAGGGCATTAGCGCCGTGGGGTGGGCGGTGCTAATCAAAATACTGACCAATCGCGGTGGGCGAAGTTCCTTATGCACTTTCTGAAGTAATTTTTTGTTGTTCAATGAGTGATTTTATGGTACACAACATCGAAACAAGATACTGATAATGCTTTTATCAAGAAAGAGGAGGTCTAATGCGATTCGATTCCTTTGATGAGATCAGACGCTACGCCATTCGGGAAGAGATCAACGCCGCCAGCCTGTATCGGATGTTCGCCCAGCGCACATCAGCGGGGACGAAAAAGATGTTCGAAGAGCTGGCTGCCGAAGAAGATGGGCACAAGAAGTTGCTTGAGGATATGGATATGGAGGCAGTCCGAAAATACATACTGACGGAAGTGCCTGACCTGAAGATCAGCGAGTACATGGTGGACGTGAAGTACAGCGAGGATATGACCCCACAGGATGCTATGATTTTTGCCATGAAGAGCGAGGATATGGCAAAAAAAATGTATATGGACATGGGGGGCATGGTCAGCGACCCTGAGATCAAGAAGCTTTTGGACATTTTGGCTGAGCAGGAGGCACACCATAAGCTGCGCTTGGAAAAAGTTTATGAAGAGGAGTTTATGGATCAAAAATGGTAATATGGTCCGAAGATCCGGCATGATTGAAAACAATAATAATAGTGACTAAGGTACTCTAACAATTGATTATGCTTTATTTGCTCTGAACGTGGGGTGCCAATGGGGGTGCCCTGAAAGTGCGCGCAGCCTGTTGAGGTAGGCGAGTAGTGAGAATGAACACATTACCATTGATATTGAAGCTTTGATGAAACGCTTTACCGGGGGCGGTGCCTCCGGCGGCGGCAAGGTGAGATAATGTATGCATTCAGCCTGTTACCACAATTTACCCAGTTCAACATTCATTCCTTTTCCTCTATATGCTCGCTTAATTATTTTTGGTTATCGACAGATTTTCCCGGAAGCCGAGGCAGAAGAATGGTGTGCCTATTGAACAGGTGTTTCAGGCGGCCCATGTTTTCGGTGGCTTTAGCGATGCAGAATATCTATGCATGCTCAAAGTTTAAAAGCTGGAATCGATGAGCGTAAAGGAGATGCTATGGGAGAGGTAAAAGAAGTAGATGCCCGTGGGATGGCATGCCCTCAACCTGTTATCGAGACCAAAAATGCTCTTGAGAAAGAGAGTATGAGTGATGTGGTAGTCCTCGTGGATTCAATCGCCTCACGAGATAACGTCAGTCGTTATGCAACGAGTTTGGGACGTCGCGTGGAATCCTCGGAAGTGAGTCCCGGGCAATTTCGCATAACCATACACCGGGAAGGCGCAGCGCCCCTGCCGGAGACCGATATTTCTTGTCCGGTTTCGGCCAATTCCGGCACAGTGGTCTACCTGGGGACCGACCAGATGGGCAGGGGTTCGCAGGAACTGGGGCGCAAGCTCATTGGGGGTTTCCTCAGGACATGGATCGACATCGAGCCGCGGCCTTGGAGAATGCTTTTCGTGAATTCTGGCGTCCATCTCACCACAGAGGGATCTGAAGTGCTGGAATCCCTCCAGTTATTGGAGGAGAGGGGAGTGGAGGTCCTTTCCTGCGGCACCTGTCTGGAGCACTTCGGCCTCAAGGACAAGCTCAGAGTGGGGCGGGTGACCAACATGTACGAGATAATCGATACTCTCAACACCGCCCACCGGATCATCACACCCGATTGATGGCAGGAGCGAGCCTGCATATACAGGCTTCAAGAACACCTCGAAAAATAAAAGAAAAGGAAAGAGTAATGAGCATTGAAGAAAAAAAGTTGCAGCTCACGCAGCATGCCAGAGCCTCGGGCTGAGCGTCAAAAATTAGTCCAGGGGACCTGGACAAGGCGCTATGCTCCATGGAGATACCCGCCGATCCCAACGTGCTGGTGGGCGTCGGAGGGTTGGATGATGCCGGGGTCTATCGAATATCTAAGGATCTGGCCCTGGTGCAGACCATTGATTACTTTACACCCATAGTGGATGATCCTCGAACATTCGGCCAGGTGGCGGCAGCCAACTCACTGAGCGACGTTTATGCCATGGGGGGTCGCCCCATTACCGCGATGAACGTGATCTGCTTCCCGGTGGAGAAACTGGGACTTGCGCCACTCAAGGAAATACTCCGGGGAGGCCTGGATACATTGAAGGAAGCTGGTGTGGCATTGCTGGGGGGACACAGCGTTAAGGATGAGGAACCCAAGTATGGATTGTCGGTCACAGGGCTCATAGATCCACGCAGAATACTCAGCAAGGCTGGCCTGAGAGAGGGCGACAGCATCATCCTGACCAAGCCCCTGGGCACAGGGGTGATTTCCACAGCCCTCAAGGGCCGAATGGCAAGCCCCAAAGCCTATGAAGCCATGGTAAGATCCATGAGGACTCTGAACCGCGCCGCTTCCGAAGCAGCATTGGAGGCGGGAGCCGTGTCCTGTACGGATGTAACAGGCTTCGGCCTCCTGGGCCATATGATGGAGATGGCCCGGGCCAGCGGGGTGCGGATCGTTCTGGAGACAGCCCGTGTCCCACTGCTGGAGGATGCCATCAAGTATGCGGGCATGGGGTTGGTTCCAGGCGGCACCCATGCCAACCGGAGCTTTTTCGGGCAGCGCGTGGAAGGCGAGGGTAGGGTGGATCCCTTTCTGCTAGATTTGCTGTACGATGCGCAGACTTCGGGTGGATTGCTCATAGCCGTGCCTGAAGAAAATGTTCACCTGCTGGAATGTGCACTGAGTAGCCGAGGCGTCATGTATGCCACTCCCATAGCCCGCGTGGAAGACCAAAAACAGGGTGGGGGAATTATATTAAAGTAATGAATCAAATATTCAGAATTAATGCCTACTTATTTTAATGTTTTATAATATTAGCTTATTCTGTTTGAAGAAACATTATAGGGACGCTTGGTTTTTGCAACTGCGGCTGAAAAGCCCAGCCAGCCGGTCAGGGCCTCAAAGAGATTGATTTAGGTTCATCCGACTAAAGCGTACTTTGTCTCATGAATAGCCATGATTTTGAGT
>CAZTAS010000135.1:0-17533 GCA_964611635.1 uncultured Thermodesulfobacteriota bacterium
CTGATTGTCCACTTCTGTGCAAGACCTAAAGTACGCAAGAACCGGATGAACCGAACTTAATATAATTATGGCTGTTGTTATGATGGCTATGGTTGCAAAAACATCCTACGCAACCATTGATATCGACATCTCTCGCTCCCGGATAATAATTACAGATCCGCATACAATAAAACTTGGCAATGTAACCGTCTCGGGGTATTCAGGGACATATTGGGTTGAGTTTAGATGGGACCCGGAGAGACTTGTCTTTGTGCCGATTGATGGCGGTGTTGAAACAGCAGGCGCCGGAAATGTATGGTCAATAACAGACACCACAACGGATGGAACGATGGAAATAACCGTGGGAATTGATCTGGAAAATAGGTTGATAAGCTTGTCATTTAGGGGTTTGAGCGGATATTCACGGGTAGATATCGGGTACATAACCATACAGCAGGGCATAGATGAGTTTGATATTTATAATAACGGGGCGTGGTTTCTTAATCACATGGGAAGTATAGATGCGGTATGTGGAGAACTTTCCTCCCAATTCCAGGCTGTTCACTTTGGTTATAATCAGTGGGATGGACTTGGTGTTAATTTAGGTCCTAATCAGACCAGATCGGGCACGATCAGATGTCTGCCAGCGTGGTTTGATCTAAATTCACCGTTTATTCTTTACTACGGGGTTAGTGCCTATTCATTGCAGTGAAAAAAATTGGATGGTCTGAGAAAATAAGTTGGTCCAGTTTGGAAGAGGGGCATGGTGATGAAACGTGTAAGCCATGCATTTATGGCATTCCTCGCGTTGAGCCTCATAACCCCAGTCAGGAACACATCCGGCACGAGGAATGCTAAACCATTTGTTTTGGTCGTACCTTTTGAGAACCTTTCTAGCGTGAGGGCCATGATTACATATGAGGTTGCGACCGGAACTCACCCTGACCGCCCCAAGAGGTCTTTCAGGGTGGACAGATATTCTGAGGCGCCACGACATATTTTAGAGGACATTCTGATCAATTTGGGAGCCAGGGTCGTTGAGCGTCAGCGACTGGATGCGATCCTCTTTGAGACCAAATTTGGAAAGTTTAGCGGGCTGGTGGACCCTGACAGGGCTATCCGTCTGGGTAAAATGGTCGGTGCAAATAGTATTATAATGGGAACAATAACGGATGTTCGATCAAGAAGGGAAAAGTTTTCGGGATACGGAATAACGACCACAAATGATGTGGTGACATGCTCAATCAGAGTGAGAGTCATGGACGTTGAGTCTGGTTCTGTTCGCTTCTCAATGATAGTTCGAGGTTCGGAAACTTTCATGTCCTCAAGCATTGGTGGTGTCAGCGACAGCGATGTAGCGTACGCGGTTATTGAAGACGCCCTGGAGAAGTTGAGAGCCGATAGGAGTTTCAAGGAGGCAATACTGCCTGGCGAATCGGCAATAAGCGGACGCCAGGTCAACGTTAAATTTGCCCCGATACCGGAGAACTCCGACATAGAGATTGACGGTATTTACAGAGGTGGATCACCTTTGGTGGCTGCCCTTCCAATGGGGAGACAGGTCCGGGTCCAGATTTCGAAGGCAGGATACGAAACGTGGGAAGCGACCGTCATTCCCACGGAAGGACTTATAGTAAAACCAGAGCTTGAGAAGAAGCTCAAACCTTGATTTATAGATGAAAGGCACGAGGAATGAACAAAACTTTTAGATTTATCCTTTTGTTCCTCAATATATTACTTGTTCAGGCTTGCGTCGCTCCCCCGCGACAACCCCCGGCACCGCGTGTTACGCTCTCTCCACACTTCAATCCAGAACCTTGTGACCGTTTGGCTGTGATTGTCCTGGATCATACGCGAAGGATTCACCAAAGCGGTATCCTTCGCCAAGTTGAGGATGAGTTCATGAGGACAGTTATGGAAAAAGGTTATACTTTAATCACCCGCTCTGATGTTGATAGAATCATTGAGGAACTAAACTTCCAGAGGTCTTCTCTAACCGAACAACAAGTTGCCCGCATCGGCCACGTTCTGAACGTTCCGGCTGTCCTTTTGGTAAGCATAAATCAGATTACCACTCAAAGATACCAGCCGATGGTTTATGTTCAAGGACAGCGATATTATGTCACAAGCGTTAATATCAGCGCGCGGTTGATCAGTGCCGAACGCGGAGAGGTTCTTTGGATTTCGAGCTTCACAGGAGATTATCATTTCAGTGGAGAGAGACATGGGGAATTGCAAGCGCTGACACCCGTGGCTAGTGTTGTGGCGTCGGGGTTACCCGATAGACTTAAGTTGCATTGATTTGAGCTACTTGAGGCAAGGCTTTCTTGGCAAAGATAAGGGGGTAGCGATGACAAAACACATTTTATTCGTAATTGTATTTGTTGTTTTGGGTATCCTTAGCCCGTCCATGGTATGGGCAGAAACGATTCCTGGTACCAATTATTCGATCCATTTCGAATCGGCGTTTATCGTTGGTGCGGGACGGAACATAAATGTTTATCGTCTTCCGGTTGTCAATGTTCTCACCAATGAAGTGGCGCTCTATGATGTCTATTTTGAATTTGTAGATCGTAAAATAGAATTGACCCCTGATCGTCATTTAAAATTGACCTCCTGATCTGGCACAATCTCCTTCCAAAAAGGGGAGGAGTAGAGAGGGGATGATCAGCATGTACAAGTGGCATCAGATCCGGGTGAGGCGAGAGAGGGGAGAAGGGCAAGGACGATCATGCCCATGGACTGGCTCGTCAACGAGCTAAACGCCACCGTGCGCGGCTGGGTCGGCTACTTCCATGTGCGCAACTGCAGCAAGGCTTTTGGCCATGTGCGATGGCATCTGGAAGAGCGCTTGCGGACCCACCTGCGCAAGCGCCACAAGGTCAGACATCGGAATACAGGGTATGTCCGGTTTGCTAACCGAGTCCTGTACGAAAAGTACGGGCTCTACAAAGTGCCGACCACAGCCGGTTGGACGAGGGCGCATGCCCTGCGGTGAAGAACATCGGAAAGCCGTGTGCGGGAAAACCGCACGCACGGTTTGATGAGGGAGGGCTGGTCTAGACCGCCACGGCAAGGCTATTCAGGCACCGTCAAACGAAAGAGACGGAAATAGATAAGCCGAACCTAAAGCCGCTGAGACCTGGTCTCTACTCTACCTGAAATCCCCAAAAGGCTCCTTGTTGAGAGATTTTAACAGCTTAAAACAAGGAGCATTTTTATATACTTATCCCATTTGTTCAGCAGTATTTTCGTGCCCAAATGCAAAATCTGGGATAAAATCATTAATCACGCCAAACTTGAACTTGATCGTGCAATACTTGAGATCATACTTGACCACAAGAAATTGATGTTGCTATGAGTTATTGATTCTTTTGTGGAAATGCTGAGAAAGTGAGTGTTCAATTTGCTATAAATATTTTGAAAACAGCCAGATAAATGACAAACAAATTTTTTGGCAACAAAATTGTTGGAAAAGTCTTGACAAACGATTTTGCTCTCATTATAATACCAACAGAATTGTTGGAAACAATTTTGTTGGGAGGTTATAAAATGAAAAAACTTAAACAAGCACATGGAAACTGGGTTGAGGGCGACCACTTTTGGGACCGAGAACAAGAGATTAAAGTGTTTATAGATCGTATTGAAGAAGGAGCACACATTTTGTTGGTCGCCCAGCGGCGGATCGGAAAGACGAGCCTCATGCGTGAGGTGGCCCGGCGAATACAGGATAGGTACATTTGTCTTCATGTGGATCTCCAGAAATCTTTCTCGCCTGCCGACGCTGTGGTGGAGTTGAGCATGGCTACACGCCCCCACCGGAAACTTTGGGCTAAGACTGTAGACATGTTCCGGAATATCCTCGACACTGTTACAAACAGAATAGAGTCGTTAAAAACCGAGGATATCACAATTACGTTCCGGAGCGGAATGACATCCGGTGATTGGCAAAATAAGGGGGACCAATTATTTGATGCTTTCGCCGAGTCTGAAAGGCCAGTTGTCATGTTTTTTGATGAAGTGCCGATTCTCTTGAATCGTATGCTTAAGGGGAACGATTATACGGTTACCCCTGAGCGAATCCAGCAAGCTGAGGCATTCATGTCCTGGTTGAGAGAAAACAGCATACGACATAAAGAAAAAGTAAGAATCATTCTGGCAGGCTCCATAGGTATTGAGCCGATTCTCAGGCAAGTCGGGCTGAGTGCAACCATAAACACGTTTTCACCTTTCGAGCTCAAACCGTGGGATTCCGAAACAGCCATAGGATGTCTCGAAGCCCTTGCGAACCAATACGGAGTTATATTCCAAAATGGAGCATTGGAAATGATCATAGAAAAACTTGGCTGCTGTATCCCGCATCATGTACAGATGTTCTTCGATTGCGTTTTAACGGAATGCAAACTTTCAAATCTCACCAAAGTGTCACGGGATTTGGTTGATGAAGTATATAATCACAGTATGCTCAGCATACGAGGCCACGCTGAGCTAAGCCATCTGGAGGAGCGCCTGAAAATGGTGCTTGGAGAAGAAGTCTATCCTTTTGCCCTAGAACTACTTACTGAGGCCGCGGTGGTGGGCAAACTCGAGGCTGAGGCCGCATCTAGCTTGAGCCAGAGTTATGAGTTCAAAGGCAGATCTTCAAAAGAGGTTTTACGTGAAATCCTGGGCATCATGGAACACGACGGGTACTTGCGAAAGGTGGGAAATGAGTATGTATTCATCTCGAACCTGGTGAGGGACTGGTGGAAGGCTCATTTTGATTTTGGCTATATACCCGCATTACGACGGAGGTCCTGAAAATGTCAGAAAGAGTCATGAAATACAATCCGGCATTTCTCACCGAGGAAGAATTAGTCCGCCAGTTTGTTGTGCGCCTTACAGACCTTGAGCTCATCCTGGAGACAATCAGGCAAAACACGGGGAATTCCAACCAGCACATTCTTGTCATCGGCCCCCGCGGTATCGGAAAAACCATGCTTGTGTTGAGGGCAGTGGCAGAGGTCAAGGCTGATAGTGATCTTTGTCAAAGTTGGTATCCCCTTGTATTTGGGGAAGAGAGTTACAAGGTGTGTTCACCGGGTGAGTTCTGGTTGGAGGCACTCTTCCATCTGGCTGAGCAAACACAGCAGGATAGATGGCGCAACACATACCTGGATCTGAAATCTGAGCACGATGAGACACGTTTGCGCGAGCGTGCGCTGGCCCAGTTGATGGATTTCGCCGACGAACTGGGCAAGCGTATTCTGCTGATTGTGGAGAATATGAACATGCTCCTTGGTGAACAGATCAGCGCCGACGATGCCTGGGTGCTTCGCCATACACTTCTCAACGAGCCCCGCCTGATGCTGCTGGGCACGGCGACAAGCCGATTTGAGGAGTTCGACAACATGGGCAAGGCTATGTATGAGCTGTTCAAAATCCAGATGCTGCAACCACTTAATGACGAAGAGTGCCGAACTTACTGGAAAGCGATCACCGGGCAGGAACCAAAAAAGGAACGAGTACGACCTATTAAAATCCTGACAGGCGGCAACCCCAGGCTTTTGACAATTATCTCGACATTTGCATCGAAGACTTCCTTCAAAGAGCTTATGAATGATCTCATTCAACTTGTTGACGAACACACAGAATACTTCAGGAGCCACCTTGACTCATTTCCCGCCATTGAGCGTAAAGTTTTTGTGGCCCTGGCTGATTTGTGGGACCCGGTAACTGCCCGAAGAGTCGCTGATGCAGCGCGGATTGATGTGAACAAGGCAAGCTCTTTTTTAAAACGGCTTGAATCACGGGGTGCCGTGGAGGTTGTCAAGCAGCGCGGGAGGAAAAAATGCTACCAGGTGGCCGAGCGCATGTACAACATCTATCATCTCATGAGGAGACGGGGCCGTCCCTCCAGCAGGGTACAAGCGGTGGTGAACTTCATGATCCACTTCTACGAACCTGAACAACTTGTCCGCACCACTGCATCCATCGCTGAGGAAGCCTGCATGCTCGGTCCTGAGCTGCGAAAAGATCACTATGTTTTATTCGAGACGATTTTGAAAACAGTTAAATCGGAGGAATTGAGAGACAAGATAATTAAGGCAACGCCAAAACCATTTTTCGAGGCACCGGACATCCCTTCATCCATTCTTGAATTATCCAGGCTTGAAAAAACGGCTTATCCATCTAAAGCTGAAGACAAGCCACCGGTTAATGAGATCGACATCCGGGCCAGGTTAGCAGAGGAGCCTGAGATCGCTGCATTATGGATTAAACTTGGCGACGCGCTGGAAAAAGATCCTGATCGTGTCCAGGATGCGGAGAGCGCCTACCGCCAGGCGATCAAAATCGATGGGAATAATGCTGATGCTTGGGTTCTGCTTGGATTGCTGTTGCATAATAAATTGGAACGCTATGAGGAAGCGGAAGCTGCTTATCGGAAAGCTATTGAGTTGAAACCGGACTATTCATGGGCTTGGGCTTATCTCGGATGGCTTTTGCATATAAAATTAGGTCGCTATGAGGAAGCGGAAGCCGCCTATCGGAAGGCGATAGAGCTGGAGCCAGATGCCACTTGGTCTTGGGGTCCGCTCGCAGAACTGCTGCACAAAGAGTTAGGTCGCTACGAGGAAGCGCAAATGGCTTATCGGAAGGCTCTTGAGTTGATGCCGGATGCAGCAACAGGTTGGGCTCAGCTCGGAGAGTTGTTGCATGAAAAATTGGAACGCTATGATGAAGCTGAAGCTGCATATCGGAAGGCGATCGAGCTGGATCCGGATTACGCATGGGCTTGGGTTGAGCTCGGAAAGCTGTTGAACAAAAAATTTGGTCGCTATTATGAAGCTGAGGTGGCTTATCGGAAAGCTATAGAACTGCGACCGGATTACGCATGGGCTTGGGTTGAGCTAGGAGAGTTGTTACACGAAAAATTAGGACGCTATGAGGAAGCAGAAGCGGCCTATCGGAAGGCGATAGAGCTAGAACCGGATTATGGATGGGCTTGGGCGATGCTTGGGAGGATTTTACATGAGGAATTGCGGCGCTATGAGGAAGCTGAGGCGTGCTATCGGAAGGCAATAGAGCTTGAGCCTGACTTCGAAGTATGTTGGGCTCAGCTTGGATTGTTGTTAAGCATAGAATTGGGGCGCTATGAAGAAGCTGAGGCGTGCTATCGGAAGGCAATAGATATTAATCCAAATATTGATTATTCTTGGGTATTGATTGGCTTGCTCCTCCAATGGCCGCTTGAACGTTATAAAGAGGCAGAACAGGCCTATCAGAAAGCGATCGAACTCAATGACAAAGATGACTCAACATGGGAACTTCTCATTGAACTCCAAATGGATGAACTGAATGATGCGAATTCCGCGCTTAAAACAGCACAACAATATATAGAAAAAAACAAAAGGTCTAATGGCAGCTTGAACACCATGGCATGTCTGATTTTGAAAAATAAATGGCATCCGTATTATCCTCAAGCTACATCATGGATTCGGGAAGCCATTGAAAAGGCGCCCCAGGAATGGCGATACCAGCTCATCTTCGCCTCTATTCTTGGGTCAATGGGCAAATGGACGGAGGCACTGGATGCTGCATCGCAGTTCCTGAACCATGCCGAAGCGATTGAAGAAGCAGTAGGTGATTTGATAGAGATCTTTATAGCCGCAGCAGCCGCAGGATACGCTGAAGAAGCCCTTGGGGTGCTCACAAAAATTCCTGACGCTTCAGCGCTTGAACCGCTGGTTGTTGGGCTTGAAATATTCCTAGGAAATCAGCCAAGCACCGCTCAGGAAATCCTGGAAGTGGGCCATGATGTCGCTAAGAGAATCGAGGATCGGCGAAAGGGGCTTATCAAGGCAGAAGATGAATCAGAATAAAAAATATGACATTAAGGCACTCCTACTGCAGTTCGTTCCTACATTATGCAGCTCAATACATTTTGCCGGGCAGCCACAGGCTGAGGGGAGGATAGCTTACGAAGATGGCCAGGCAGATTATCTCCACAATGACAAAAGGCGCGGCCCCCTTGATGATATCTTCGAGAGATATGTGCGCTGGGGCAATACCTTTAATCACATAAAGGTTAAGCCCCACAGGTGGTGTGATCACGGCTATCTCGCAGGTGATGCACATTACGATGCCAAACCACAGCGTATTGTAGCCCAGCGTGGTAACGATGGGAAGCAGTATCGGGGTGCTGATCAGGATCACCGACACGATGTCCATGAACATTCCCATAAGGATGAGGAGCGCCATGATACATGATAAGACCGCCCAGGTGGGAAGATTGGTTTTACCCACAAGCTCTGCCAATTGCTGAGGGAGCATAAGCAGGGTCAGCACATATCCGAAAAGCAATGCCGAGGTTAAAATCAGAATAATCATTCCGCTGTTGATCGCGGTTTCCCGAAATATGCGCCTGAATGTCTTCCAGTTCAGCGTCTTACGCTGTAAACCGAAAGCGAGACTTCCAACACAACCCACCGCCGCCGCCTCTGTGGGAGTGGCAATCCCGAAATATATGCTCCCCAGGACCAGAAAGATCAGCACAAGGGTTGGCCATATTTTAACAAGAGATGTGAAGCGCATATTCCAGGTAACATTCTCTTTTGATGCGGGAGCCAGAAAAGGCCGTATTTTACATATGGTCCAGATATAGACCATCATCATCAAGGCCAGGATTATCCCTGGAACAATACCTCCGATGAATAGTTTTCCCACCGATTCATCCGCCACCACGCCGTAGAGGATAAAGGCGACGCTGGGAGGAATGAGTAAGGAGAGGGCCCCGGCTGCGGCCACACAACCCGTGGCCAGTGACTTGTCGTATCCTCTCTTTAGCATTTCCGGGATAGCAAAGCTGCCGATAGAGGCGGCACCTGCTACGCTCACGCCGCACATGGCTCCAAACACCGCGCTGGCAGCCACGCTGGCCATGCTCAACCCGCCGCTGAAACGATTCAGCCATCTGCCGGCTGCTGAGTAAATGTCAGAGCCCACGCCGGTGATAAAGATCACCTCGCCCATGAGAATAAACAGGGGAACTGCCACAAGGGTAAAATTGCTGAGCCTATCATAAATGACTCCTGGAACTGCCCCCAGGCCTCTCGGGCCTTGTAATAAAAGAATGCCCGCAATACCTGCAAGCCCCAAAGCCGCGAAAATGGGAACACCAGCAGCCATTAAGGCAAGAAAACACAATATGATGATGATACTGATGACGGTGGGGTCCATTTTTTTCGGGCTTCCTATTAGCTGGATGATGATTCTTCGTGCGTTCTTAAGCTCTGGACATGCCTGCCCATAATAACTGCACATTGAAGGCCAAGCACAAGCGCCCCATAGGGAATAAATGAATAAGAAATCCACAACGGGAAGTTCACCAGCGAGCTTGAGTGGTAGTCACCCCGATAAGCAATTATGACACTCTCCGTCCCTTTCCAAATGAGTACCGCACAAAAAAACATAATTAAGAGACAAGAAAAAATTTCCATATAAGCCTGAGAACTTCTGGATAGGCGGGTATAAATCGCCAGCATCCTGACATGACGATTCTCTTTCAATACCCATCCTACGCATAGGAAGGTAATAAAGATGAGGAGATATTCGCTAATTTCAACAGAATAAATCGTGGGCCTTGAGAAAAAATATCGTGCCACCACTTCACGGAAGACCAGGATCAAAAGTGCAAGAAGTCCTATTTCTGCGAGAATCTCGCTTACACATGTTAAACCGTTGATGCCAAAGGCTAGCGCCCGCGCTATTTTATTCATTGCTCACACCTCACCCTCCATCACGAGGGGTGAATGTCATACCCCTCGTGACTGATGGAGTGTGTTTGTTGTTAATCGGATGATATTTAATGGTGAGCTTTAACGAATTCGATATACTTATTCCCTGTGGGGACTTTTTTCAGCCACCAGTCGTAGACCGGCTCCATTTTTTCCTTGAACTTTGCCAGTTGCGCCGAACTCAGGATATAAACCTCCACCCCTTTTTCCTTGTACAGCTCCACACCCTTCTTTATAAACTCCTGGGCCTTTTGGACCTGTTCTTGATTGCGCTCTTTGGCCGCCTTTTTCATGATCTCCTGAATATCTGCGGGAAGACTGTCCCACTTCTTTTTATTGATGCTCAGGAAAGAACAATAATAATACATATTGGCAACGGAAAAATGTTTGATCACTTCATACAGCTTTCGCCCTATGCCGGTAATAGTGGGACGAGTGCAGCCGTCAATTGTTCCTCTCTGGAGCGCCATATAGAGTTCTCCGGAACTCATGGTAGTGGGCGAGCCTCCAAGAAGCTCGGTGGCTTTAGACGCGGTGCTGCCGGAAACGCCGAATTTCAGGCCTTTCATGTCATCGGGCTGGAGGATGGGGGTTTTCTTTGTATAGAACTGATAGGGACCACCGGCCGCAACCCCCAGAACAACCACGTTGTGCTTAAGAAGTCTCTGATTGATTCCAAGATCCCAGAGCCCCGCATCAAGGCTTTTCTGTAAGCTCGCGATGTTTTCCCACATAAATGGCATGCTGCTGATACCGAGCTCAGGGACAATACCCGTGTTGTAAATATCAAGCGGGGCGGTCATATCAATGTCCCCCCGCTCCAGTGCGGCAAACTCCTCTTTACCTTTAAAAAGCTGGCCTGTATGATAAAGCTTAAACTTCACTTTCCCATTACTTTGCTTCTCGACTTTTTTGACGAAATTTACAATGGGCTCCCACAGGTAGCCATAAGAGGTAGGCCAGTAGGTTGAAAAAGTAATTTCTATGGGTTCCGATTCGGCATAAACCTGTGAAGACTGCAAAGCACCTCCCACCAGTAAACCCATGAATACCAGTGCCATTACGATGGTAACAGTGCGTACAGATTTCATTTTCTCCTCCTTTCATCAATACAAGAAATTCAAAACTTCACATTGCCATAAAAACAAAGCCGGCTATTGCGCCGTATAGCCTAATAGACGTACCTTTGCTCCATCTTATAAAATTCATCGAACCCGACGATACGGTTCATCTCAGAAAATTCCACCATGCGATCCATAAACTCACCTGTTGTCCCATTCTCCTTCAGGCTGTGGAGAAGTTCGCGGATAGCTTTGGTGGCGGCCATGAGTGTGGATAACGGGTAAATGACGAGCTTATAACCGAGTTCCTCCAGCTCCCGGTTCTTCAGCAAAGGTGTTTGTCCCTTTTCTACCATGTTTGCCATCAGGGGAAAGCGAAGCTCCTCGTAAACCCGTCGCATTTCATCAACGCTTCGCGGCGCCTCGACAAAAATGATGTCCGTTCCCGCCTTGATGTATGCTTTGCATCTATCGATGGCATCCTGAAATCCGTGGACGGCATTGGCGTCAGTGCGTGAAATGAGGACCAGCCCGGAATCTCCTCTGGCCTCCACTGCCGCCTCGATTTTCTTGACCATTTCTTCTTTTGGAATCACCTGCTTTCCCTTGGTGTGTCCGCATTTCTTGGGGGAGACCTGATCCTCCAACTGGATTGCCGTTACCCCGGCCTTGATGTATTCCCGGACTGTCCTCATGACATTGATGGGATTGCCATAGCCAGTGTCGGCGTCGGCAATGACTGGAATACGCACGGCAGATACAATCTGGCTGGCATGGGCGACCATTTCACTCATGGTCAGGAGCCCCACATCGGGCTGACCAATCATGGTGGCTGAGGTGCCGTATCCTGTCATATAAACGGCCTCGAAACCGGCCTCTTCCACTAACCTGGCGGAGAAAGCATCGTAGCATCCGGGTGCCACTATAATACCATCTTGTTTGATTCTCTGCCTGAAATTTCGCATTGTCATTCCCACAATTTCTTATCCTACCTAAATGACAAATTAGATAGGTGATATCCCTAATAGATAGATTAAACAATATCGGTTTAGTGGTAACCCAATAAAATAGATTTAAGAAAAAGAATATTAATGGGTTAGTTAATATATGCAAAAAGTATTTGTCATTTTTAGGTTATAGTTATACCAGTGGAAGATTGAATCGAATAAGAATCAAAAATCATTCCTCATCAAATATATATGTGCTCAAATATCTCTCTCCTGTATCCGGTAATACAACAAGTAAATGTTTATCATTGCCTTTTGTTTTTGCTATTTGCAAAGCTGCACACACCGCAGCGCCGGATGAAATACCCGCTAAAATTCCTTCTTCTCTGGCTATTCTTCTTGTCATCACTCTTGCCTCTTCATTGCTTACCTGGAGAACACCATCATAAATTTTCGTATCCAGAACTTCCGGCACAAAACCGGCTCCGATTCCCTGGATTGTATGTTTGCCCGGTTTGCCTCCTGAAAGCACCGGGGAGTTTTTTGGCTCAACAGCGTATATTTTTATACTGGGAAAATGCTGTCTTAAAACCTTGCCTGTTCCTGTTATAGTTCCACCGGTGCCCACACCTGAAACAAAATAGTCCAATCCGGTATCATTGAATGCTTCTACTATTTCCGGGCCTGTTGTTATTTCGTGTATATAGGGATTGGCTGGATTATTGAATTGTTGGGGCATAAAATATCCATGCTTTTTTGCAATTTCTTCCGCTCTTTTAATAGCGCCAATCATTCCCGGGCCTTCTTCTGGTTTAACCAAAACAAGCTCTGCCCCAAATGCTCGAAGTATCTTTCTTCTCTCTTGTGACATTGTTTCAGGCATTGTTAAGATAAGACGGTAACCCCTTTGTGCCGCGACAAATGCCAGAGCAATTCCTGTGTTTCCGGAGGTTGGCTCTATTATTGTATCTCCCGGCTTTAAAAGACCTTTTTGTTCCGCATCCATTATCATACTTAAACCTATTCTGTCTTTAACGCTGCCGGCAGGATTATAGTTCTCTAGTTTACCCCAAACTGTTGCTGATCCATCTTCAACAATTTTGTTAAATTTTACAATTGGGGTGTCGCCAACCAATTCAGTTATGTTGTTTACTTTTCTTGCCATTTTTTAACTGTCTGTTTTGTTTTTTCAGTAATTTCGGATGTTCTGCAATAAAAACAGTTGTATGACTTGGAATGTCATTTTCTATCCAGGAATTAGCACCCACACTTACATGATCTCCAATAGTAACCGGGCCGAGAATTTTAGCTCCCGCGCCAACCACCACATGACTGCCAATAGTTGGGTGTCTTTTATAACCTTTTAGTAAATCTTCTCCCTCTTTTTCAAAGTGCAAAACTCCAAGTGAAACTCCTTGATAAATTCTAACATAGTCGCCAATTTCACTTGTTTCACCTATAACAACCCCTGACCCATGGTCTATAAAAAAATATTCACCTATCTTTGCTCCCGGATGTATATCTATCCCCGTTATTGAATGAATATTTTCAGTAAGTTCTCTAGGATAGGTGGGAACTTTAAGTTCGTATAAAACATGCGCAACTCTCTGGACCAAGATGGCCAAGAATCCGGGATAGGCTCTAATAATTTCGGCATAGCTTCTGGCAGCAGGGTCTCCTTTATAAGCCGCTTCCACATCTTTCTTCAGGGTTTCCCTGATATCGGGTAATCGATTTAAGACTTCATCAACGATCATCCTGTGTTTTTCACCATCTGATAAGTATGGCCGAATCCCATCAAAGAATGCTTGAGCTAATTCATTAATCTTTTTTTCCAGTTTTGGTTTATTTATGGATTTTGTAATTGAACCACAATTCCAGTAATTTGGGAAAAACAATTCTTTAAGCGTACTTAACTCGTTAAAATCATTGACATATTTAGGAAATATTATGGTTGTGTCTGTAATAAAAGGGTTTTTATCTTTTCGGTAGGACTCTAATAATCCCTCTACAGCACCCCCTTTATATTTATATATCAATTTTTATTTATCCTCCCTATAAATATATATAAAAGTGATGCAAGCAGGGTTATATTGTTGATATTACTGAACTAGTGAATGGTACAATCCATGGTACACGAAGTGTAGCAGTCAGGTGGATGATCTCCACCCTGACAAAAGAAACCACCTTTCTGATGATATCTTAGAAAGATATATGCGGTGGGGGAAATACCTTTAATTTAATTAACGTAAAATCAGGGTTATCCTTGAGTATCATCACCGTTGCCTTTAGGGAGAGAAACAGTCCGTCCCACTATCCCCTAGGCAGCGGGTGCTGCCTACTTGGGGCCGATCACCCACCTGAGGGTCTCCAGGTCGATATTGCCCCCCGAGAGAAGGACCACCACATTCTTCCCTGCCAGCCGCTCCCGTATCTTGAGCGCTGCGGCCACTGGTGCCGCTCCAGCCCCCTCGGCCAGATTGTGCGTTGTGCGGAGCAAAAGCAAAATAGCCTGCCTGATTTCTTCCTCGCTGACAAGGATGATATCATCAACTCCATCGCGCAGGATGCTAAGGGGAAGCTCGAAGGGAACTCGTGTGGCCAGGCCGTCGGCAAATGTATCGCAGCTTTCGGTCTCTACCATCCTCCCTTCTTTCCAGGAAAGATAGACGCAGGGGGCCTTTTCTGCCTGGACACCGATGATCTGCACGCCGGGCTTCAGCCTCCGGAATACGGTGATGGCGCCACAGGTCCCGCTGCCCGCCCCGATGGGAACGATGACCACATCAACCTCGGGCAGATCTTCCAGTATCTCCAGAGAGTAAGTCCCAACACCGTGAATGAGCTGGGGCTCATTGGCCGGGTGGATGTATCGGAGACCTCGCTGTTGCATAAGCTCTTCCACCAAGACCCTGGACTCGTCAAAATCCTTTCCGTGCTCGATCAATTCAGCTCCAAGAGCACGTATGGCTTGGTTTTTTTCCGGATTATTTCCCATAGGGACAACAATCGTGCACGGAACATTAAATATGCGCGATGCATAAGCCACCGACTGCCCGTGGTTGCCCCGTGTGGCCGTAATGACTCCCCGGCTCTTTTCCTCCGCGCTGAGGCCGGAAATCAGGTTGATGCCCCCTCGCACCTTGAAAGCCCCCGTGGGATTGTGGTTCTCGTGTTTTACGAACATCTTGCATCCCACGGCCTCCGAGAGGGTTTCATAATATTGCAGAGGGGTAGACCTCAAGTGATGGTAAACTATTTTTCTCGCTCGAAATACGCCTTCCAGAGAAACTTCGGATTTAATCCCCATGTATTTCAGCTCCTAAGCATACTTTCCACAGATCGGTAGACCTCGTCCAGGGCCTCTGAAAGTCCCTCCGGCCGATGGCCGCCTGCCTGAGCCATATCGGCCCGTCCTCCACCGGAGCCGCCCACTTTTGCCGCCGCCTGGCGAATAATGTCAACCGCATTCAGGCGATTGGTCAACTCCTTTGTGACCACGGCGACAAGGAAGGCCTTTTCTCCCTCGACGGCACCCAGAACTATCACACCTGAGCGAAGCCGATCGCGAACCTTGTCGGAGATCTCTCGTAGTTCACGGGGACTGCGAGCTTCCACGCGTTCTGACAGCACGCGCACTCCATCAAGCTCCCTGACCTTATCCATCAGACCACCCATATGCTGGGAGGCCAGGCGCGACTTGAGGTGCTCCACCTCCCGCTCCAGTTCTTTCTGGCGGCCCAGGGTACGATGAATCCGTGCCACCAGTTCGGCAGGCTGGGCCCGAAGGATGGTCGCTGCTTTTTGAAGGAGCCTCTCGTCTTCACGGAATCTCGCCAGGGCCCCCGTACCTGTCAACGCTTCGATCCGGCGCAGCGATGCACCGATGCTCCCCTCGTGTATTATCTTGAAAACACCGATGTCACCTGTGGACCTCACGTGCGTGCCCCCGCACAGCTCCCGGCTAAACCCGCCCATTTCCACCAGACGCACCTGATCTCCGTACTTTTCCTCGAAGATCGCAGTTGCCCCGGTCTTCAGGGCTTCGTCAAAAGGCATGATGGTGGTGCACACGGGGTGGTTCTCGATGATTCTCTGGTTGACCAGATCCTCCACGCGATCCAGCTCCTCATGGCTCATGGTGGCCATATGGATGAAGTCAAAACGGAGCCCGTGGGGGCTGACCTCGGAACCCGACTGCTTCACATGGTCTCCCAGCACTGTGCGGAGAGCCCACTGGAGCAGGTGAGTGGCCGAGTGGTTGCGCATGGTGGAAAATCGACCTTCGTTATCCACTCGTAGGGTTACAGGGTCTCCCTTTCTGACCGTTCCGATCTTGACGATTCCCTGGTGAACTATGAGGTCCTCCATTGGTTTGGCCGTGTTTTCCACCTCCATGATGAAGTCAGGCCCTTCAATGGTGCCAACATCACCCACCTGGCCTCCGGCCTGGCCATAAAAGGGCGTAATGTCAGTAACCAGCTCCACACGCTGACCTTCCCGCGCTTCCCCAACGATCTGTATGATTCCCTGTTGCAGAATGAGAGCACCCTCATCCTTTTCTTCCCCCACATCCTTAATAGCTCTCTCATATACAGCTATTCCCCGGATCCGGCCCCTGTCCTCCAGTGTTTCATAGCCTGTGAATTTGCTGCAGATTCCTTCTATAGCAAATAGCCTGGGAGCCTCTGCCATTCCTTCGGAGCCTGAGCCGGCCCAGTGTTCGCGGGAGCGCTGTCTTTGCTCCTCCATGGCATGCTTAAATCCGGCCATGTCAAGTGATAGTCCTTCGGTGGCTGCCAGCTCAGCGGTCAAGTCCACCGGAAAGCCGAAGGTATCGTATAGCCGAAAGATGACCGCGCCCGAGATCCTGGACTCATGCTCCTTTTTCAGCCTCTGTGTCTCTTCTGCCAGGAGAGACATTCCCCGGTCCAGGGTGCGGAGGAAACGCTCCTCTTCCGCATAGGTCACACGAGAAATATATTCCAGGTTTTCGCAAAGTTCTGGATATGCGTCCTGCATGACCCTTGCCACGGTCTGCACCGTCAGGTGGAGAAACGGATTGTTGAAGCCGAGCATTTTTCCGTGGCGCAAAGCCCTTCGCATGATTCGCCGAAGCTCATAGCCACGACCTTCGTTGGAAGGGATCACGCCGTCGCAGATCAGGAAGGCGGCCGCCCTGCTGTGGTCCGCAATGACGCGGATTGAAACGTCCACGTCATCTTGTTTCCCGTATCTCTTCCCCGATAGGGACTGGATATGCTCGAAAAGATCTGCGAAAAGGTCGGTATGGAAGTTATTCTGCTGGCCCTCCATGACTGCTGCTAGCCGCTCCAGCCCCAAGCCGGTGTCGATGCTGGGCTTGGGCAGAAGTTCGCGGCGGCCATCAGCGAACTGGTTGAATTGCATGAAGACAAGGTTCCACAACTCCAGGTGGCGGTCGCAATCGCAGAAGACACTGCAATCTTTCCGGCCGCAGCCCACCCCGGGCCCTTGGTCCAGTATGATTTCCGAGCAAGGGCCACATGGGCCTGTGGGACCCATTGCCCAGAAATTGTCTTTTTCATCCATCCTGACAATGCGCTCGGCGCGCACATATTGCCGCCAGATATCGAAAGCCTCCTCGTCCTCTCGAAACACACTGATCCACATCCGATCAGCCGACAGACCCATGCGCTCTACCAGGAAATCCCAGCCAAACCGGATGGCCTCCTCTTTGAAATAGTCCCCAAAGGAGAAGTTCCCCAGCATCTCGAAGAAGGTATGGTGC
>CAZTAS010000136.1:0-17506 GCA_964611635.1 uncultured Thermodesulfobacteriota bacterium
TGGAAACCGAAAAAAATACTTTCATTATGTCAATATAATTAAGACGATTGCTATAGCTACATCATGCCCCAGAAGAAGAATGCATATGCGATTGAAGAATACCCATCTTTAGCCATTAGAGTGATTATGGAGTTCACCAGGGTGATCCAGCTCGTTCGAGTCTCCTCTTTTGGTATTGCAACAAATCTATCAGGTAAACGTACAGATACCACAATGACGCCGTCTAGAGTGATAGATGACATTATAGGGGCGCTAAAAATGCTTCGCGGAATCGTATCGACTTTGACCATCAATGAAAATGTAATGCAGGAGCGTGCTTGAATATACTTCACTCAAGGGACGGAAGTGGCTGATACACTTGTTAAGGAAAAGGGCCTTTCGTTCAGGACCGCCCACAAGATAGTCGGGGCCCTTGTACGAGAAGCTATAGATCAAGGGATAAAGCCTCATGATATAAACACTGAGATGTTGGATAAGGCAGCGAACGAGGTTATCGCCAAGCCGGTGAAACTTTCTGCAAAAGCTCTTTCAAAAGCACTTGACCCGATAGAAAGTATCAAATCAAGAAAGGGGTTTGGTGGTGTGGCACCTAAAGCTGTGAAGGAGTCTTTAAAGAATCGTCTCAATAAACTCAATGAAGAAATATATAGCCTTAATGAGAAGAAGAAAAAATTGGCCATGGCGCAAGAAGAACTCCAAAAGGCCGTAAAAAAAATTCTGAGCTCCTCAGAAAAGCAAAATTAGGACTTACGACGTACTATGAGAAGAAGCGCTCATAGTATCAACAAGGCTGAAATGGGGATCTTATCTGTCAGGTGATTACAAAATCCGAACTCAGCAAATGAAGATTTTCCATAATAGATGCTTAGCCATCTTAGTCTTGGATAGAACTATTAGCTCGTTGATGAGATATTGAAAAGCAACACTAATAGTAGCCAAACTAGGTTTTAATAGGTTTCGTCCCAATTGGTACATCTGGATAGGAAGTGGTTATGAAAAATGAAACATTAGTCAGTCAAAGATTAAGAAAAGGCCTTGCGAAGGAGGTAGAAGAGTGAAAAAAAAATATGCGGTTTTTGGAGCAGGTAATGGCGGGCATGCCATGGCAGCCGAGCTGTCATTGAAGGGATTTGAGGTGAAATTGTTTGATTTTCCCGAATTCGAAGAAGCTCTAATCCCCATTAAAGAAAATAAAGGAATCACTGTTATTAGTGAACTTGATCACTTCAGCAAGGGAAAAGGGGAACACTTCGCGCTTATACCATCAGTCACTACTGATGCAAACGAAGCCCTCGATGGCGTCGATGTGGTAATGATCGTTGTACCTGGATATGCTCACGACAGATTTATTGACGAGTTCTGCAGGCGGCTTCATGGGGGGCAGACTGTAGTACTAAATCCTGGTGGAGTGGGTGGTGCTCTCCAATTTAAAACTGCACTGCAAAAAGCCGAGAGCCATAACATCTATGTGGCGGAGACAGCAACAATGCTCTATTCTTGTCGTCGCAAAGGCCCATCTCAGGTTCACATCACTGGTAAAAAATATCAACTCCCGCTGGGCGTCTTTCCCAATGCCGACAACAAGAAAGTTCTTGAAATACTGCGCGAAGCCTATCCAGAGTTCATTCTGGCTCAAAATGCTCTGGAAACTGGTCTTAGCCGTCCCGCGATCGCTATGCATCCCGTTCCTGTGATCATGAATGCGGTGAAAATTGAGCAAATGGGATCATTCCCATATAGAGCTTACGACATAACATCTACCGTAGCACATGTCATTGACGCAATTGATACAGAACGTATGGGAATTCTCAAAGCCCTGGGGCTCAAACCTATTCCATTCAAAGATCTTCTCACCCTATTTTATGGAACAAAAGGCAAAGATTTTTATGAAACGGTGATAAATGTTCCAGCATATCAGAATCAAAACGCTCCACCCGATTTAAGGTTCCGGTACATAACTGAAGATGTACCTTGCATGGACGTTCCCGCAGCTCTTCTAGGAAATGCATTAGGAGTGCCAACCCCCACATTGACTGCAGTTGTTAACCTTGCCAATGCTATGCATGGAGCAGATTACTGGAGCTCAGGTAGGACACTGAAAAAACTAGGGCTTGCAGGCTTGAACAAAGAACAGATTATACAGTACCTTGAGACCGGGAAGAAATAGTACATTCCTATCCGATAATTCAAGGCCGGAGCCTATTTCATTGAAACAATGATGGAGTGGTTAAGGATTTAAGTATGAATGCGAGGCAAAATAACAATGAAAATCAAAGACTTGAAAACTACATTCGTAGAAATTCCATTTGATCATGGTGGGTTTGCTACTACGGCTGCGCCTGATACAATCAAGAAAGGAGAGACCTTCACTCTGATCAAAGTTTTTACCGACGAAGACATCGTAGGCATTGGCGTCCAGGACGTGCATTTTCCAGAATGGGGCAAATACATAGAACAATTGATTAAGCCGATTTTGGTTGAAAAGATAGTGGAGCCATACAATGTGGAGCAGTTTGCCGCCTATATTCGGGAGCAACCCATGGGCCGTTCCATCAGCCCCATGCCTTGCGGAGTGGAAATAGCCCTTTGGGATGCCATCGGGAAAAAAGCCGGCTTGCCCATCTATAAATTGCTGGGAGCGTGCCAAAATAAGGTGAAAGCCTACGTTTCGGTGCTGGAAGAATACCCTCCGTGGAGTCCGAAAAAATGGGCCAAATATACTGAAAGCATTCTCAAAGAGGGTTACAAAGGCATAAAATTGCATATCGGAAAAACTTGGGCTGACCCTCAACAGACCATTGAGGTAGTAAAAACCATCCGAGATACCTGCGGTTATGAATTTGACCTTATGATAGATGCCATGCATGCGTGGGAAGCCCAACCTGTTTACAATCTTTTCGCAGCAATCCGATGTGCCCGCGGTCTGGAAAAATACGAAGTGACTTGGTTAGAGGAGCCTCTTCCCCACCTTCTCAACCCTGATCTTTCTGCTCAGTTATGCGAGGCCGTTGATATTCCAATATCTGGCGGAGGGGCTATTAATGGATGGTACAATTTCAAAACACTTCTAGAGAAAAAAGCTTTAGATATCCTGCAGCCTGATGTCCAGCACGTTGGTGGAATTTCGGAAATGAAAAGAATTGCCGTTTTAGCGGAAGCATACGGCCGTCTTTTTGAACCACACATGTGGGGTGTAGGAATTGCCTTGGCTGCAAACCTCCAAGTCATAGGATGTACCCAAAGTCACTGGCTCGAATATTGTTATCATCCCCCATATTGGACAGTTGAGAAACGGGATTGCATGCTCAATGAGCCGCTTCACATCGACAATGAAGGAATGGTGAGAATCCCGGATGGTCCCGGCCTGGGTGTGGAGCTAAATCAGAAAATAATTGATAAATATAGAGTTTAAAATTACCATCTAACTTTAAATATGTGGATGCGTCGATGCAGACTTTTCTGGACGTCCTACTCTGGGCCAAGGAAAAACAGCAAGAACCTTGCAGCCACCAAGAACGGGCTTCCTAGTTGCCCTTCGGAGTCGGCGGCATCACATATTAGGACCTATTTACAGTGATATAATGTATCAATCCAGTACTAAGGGGATACTGTTATTAAGGTGAGCACTTAATAGTTTCCGTTTCTTCTTCGATACTATACTGAATTTTACAGTTTTATCCCGCTGGTTGATGTGTTATCTGTTGCTTTAGGTTCTAAGATCTAAAATTTATTAATGCAAGCGCTCTTTGCATTTCATTCAGGACTATAGATGTCCCTTCGAATACTCCCGTTCCTGGTTTTGCCACTATCTGACATGGCTGTGTTGCCAAAGCCAAATGAGCGCAGATTTGCGCGCTCCTTTCTGTTTCGGCTGCACTTCCTCCCAAATATGCCAAAATTCCATTTTCTTTACAATATAAAATTGCTTCAATCGAGTTATTTATCCCTCCCAAATCCGGTGTTTTTATTTGGACCATATCTGCCGCTCTTGCATCAACAAACCTCTTAACATCATCCAGAGTATTACACCATTCGTCTGCAACAATCTTTATATTTATCTTCTCTTTTGCCAAAATTCCTCTCAATTTCTTCATCATTTTTATATGATCGCTTTGGTTTTCCATTTCTAGTGGAGCTTCTATAATTAATTCTAACGGGCCACTCTCTTTCTTTAGTTTTTGGAAGTAGTCAACCATATCAGAAATATTGTAATCAAAGAACCAGCCCATTGTGCCATACAAATCAAAATGGAGAATAGGCTTATAGTCTTCTCCTCCCAGCTCACTCACCCTTTTTCGCGTCCACCTTAATTTATCTAACAGTTGCTTAAAATCTTCCAGTGTTTTAATAGATGCATGTGGTAACACCGGTAGTCTTAATAGAATCATTTTTTCAGTATTGGAGTAGAACTCTTCGCCAGTTTGCGCTAATATTGGTATTGGACTGTCTGCTATTGTTGTCCCATATTCATTGGCTATAACCTCGGCCATTGTTATCTTTTGCGCTTTCGCGACCGCATCAAGGATCGCCTGTGTTATTCCATATCTTATTGCGGTATGCAATCTAGCTCCGTTTATTTTTAGTTCATCAAGATATTTTGCGGATTTATTAAAATCCTTTAGCTCGTAATTTTCAAATAAAGGGGCAATTTCTTTTTCTATAATTGGAATATATGAATCGACGGAAAAAAAGGGATCCCTTCCCCATCCTCCTGTATAAACGACTGCCACACAGTCTCCATAGGCTATCTGTCCATCCTCTAATATAAGGAGAATACAGGCTGCTTCTGCAGGGACTCGTATCGCCTTAAACCCAATAGTAACTGGTTCTCCTTTATAGAATAGTCCATCTTTCTGAGCTCCTTTTTTGAGCGCAGCCCTATCTGTCCAAACATATCCTCCAAGTCCTTTTTCCGCTAACAATTTCCTAATTTTCATATATTTCTCCTCCCTTACCTTAACAATTAATGTTTCTTTAATGAGAAATTTAATATTAAGTACTCACAGGAAAATAGGTATTAAGAGATAAATTGGGATTGCAAAATAATAGCTGCTATACTTATTCAAAAAATTATTTTTGCAAATGTAGAAAATCAATTAGATATCTTTTGTTATTAGAGAATTCCCTCAATTCAAGAAAAAGTAATATCGGGAGGTGTTCATAACACAAAAAGGTAAGTCAAGTATTAAAATTGCTTAGTGCTGTGAATATTTTTTTAAAAATAATATAGAGCCCAAGTCATTCCCGAACGATAGAAGCCATCAACTCCCGAATTGTTTTTAATCGTTCCATTTCTTCAATCTGTTTGATCGACCGCTTCAACTTATCATTGGAGAGAACAAGATAGGAACAATCGCGGTATTTCTCAGTAAGGACTTTCCAGGAAGGCATGTTATCTGGACGCCAATCTGCGAAAAATTGACTCTCATGGTACTGCCTGCCATCCTTAAGAACAATATTTACGAGAGCCGCCTCAGGTCCGTCTGGCGGAGCGATTCCTTTTTGAGCCAATTCAGGTGAAATTTGTAATGTGATTTTTTTCATCATATCAACAGTTTTCGCTTCCCTCACTTTCTCATCCCGAAAATCGGTCACCTTCACTTCCCCCCTGCCTAGAAATGCGATCGCAAGGCAAAATTGCATGCTAAATCGGGCCTGAACCGCGTTTTGGGGATTAGGACAAAGGAGAGAGGCGATCACCCACGGGGTAGCGGCACAGTTGACCGACTCAATCTGATCGGGATCAATACAATGTTCCCTGATCAGTCTAATAGCAGCATTCATTGCTGGATGACTGGCGGAACATGAAGGAAACTCCTTCGGGTAAAAGCCTGGCTTTTCTATATCAAAAGGGTTACCCATCTTCGGGTAGAAAGGCTCGAAGTCATTACTTACCTTAAAAGTATGGCAAAAACCGTAAATCTTCTCAAAGATGTCAAGTCCACCTGTCACACCCTTTTTAGCCAAAAGGGCTGCTACCACTCCATTTTCGCATGAACGTCCAACCTGAAAGGGCTTACACATGCTCCCAATGCTACCCTTAATTCCGGATGCTTCGGAAGCCGCAATAGCAAAGGATTGAGCTAACTGATTTTCCGTCAGATCAAGCAATTTTCCGGCAGCCGCTGCCGCGCCAAAAGCTCCGATTACACTCGTAGAATGCCAGCCGTCCTCGGCAAGTTTAGGATTAACCATAGCTCCCAATTTAGAGGCCACTTCCGTTCCAATGATGAAGGCCCCGAGCACCTGCATCCCCGACGCGTTCACCATCTCTCCCACAGCCAGGGCTGCAGGAAGGACCGAGACAGAAGGGTGGGCATGGTAGACATACGATATATCATCAAAGTCAAGAGCGTGTCCCATTGCGCCGTTGGCCAGAGCTGCCATGGGAGGTGCGGTTCTGATAGACGTGCCTATCACCCCGCAGGTCGGTTTGCCTTCCAGGTCTCGGATATAGTTTGCAAGAACCTTTCCAACTTCATCCTGAGAGCCAGCGATTGTCACACCAATAGTATCAAGTACGCAAGCCTTTGCCTTCTCGATGACTGACCTGGGAATTTCCTCTGGCCTGGTCTTAACGATCCAGTCTGCCACCCGGGTGGCAATTTCCATATTCTCTGCCGTCTCGCTCACGAATTTAGCCATCTCTTCTCCTCTTTGCTGATACAGCGTGCTATCTTACCCAAAATCAGTAAGACGATCTCCAATTCATTCAAGGTTATGGCAACTGACAAGATGGCCCCCTCCGACATCTCTCAAGACGGGTTCTCTTTTTTTGCACACATCCTTTTTCTCGCTGCACCTGATATGGAAGGGGCATCCTTTTGGGGGGGACAGGATGTTGGGAATTTCCCCTCTGAGGATGATACGGGTTCGACGAGCAGCACGATCAACTACCGGAACAGCGGAGAAGAGGGCTTTTGTATAAGGATGCAAGGGGCTGAAGTAAAGTTCCCTGTCGCTGGCCAGTTCAACGATCTTTCCGAGATACATGACTGCAATCCTTTCGCTGCAGTGTACGATCACGCTTAAGTCGTGGGAGATGAAGATGTAGGAGAGATTGAATTTAGACTGGAGTTCCTTCAAAAGGTTCAGTACCTGGGCCTGAATCGAGACATCCAAGGCTGAGACAGGTTCATCCGCCACAATAAACTTTGGATTGAGAGCCAGGGCCCTTGCAATTCCGACCCGCTGCCGTTGACCACCACTGAGCTCGTTTGGATAGCTATTCATATGTTCTGATTTCAACCCCACTTTTCCCAAAAGATCTCGAACTATTTCCTCTTTTTCCTTTCCGCGCGCAACCCTGTGAACCTCCATTGGCTCCCCCACAATGGTTCCAACAGTCATTCTAGGATTCAGGGAAGCATAGGGGTCCTGATAGATCATCTGCATCTGTTTTCGCATCAGTCGGAGTTCTTTTTTTTCAAGCTGACAGATATCCCTGCCCTGAAAAAGGACCTCCCCCGCTGTTGGTTCAATTAACCTAAGTATGGACCGCGCTGTTGTCGATTTTCCACAGCCACTTTCCCCCACCAGTCCAAGAGTCTCCCCTTCTTTTAAGGTAAACGATACGTCATTCACTGCTTTTACATAGGCCTTTGAGAACAACCCAATGCGAAAAGGAAAATATTTCCTTAAATTCTTTACTTCTAGTATTACAGAATTCACTTGCACAACCAACACCAGACGGAGTGGTTCGCCCCAACCTCTACCATCTCCGGTTGCCTTTGTTCACAGATTTCCATTCGTTGCAAACAGCGAGGGGCGAAAGCGCACCCTTGAGGCAATGCGATAAGGCTTGGCACCACACCAGGGATCTCATATAATTTTTGCTTCATTTCTGTGAAGTACTTTGTCATCCGAGGGATTGATCGGAAAAGACCTTTTGTGTAAGGATGGAAAGGGTGGTTAATCACATCATCTACACGCCCCTGTTCAACAACTTTTCCCATGTACATCACCAAAACCCTTTCGACGTTCTCTGCCATCAATCCCAGGTTGTGGGTGATTAAGATGACAGCTGTTTTTGACTCCTCCCTCAATTTGTGAATCAGCTCCAAGATCTGAGCCTGGATCGTCACATCTAAAGCTGTTGTCGGTTCATCTGCGATAAGAATCTCGGGGTTACATGCCAGTGCGGAAGCAATCATAACTCTTTGTCTCATGCCTCCGCTTAACTCATGCGGATATTGACGTATGCGGAGTTCAGGCATAGGAATCTCCACCAACTTTAAGAGTTCTACGGAATGATCATGGATCTTTTTATTGGCCAATTCCTTGCGATGCAGCCGAAAAACCTCAGCCAGCTGGTTCCCAACTGTGTAGCACGGGTTCAAAGAAGTCATCGGATCCTGAAATATCATGGAGATTTGGCTTCCACGAATTTTTCGCATCTCTTTTTCAGGAAGAGACAAGAGATCTTTTCCGTCAAACTTGATTTCCCCCTGAACAATTCTCCCCAAAGGCCCGGGAACCAACCTCAGAATGGAGAGCGCTGTCATAGTTTTTCCGCAACCGGACTCCCCCACGATACCTACAGCCTCTCCCTTACAGATCGAAAGGTTCATACCATTGACCGCCCTGACGATCCCCTGAATTGTATTGAAGTGAACATGCAAGTCTTTGATACTGAGAATATAATCTTCTTTCATACAAATTTATCGTCGACTGCTATTTCTCGACCGCCTCCATCAACTGCTTCGTGTAAGGGTCCATCAGGTCGCTCAGGTAGTCCCCGATCACATTGGAGCTCAATACTACCAGCATAATCGCCAAGCCCGGCAAGGCTGTGATCCACCAAGCCTCCACCATGTAAATCTTGCCATCGTAAAGCATGCCTCCCCAGCTCGGCGTAGGTGGCTGTATACCCAGCCCTAAGAAGCTCAAAGTGGACTCTAAAACAATGATTATTCCAATGTTGAGCGTAGAAAGGACTAGGATGCTGGAAAAGACATTGGGAAAGACATGCCTGAGTAGTATCCGGGTTGTGGTGCAGCCGATCCCCTGGGCAGCTTCGATGAACTCCTTTTCCCGGATGGAAAGCACCTGACCCCTGACAACTCGCGCATACATGACCCATCTCGTAATTCCACAGATGATGATGATATTTATTAACTTCGGTCCTGTAACACCCACGACAAAAATGGCAAAAAGAACAAAAGGAAAGCTTAACTGGATATCCATCATCTTAGTTACGATGCTATCGCTTCTGCCTCCAAAATAACCAGCGACGATACCTAGGGTTCCGCCAATAATGAAACCTACAAAGGTCGAAACAAGCCCCACTGCAAGAGAGATCCTTGCCCCGTATATGAGCCGGCTCAGAATATCCCGACCTATATGGTCGGTTCCTAAAATGTGATTCCAGTTCCCCCCGCTCTGAAAGACGGGAGGGGTTAGTCGCACATCCAAGTCTGCTTTAAGAGGATCATGAGGAGACAACCAAGGAGCGAAAAGCGCGCACAGAATAGCCATACCTATGGGAATGGATGCAAAGATAACTTTAATTGGAAATTTTCTGAGAAAGGAGATATTCATCACCATATTCCAATCCAACAAAGTTTTTCACTTTGCACCGCCCACTCTTACCCTTGGATCCAGATAACTGTATAAGAGATCGACAACGAGATTCACCGTGACGAACATTATTGAAATAAATATCACGGCGCCTTGCACAAGAGGGTAATCCCGGTTGTATATGGCCAGAACCACAAGTCGTCCAATCCCAGGCCATCCGAAAATCATCTCCACCACTACAGCACCCCCGAACAACATTCCAAATTGAAGGCCGATAAAAGTAATAACCGGGATAGCAGCATTTCTTAAAGCATGCTTGACAACCACCCAAAGCTCCCTTAATCCCTTTGCTCTCGCGGCAGTTACATAATCCATTCGCAATGCTGTGAGCATGTTGGCCCGTAAAAGCCGGACTATAGAAGCCATAGGTAAGGCCCCCAGCGTGACTGCCGGGAGGATCAGATGCTCCAAACCTCCTCTTCCTGATGTAGGAAGTACTCTCAGATAAACTGAAAAGATCATCATAAGCATGAGTCCCAACCAGAAGAGAGGAATCGACTGACCTATTGTGGCTATTCCCAGGCTCAAAGTGTCCAGCCCACTGCCATACTTCACCGCAGAAATGATCCCCAGCGGAATGGCAATCACCACGGCAAATGCCATAGCACTGAAACTCAATTGAAGCGTGGCTGGAATACGCTCCAGGAGCAGATCCAATGCTGGTTGTTTGTAATGAAAGGATTTGCCAAAATCCCCCTTCACAAGATTTCTTATGAATCTGAGGTATTGGATATGCTGTGGTTCATCGAGGCCCATGGTTTTCCTCAGTTCCTTGATTTCCTGCTTAGTTGCTTCAGGAGGCAAGAGTAAAGCTACCGGGTCCCCGGATATTCTCAGGAAACCAAAAACAAAGGTGGAAACCGCGAAGATTACAAGGAGGGCATGAAATAACCTTCGAAAGATAATTTTGATCATATGGTGTTCTCTCAATGATAAGAAAGGGAAACCCGGCATTTCCGGGTTCCCCTTTCCAACCCTTATTTCCTCAATCTGATCCGGTTAAAATAGATCCGTCCGCTCTCCGCGGATTTGTAGTTAATCCGATTGTTCACTCCATCAAGTATGTTGTACTGGAAGAGGAACAGGACGATGGCCTCATCCTTACAGATCTGATTGGCCTTGTAGTAAATCTTCTTTCGTTCTTCCTGATCGAAACTGTAACGGGCCTTTTCCATCATCTCATAGAATCCCCAGGGCTTCCCGGGCTGGGAACCCTCCCAGTATGTCCCCAACAATCCATCCGGATGCCGCAGCCTCCAAAGTATACCATCAGCGTCAAACAGGGTACTCCCAGGACGTATTAATAGGCCACCCCCCGGTTCTTCCCATAATTTTGCATTCCTTATAATCCTGGCGCGTTCAGCCGCTTCGATGATCCGGGGTCGTGCATTGATCCCCACCTCGTTTAACTGGGCGCAGATGATTTCTGTTATCTCCTTGTGGTGGGCGACAGACATCATGTCAAAGGTGATTTGGCCGGGCCTGTATCCGGCCTCTTTAATCAATTCTCGAGCTTTGGCAGGGTCGTAAGGATAGGGCTTCTGGTCAGGATTGTAACCAAAGTCATATTTTGTCACCATACCGTTGATTAAAAACCCGTATCCCCTCCAGAGCTTATTGAGGATTGCCTCCTTGTCAACCGCGTAGTTGCATGCCTGGCGCACCCTCTTGTCGCTCAGGGGTCCTTTACGACAGTTAAACGAATAATCATAAGTTATAGCTGCCAGCGCCGTCTCAAGGCGACATATTTTACTCTTTTTAATCTGCCCAACTTGGTCGGGGAGTACGGCGGTAATAAGATCAGCTTCTCCAGTGAGAAGCATATTCAGACGAGTCGAACTGTCCGGAGCAGGCTTTACGATCACCTCTTTAAATTCCCCCTTCTTACCCCAGTAATTCTCGTTTCGAACTAAGGTGACATGGTCATCTTTGACCCACTCTTTGAGTATATAAACTCCTGAACCTATGGGCTTCCGGGCTAATCCCTCCCTTCCAACTTTTTTTATGTATTCTGGTGGGGTCATTTCTCCACCGTAAGCCGCAAAACGTTTGGGCAACAAAGGATCTGGCTTTTTAGTGATAATGTTCACTGTGTATTCATTTACTACTTCAACTCGTTCAATCGTGGCATAACCAGAAGTCACTACGTGCTTTCCTGGTGTGATAAGCCACTCGACGTTCCATTTCACGGTGTCGGCATTGAATGGCTCACCATTGGTGAAATTAACCCCCTTGCGAAGCTTAAATTGCCATGTCTTTGGGTTAATTGTTTTCCAAGAAGTGGCCAACATGGGAACTAATTTCGTGGGTTCCTTTTCATCCCACGTCGTAAGGCAGTCGTAAATGCTCCAGTAAAAGTTCATATTTGGGCCGTAGGTGCTGGACGTGGGATCGAAAGAGGTCACGTCTGCTTGCTGGGCTATAACCAAGGTTTTCTCTCGGGCCTCACTTTGTCCATAAACAAGAATGAGGCCAAGACAAATCATTATAACAGTTATAAAAACACAAATTCTCCCTTTCGTATTCATACTATTCCCCTTTCTTGATTTTGCTGGATTGAGATCTGAGCCCAATTGCCTATTTTCAAAATTTTTAACTTGGGGTTCCCTGTAGCATGCCACAGTAATGGAGTCTAAAAAAAGTTCTTTTCCACGTTACCGGCAAAGTGAAGCGATACCAGCGTGATATCCCGCAATTTGCTATAGGGAGAATCCATTAATCATAGATATCACCTCCTCTTCTAATGAAGATTGCAAGTAAAAAATCACAATCTGTTATAAGGATTTTAGTTGTGGTGCTCTTCCAGCCGTTTTACCCTTTATTTAACTTCTTTTGTCCTTTTCATTAAAGGTGACCATATGTGACATAGTCAATAATTTGCTTTTTATTAAGACCCTGCATACCAAGATCTTTCAGAGTGATTCCATGAGCTCTATAATCAAAGTCCGCGAATATTTGCATTATCTCAAGAATCGCTTTCGTTACGGGAACATCTATTCCAACGACTTCAGCCAATTGTTCCATAGGGACAAAGAAATAACAAAGATCTTCTCTAAGCACCCGTCTATTACCTGCATCGTTTCCCCAACGCTGTGCATGAGGATTATTAACATTACCGTAAATCTCATATCGATTTTTTCCCTTATATTTGTACGTCCTTTTGTGCCAATCTACGTGATTGGGCATTTTACAATCGAAGGCAGCAGCGACCTCCATTTTTTCTTTGTCGAAAGCGTCCATCAATCTCGATGCGCACATAGAGACTTCAGCGTAAAATCTAAATTCCTTTGCTCGCTCAAAAAAGAATTCTGCTTTAGGAATATTTATCTGCGCATGGACAGAAGGGTTGCCAGGATAAAAGTTGTTTTCCAGAACATGCTTTGATAGCTTCATCTGAGGATACAGCCTTTTAATTACTTCATACGCCTTCTCATTTTTTGTTGCTGGCCAAGCAGATATCCTTATATCCCTTTTGAAGTTATAAATGTGTGCATGAGCCGGTTCAAGCTTTCTACTTAGATAGGGCATAATGTGCTCTTCAACAAGTGTTATTTTATCCAGGATACTAGCTTTCTCTAATACTCCTCTTGATCTTAAGGATGCCCAGTATCCAGTTGTGACAACTATAGTTTGATCTTCAACCAAATAAGATGATAAAGATTCTATAAATCTATTGACAGCCATTGCGGGGGCATTAATCATGATAAGATCGATATCCTCTATTGCTTCCTCAGCATTATCCGTTATTCTATTTAATTTAGCCAATCCGGTCTTGCCTGAGTGCGTATTACCTGTCAATAAAATTCCATTATTTTTTCGAATCGGATCAAGATTCTCCTTAAAATCGGGGTATTCATAAACGTTGACTCTGCATCCCAAAAGAGACAGGTCAGCAGCCATAGCCATGCCCCCACTACCGCATCCACAAATTGTCACACTTGGCAAGTCTTTCATATTAATTTTCTCCCTCTAAAATTTTGTTTCCGCCTTATTTTCATCATTCGTTGTGGCCTATAAGGACATGAATAACTCCTTTAAATAATTCGTTCTATCGCAACAACATAAAGTTATTGGGTTGAAATCTCCTTTCGAGACAAAAGGTTGTGATATTCATTATTTTCTCGATCTTCACACCCCTGTCCGAAAGGAGAATCTCATGGCAAGAATTTCAAACGATGTTAGCTGTCCTCGATGCAGCGGTCCTGTATTTCGCTTTGGCAAAGATCCGCTCTGTGGCCTCCAGCGCTACCGTTCTAATGATCCTCATTGTATCAGGCAGTTTGTTTTAGGAAAACTCAGCAGAGTTAGGCAATGCCTAAAAGCTATATGTCCTCAATACTTCTCTAAAAATAAAAAATGAGTATCTTTATGAGGCTTTCCGAGGCCTTGCACTTTCAATGCAACTGCTAACCCAATAAATGTTCAGGCAATTGCACTCACAAAGTAACATATCCATAAAACGAAAATGGCTGATAAACACTTATTAGCACCATAATATAAGGCTTTAATTAATTGTCAAGTATTTTTTCGGAATGAGATCGGCCTCGGAAGATGCGAGAACGCCTTAAGAAGATCAAGGAGGTGATGTGAGCTATGGAGCAAAAGGCTGAAGCACAGGCCGCCGAGCACCATTAGGAAATCCGCCATCAGCAAGAGGCCAATGAAGTTTCACCTGCTATGTGGAGATAGACAATATAAAGCGGGTGATCTTGGCGACTGCGGTCACAAAATAACACAACGACAAGCAGCAGCAGATAAAGCCGCATAGCAGATAAATATTATATCTTGCGAGAGGAATTTACATTGTCAAGCAAATTATTGCCCTAATTTCGATCCAAAAAGTTGATGTAAGACTATGTAAATACACAACATCTTGTGGTAGGAATCTGAAGGCAGAAATTGAATATAGCTTGCCAATATCCGGACTTTCCAAAACACTAGGGTATGAAAGGCATATCAAAACCTTGAATCAGATTGAAATGAACGAAATGAGAAAACGCTCTGTCGATTACCAATGGTAATCTTTAACAGCAAAGAACATTTTCAGAATAATGCTTTCAGGAAGCTATACGTAACATATCCTGTTTTTTCTATTGATATAAATAGGTTACCTGTGGTTATCCTGTCTTAATTTTTCATAATTGTCAAATCCTTTTTTTCATAGAGCTTTCTTTTTTATCTATCAGCTCCCTATGGACGGTTCGAATGCAAGGGGCCAATAATTGGCCCCGGCGGCCAGCGGAGGCAGGAGGCAGCTGCGAGAATGGGCCCTTATAGAGCTCGTCGGAGCAGCTGAATCCTGCCGGAGCGGGTTACTAGGACCAACTCCCTCTCGCACTGGTCAGGCTGGATGGGTTCTGTGCTGTCCTTTTCATCACCACCTCCATGGCTTTGTAATAATCCCTTTGTACCTTGCGATTGGAGACCCGGCGATATCGCTGCGTGGTGGTAATCCGGCTGTGCCCTGAAAGGTCCTGGATGGTGACCAGTTCCGCATTGGCATTGAGCAGTTGCTTGGCCGTGGTATACCTGAGATTATGGCATGAGACTTTCAAGCCAGCCTGTCGGGCATAGGATTCCATGCGCTTCTGGATGCCGCGGACGGAAATGGGCTGGGCTCTCATAATGATATCAAAAGAGAATTTTAAGCGACACGTGTTGAGAAACGAAAAAATGCTTAGAGAGATCATTTCCCTCCTCTGCTTGAGATTACGAGAATCCTGGATGAGGCTTAAAGTCTTGAGTTTCGGTGACGCCGAAAATAAGGTGCGAACTGTGCTTGGACTGATTAGCATACAATGGGGGGTAAAAGATCATAGAGGAAGGATCATAGCATTGAAACTAACCCATGAGGATATTGCGGACTATGCATCGGTTTCGAGAGAAACCGTTACGCGCCTTTTAGGCAAGTTTTTGAAAGACGGAGAAATTGAACTCCTTGAAAATAGATTTATCCTCCTCCGACCCAGTGAGCCTGAAAGGATAAAGGCTCTTGGATGTCTCCTTCGGCTTTGAGCATCACTTCATCCGGCGGCAGGCAAAGATGAAGCTCAGATGCGCTTTAGCTTTGTGCGTCATGTTGGCCATGGCACTGGGGAGGGACAGGCCGAAGCAGCGGGAGAAGCTCCGGAGCCTGGTGAAAGCAGACGCCTGAGCGACGCTTAAGAGGGCAAAAAGAGGGCATCCACGGGCACGCTGAGTCCTTCTTCGACCGTGAACCATCCATTTTTATTCTGAAAGCCGGGATAACAATCCCATACTATCGTACATATCGTACAGGAGTACGCAAGCTGCAATCCGTCGAACTGCTAATGGCGGCATACAGTGCCAGTGTTACTATATTTTCACTTCACTGATCTGAATCGTGGGCTGAATGTCGGTGTAGTTGGGTATATCTCCCATAATCGCTCTGGCGGGGGGCCGAAGGCATTTTGAAATGCCTCCACCGAATCGAAATATAGATGGCCCACGGCGATATAGGTCGCCCGTGATCCAGGCTCTGCGCCGCCCTGTCCCTGTTCCACAGCCACGCGCTTGCACGCTGTCCCTAACTTTTGCTGGACCATTGGTATGTGCTTATTGCAGTAGTACTCCATGTCAAATTTCTTGCCCTCTATGTTCGGATAAAGGACACTGACTTTGATCATTTTTTCTTCCCCCTTTTTTTACCGTGGTTACTACTTAAATCTGTGCTAAAATCACCCCATCTGGGGTCGAAGGGGTAGCGATACAATCTCCTAATAGCTAATCTGGATGGCGGATTCAGCAACGTCCTAAGTCATCGTCTTAATCGGCTGCCACTGCCATGCATCTTCCTTCTGGATGACGTGGCCCAGACCCTGGGAAGGGGAAATGACAGGCAATCATCAGGGTCTTCTCAGCAGCGATCCTGTCAAGGAGCTGACGCCTGGTAGCCATAGCTTGTTCAGGCGCGAAGTCAAAGGCCGGGTACCAGTCGGGTTGCTCCAGATGGATAGGATAGAGAACCGCATCGGAGATGTAAAAGAACTGCTGGCTGTTCGAAGAAATTTGCCATCCGTATCGTCAAGTGAATTGATCGTACCAGTTGTGTCAATCACAGCCAAAGTCTCTCCCGACTCTGGGTCTTTGATGTGGTAGGGTTGAGTTACGGGTGTTGAGACTACGCCATTCGCAATTCTCACAGTCGGTATCTGTGAAGCAATCGGGAAGGGACGATCTCTCATATAGAACCGTCAAATTCAGAAATAAGCCCAGTCCCGAGAAAAAGCCAGCACCCGGCCCACAGTAGTAACAAGTAAACGAAGCCTGTTCCCTTCCATCTAACACCCACGCCAAGATATAGCGATTTCGAAAAGAATGACATCACTGTTAGCACCGATAAAGAGTTCCCCCTTTTCACCGATGAAGAAATCCCCCCTGGAGTTGAGTGAGGGCGGAAGAAGACGGAGAAGGAGACGAGACCGAGGACGGATGGAGGCCCAAGTGTCGATCTTCATCGCAGTATCTCACTGATCTTTTTGAAATACTCGCGTGCAAGCTCTTGTTCCTGGTCTGCCCTCTCTTCTCTGGAGGGCGCCGGCACTGGCCTTGGAGGCAAGTAGAGGACCAATGTGCTCGAAGCGGATATACAGAAGCTCTTGACGCCTTATGCCAGTATCTGCCAGCAAGGTCAGAATCACTTTTTCTTTCAGGATCTTGGCTGCCTCGATTATTCGTTCTATCTCGAAGCGTTCAACGGCATAATCAGAAATTTTGAACTGCCTTTCATTCGATTGAATTTTTTGATGGATTTTTGGTCCTGGAACGAGTATCACCTCTGAGTTTCATTCTGGGAGGCAAGATTTTGGAAGGGTAAAAGTTGGACAGTAAAAATATAATATCCCATTACTTATCAGTAGTGTCCGGTTAAGCTATTTCTCAAGCTCTTCAAAGGCTCACCAATAGA
>CAZTAS010000137.1:0-17458 GCA_964611635.1 uncultured Thermodesulfobacteriota bacterium
CAATGGTGTTGACCCCCAGCTTCTCCACGGCATATTCAGCCACTCCCATCCTCGTGTCTTCCACATTGAGCTGGACAAAGACATCGCCGAAGCCATCGTGCCATTGACGATAGATTTTGATCCTCCGTTCCAGCTCCGGGGATTTTATTACCCTCCCGTTTTTTATTTCCAGTTCGGGATCGATACCGCAGACGTTCTCTCCGCATACGATGGAGATGCCGCTGATAGCTGCCCCCACAGCGAAGTGCTCCCAGTTGATCCGCGCGATGTCCGTGGAACCCAGAGCGCCCGTGAAGATCGGGACTTTCATCCTTACCTTGTTGTCCACGCCGAACGAAGTCTCTGTGTTCACTGCGGGGAATATGGCCGTGTCGGGCCCTGCCTCCGCCAGACCTTTAGCGCCCATGGCGTAGCCCTGGATGTTGAGGTGGGAATAATCCAACGGATAGTTCTTATCGGAGCCTGCCGTTATGGTGCCAAAGGGGCTGGGATAAAGGACTTCTCTGCCCCGAAAGCTAGCCTTAAACGCCTCACAGTTGCCCGTGCATCCGTCGATGCAGCGGGAACATATTCCTGATCCAGGCACAATGTTTCTTGAGCGATTGCTAGTTTGGGTAGCATCATTGGCATTAGGCTTCAATAAATTCATGGGACGACACTCCTTTATAAACGAATTACCTTTCAGAATTCCCCAGAACTCCTCACTTAAAAAAGAGCACCTTTCCTGAAAGATTAATGTAAACTAAAGAAGAAGATCGAAACTGTCAAGAAAAAATAAGTAATAAATTATTTATCATAAGCGGATACCTCCAATTCCATGGAATTTTGATATTGATTAAAAAATCCAAAAAATTTCTTATTATGGCACAAGTTAAAGAGCGGATATCTGACAAAGGATGATGGTCGTATTGCTCTTAAAAGGCCTCAAATCTTCAAAAATTCCTTGACAACAAGAATATTTTCATTAGTATTATGTTACCCAATTCTAGAATTCCCGGAAATAAGCTGCGCAAGTATCCAATCTTTTCATTGTTTTACGATTGGAGATATCGGATTTTTTGGTGAAATTAGTGCATCCATCCGATGAAAGCAACAACATAGATATCGGATCAATCATGATCGCTTCGCAAATTGATGTAATAATGACTGTATACAACCCAGATCATTATATTATTGAGACAGGACGGCAACGGGCCAGAATATTTCAAAAATTGTTGGCATGGAAGGGATGAAAGACTTAACAGGAACAAAGGGGGTGATGGATCAACATATGCTGAATGACCGCCATGAAAACAATCGTTCGCCGTAAATTAACGAGATAGTAACTATTGCGATCAAGGGGGTATTTCCATGAGTAGAGAAAAAGATATAATAAATGGGTTGACCCGTAGAGAATTCATCCAGGCCATGACGGCTGCTGGGACCGTTGGGGTATTCCTGCCCGCACTTTCTGGAGAATCCATGGCGGCCGCAGCCAAGTTTCCAGCCCATGAGATCATTCACGTCATTTGCTATAAGCCCGGGGGGAGCAGCGATCGGGCCTCGCGGGCACTCAAGCCCTACCTGGACAAACACTTTGGCGTTCCGGTGGTGATGCAGAACGTGCCCGGCGCCTCGGGCATTATAGGGTGGACCCAGTTCGTCAACTCCAAGCCCGATGGTTATACCATGTGCTTCATCAATTGGCCTATCATTTACCAGACCATCCGATTCAAAAAAACCCGTTACAAGATATCTGATTTTGTCCATATTGGAGGTCTGACCGACGATCCCATGCTTTTTGTTCGCCACAAGGACTCCAAGTACAAATGGGAAAACTTTAAAGATTTTGTGGATGATTGCAAGAAAAACCCCAACAAGTACCGATTCTCCATGACGGGGCCTGCCTCTCCCCATAACATAGCCAGCCACGCTGTTATGGATGCCTTTGACATCAAATTTGTCATCGTCAACGCTCCTGGCGGATCGGGCGAGGCTGCCTCCATGCTGGCAGGTCAGCACGTTGACGGAATGGTTGGTCCTGCGCTATCGACTTATGGCCTCCGGGATATCGCCCTATGTTTCGGAGCCCTCAGCGATCGCGAAGTGCCCAACATGTGGCCGGAAGGGAAGATGATATCCGAAACTATGGGTATGAAGCTTCCCAGTATCTCTATTCCCAGGGGATTTGCCACTCATGCAAAGGTGAAGCAGCAATATCCCGAGCGCTATCAATGGCTGGTAGAGAAGTTCAAGGCCGCGGCAACTGACCCGGACTTCATCGCGGATAACAAGAAAAAAGGGATGAGCGATGTGATGTTCTGGTTCCCGCCCGAGAAGCTGGACGAGAAGGCTAAGACCCTGATGGGGTTGGTGGATAAGTACGCCTTCCTTTTCGAGCCTAAGAAGAAAAAATAATTCCTATGAGGATGTACATGCAGCAATCACGTTTTGACTGAAGGCACATTAAAACCAAGGATAAGCTAACAGTAGTAGAGAGCATGCAGCTATGCCTCCTGTAACCGCAAAACATGAACATTTGTCTTAACAATTTATCCCTGGAGATGATTTGGTATTGATTGCCACAGAGTGCCTCCCGGGGCTTTTTATCAGTGGCCTCTTGCGGGAGGCACTCTCATCTGTTGAATATTAATGAAGACCATGAAAAAAGGTGATCTGTTTTTTCCTTTGCTATGCGCGTTTTTCGCCGGGGCTTACCTGATTGAGTCATGGGACTACCCATGGAAGAGTGGAATATTTCCCTGGGGAATCATTGGTATCATTTTTTTTCTGGTGCTCACCTTTTTTATCAAGGAACTGGTGAAATGGGCACTAAAGAGCTCCCAATCCCCTCGCCCATCTGAGAAACGAGCCCTAACGTTTGGCCAATGCTTAAGGTCCAGAGAGTTCCGAAACGCCTTGATCCTGTGTGCCGGAATATTTTTCTATTTCGCCCTGGCCCAGTCGCTGGGATTTATCATCACCAATATGCTAATAGTTGGTGGCTTGATGCGCCTTCTGGGGGCGAAATGGCGCAGGTCAGTGATCGTCGCTCTATGCCTTACTATCGTCTTGCATTTCTTTTTCCGCGAGTACCTCCATGTTCCATTCCCCAGGGGGCCTGGAGAAATGCTCTATTATTGGGTAAAGTATCGTTATTTCACATGAGGGATCTCACATGATCTTCGACACCAATATGATCATGGAAGGATTGAATCTCCTTCTATCATTCCAGAACATCTTTTTCATCAGCCTTGGCTTGATCGTGGGAATAATCGCCGGGGCCCTTCCAGGAGTGTCAGGTGCAGTGGGCTTGGTGGTTCTCCTGCCACTCACATATGCCATGAAATCGGAGAGTGCCATTATCATGTTGATGGCGGTATATTGCGGTGCAATGTTTGGCGGCTCCATCCCCGCCATCTTGATCAGGACACCAGGCACTCCGGGCGCGGCGGCAACCTGCTTTGACGGCTATCCCATGACCCAGAAAGGCCAATCTTTTAAAGCCATTATCACGGCAGCAGTGGCATCCGCTTTTGGCGGATACTTCAGCGCTGTTGTTCTATTTTTTTTCGGCCCTTTTCTCTCCTATTACGCTGTAAAGTTCGGACCGGCGGAGATCTTTTTGGTGGCCATATTCGGCCTGACCGTGCTGGGAAGCGTGGGCGCAGAGGACGTGGTAAAGGGGCTAATGGCCGGGGCCTTCGGCCTGCTGCTTGGGACCATCGGGATCGAGTACAGCCTCGGATTCGAACGCTTCAGCTTCAACCTGTACACGCTCTACGACGGCATCCCCTTCATTACAGCCCTCATCGGCCTGCTTGCTTTCTCCGAAGCCATCAATCTAGTGCAGCGTGAGAGCGTGCTCAAAGACATGAAATTCCTTGAGGGATTGAGAAAAATGGACTTCGCCCTCATGAAACGCGAGATTAAGGACGTGCTTCGGTATCCCGTTGATCTCTTTCGGGCCAGCGTCATAGGGACCATTATCGGCTCCATCCCCGGCGAGGGTGCCGCCGTTGCCAACTTTGTCTCCTATGATCAGGCCCGGCGGTACTCAAAACAATCCAGGCTATTCGGCACCGGCATCGTCCAGGGAGTTATCGCCACAGAGGCTGCCAACAACTCCGTAACAGGCGGGGCGTGTATTCCCACCTTTACCTTGGGAATCCCGGGCAGCTCCGCCACCGCCATTCTGCTTGGTGTATTGATGATCCATGGGCTTCAGCCCGGCCCCGGACTCTTCCACCGCAGCGGTGCCATCATGTATGCCATCCTGATCTCCCTGTTTATCACCAACACGCTCATGCTCGGCGCGGGGCTTTTCGCAGCCCGTCACTTTGCCAAGGTGATTCTCGTCCCCACACGGGTCCTGGTGCCTGTGGTCTCGATCATGATGGCGGTGGGATGCTATCTTATGCGTAACAATGTAAATGATATCTTACTTATGTTGATCTTTGGCCTTGTGGGCTACTATATGCAGCGCCATGGCTACCCACCCGTCGCTACGGTGGTGGGGCTGATCCTCAGCCCTATTGCCGAGAAAAACGCAATTATCGCCCTTGCCATTTCTCAAGGGAGCTTGTCTATTTTCTTCACATCTCCCATCGCCATCTGCATGTGGGTGTTGATTGTTCTTTCCGTGGCGGTCCCCATCTTCTTAAGAAAAATGGCATCCTGATCCGGTATTGACTATGGCCCTTCGCTATGGTGCCGGGATATTTGACCGGAACCAATCTTGGCCCACTGAAGAAAAGCAACTTTCCTTTGTATGGAGGTAGATATGAACGAGAAACAACCTACTATGGAGTTCGCCTGTTTTGCAGCTCAAACTAATTTTGAGGACCTCCCGGAGGATGTGGTTGGTCACACAAAAATATTAATTCTGGACGCCATTGGCGACGCATTATTCGGCACCACCACACTGTGGGGCAAACAGATTATAGGGCTGTCCAAGGAGCTGGGTGGACCCGGTGAGGCGACCATATGGGGAGACGGGACCCGCGTAGGGTTGACAGCGGCGCCCATTGCCAATGGCACCCTGGTTCACGCCTTCGAACTGGAAGATACCCACCGGGAGGCCAAGCTGCACGTGAACTGCACACTGGCGCCAGCAGCCGTGGCCGTGGGGGAGAAGCTGGCGGCCAGCGGCAAAGAAGTGATCCTGGGGATGGCCATCGGCAGCGAGATCACCATAAGGATCGCCCTGGGTGCTGATCTCCCAAAGGCGGGCCGGCGGCGAGGATGGCATCCCACAGGCGTTTGTGGAGTATTTGGAGCCGCAGCCTGCGCCGGAAGGATGATGGACCTCGATACAGTGCGCATGGCCAACGCGCTTGGCCTAGCAGGAGTGCAGCCGGTAGGGCTGTGGGCCTTCAAGGCCGATGGATCCAACAGCAAGCGCTTTCACCCTGGTAAGGCTGCATCTGATGGCATCTTGGCCGCTATGCTGGCCCGGAGTTATTTCACCGGCCCCACGCGGGTCTTAGAAGCAGAAGACGGCGGCTGGTGCGAGGCCATCTCCGGAGTTAAGAATTACGGTGTGATGCTGGACGGGTTGGGATCTGTATGGGAGGTGCCCAAAACCGGCATCAAGCCTTTCCCCTCGGTTCGCTCAACCCACGCCATGGTGGCAGCCCTCCTGGGCATCCTTAACGATCACCCGGTGCCACCCGAACAGATCCGGAAAGTCATCGTTCGCACCCGGGAGTCAGCCAAGCGGGAATACGGATGGGATTATGCGCCGGGAAGCATAACAGCAGCGCAGCTTTCTATTCCATACGTGATATGCATAACTGCCATGGAAGGAGATTTCTGGATCGATCAATTGATGCCCGAAAAGATCACCAGCGAAAAGGTGAGAACTTTCATGAAGGAAAAGATCGAGATCATCACAGACGAGCGCATTGAAGCGCAGTACCCACGCACATATACCTCCGGCATTGATATCGAGTTGGTAGACGGCACTCGCTATTCCAATTACGTGGACTACCCTCCGGGCGACCCGGAGAACCCTCTCAGCCAAGCGCAACTTGAGGAAAAATTCCGCAAGCTCTCCGCAGGCGTTCTGGACGAGCGTAAAGTTCAACAGATCATCAACATGGTCAATGATCTGGAGGCTATTCCTCATATCAACCAGTTGACGGCGTTGCTTGCTCCGTGAGGTTCGATAGATGGAGCTATTCGAGAAATGAACACGAACGTAAGTAAATATGGAACAGAAGATTACTCTATTCTCAAATACTGAGCCAGAGTTAAAACCAAAAGGGATGTTAGATTTGCGCTGGAGCGGTGATCCTCTCCAGCGCTGAGAGGCGGCTTAGGAGGTGAAAATCATGATGCGCTACGAAAAGCCTCTCTGATCCCACCACTTATACTAATTTGCGCTCATTTCGGTAACATTAAGAGCAACCCTGGATATTTCTAGGATACTGAGTTCTCCATTTTAGCCGTCATAGGGGTAAGGTTTATCCCCGCTCGAAAGAGTGAGTAATACCACCGAGAACGTAGGTGGCAATGCTTTGTTCATTAGCTACTGTAATCCTTTAGAGAATTTCTTCCTGAAAGAGACGATTGACATCTTTAACTGAAAAGTCTACATTTCAACTGGTAATCTGTGATTATGCGGTGATCAATACTTATTCAAGTTAGCGTAATGGCTTAATTATGAATATTACAAGAGTAAATCGAGAAAGAATAAAGAAATTAGTAGTGAAAAAAATGAGCGCAACCTTATTTTTTATTTAACGCTTAAATGGTGTTTAATAAGATATTACATAAGGGTAAAAAAAATGAATAAGCAAACCCCCCTAACTTTAGAGTCCGAGGATTCGATACTTAAAGCCGCTGATAAACTGGTCATCGCCTCAAAAGATTTAATGCTAACCGCAAAAACAGAAGAAGACTTAAGAATAGGTTTTGAAAAAATTCTTGAACCATTATTCATCAGTATGGGGATCAAGTCGTATCCGAGGTATGAGAAGTCTATATATACAGGAGGACGTTCTGACGCAATACACGGAATGGTCATTATTGAATACGAGAAACCCAAGGCATTCAGGTCAAGGAAATTAATTGACCATGCGTTTGATCAACTTTTTGATTATATTTATGGAGAATCGAAAGGCAATAAAGCAACTCTTTTTCTATTTGACCCTAAATTCATAGGGATTGGCTTTGATGGAGAACAGATATTTCTTGTACAATATAGAGGCGATAAAAACAAGCCTAAAACAAAGCTCGACAAAAAAGAGTTTATCCTTTTAGGACCATATGTTTTTGATCTTCAGAGTGCAAGGACACTTCTTACATATCTGCGTTCACTTTCTCGTAAATTACTTACCGCTGAAAATCTCGCTGACGTGTTTGGTCCTGCAAGCAAAATAGCTCCAATGGCTGTATCTGCGTTTGTAGATGCATTGGAAAATTGGGGAACTAAAAGAGTAACTGTCTTTTTCAACGAGTGGAAACGCTTGTTTGGCATCGTTTATGGAGAACAATTCAGTGCCCATCAGGAAGAGGAGGCAAGGGCTTTAGCGGAGCTCTATAAAGTCAGCAAAGAAATAGATTTTCAAAAACTACTCTTTTCCATTCACACCTATTTTGCCCTACTGATGAAATTTGTCGCTGCGGAAATTATAACTCTTAAAGAAAGTTCCCTCAATTCTTCTTTCTGCCTTAATCTGGCTCATGCTTCCAAAGATGATTTTAAGAATCAACTCGTAGGTATAGAAGACGGATGGATATATTCCAAGCGTGGTATCACGAATTTTTTAGAAGGCGATTTCTTCTGCTGGTATCTTGATGCTTTGCCTCCCCGTCTCGAAGATGCGATAAGGGACATAACAAGAGCACTTTCAGAATTTGAACCTGCTACAACCCTTATTAATCCGGAATCTACGCGTGATCTACTTAAAAAGCTATACCAATACTTAGTACCGCAAGAGATAAGACATAACCTTGGTGAATATTATACTCCCGATTGGCTTGCTGAACTCACTTTAAACGAGGTCGGTTATGATGGTAATACCCTTAAGCGATTTCTCGACCCTGCCTGTGGTTCAGGAACGTTTCTGGTGCTTGCTATTCAAAGAGCAAGGGAATATGGGCGCGCTCACAGAGAACCTTCGATGGAAACAACAAAAAGAATCCTTGCGAATATATCGGGATTTGATTTGAACCCCTTGGCGGTAATTGCTGCCCGTACCAACTACCTTTTTGCCCTTGCAGATATAGTACATGAGTTACCTTCGGTCGAAATCCCTGTTTATCTTGCAGATTCGGTTCTCTGGCCTGAAAGAAGCGGCCAGCTTATACTGCCGCCAAGGGGGGAATCGCTCCCCATTCCGACTTCCATACAAACCTTTTTTGTTCCCAAAATCTGGATTAAGGATAAAGGATTTTTAATGAGAAATGCAGCACCGCTTGTAGAAAAAATGGCGAAAGAACATTATACCGTGCCGGAAGCCGTAGAGCAGTTAAAGAAAGAGGGTCTGGTATTCCCGCCGCATGAGGAAACTGTCGAGAGGTTTTACAATGAAATATTAAAACTTGAAAAGCAAGGCAAGAATGGGATATGGGCAAGATTTCTCAAAAACGTCTTTGCCCCGATGATAGCCGATAAATTTGATTTTGTAGTTGGCAATCCACCCTGGATTCGTTGGGGATATCTTTCAAAAGAGTATCGTGATGCAACCTTGCCTCTTTGGCAAAATTACGGTTTGTTTTCATTAAAAGGCCACGCGGCCCGTCTTGGAGGAGGCGAAAAAGATTTTTCCATGCTTTTTACTTATGCGAGCATAGATTACTACTTGAAGAAAGATGCAAAGCTCGGATTTCTCATTACCCAAGAAGTCTATAAGTCAAAGGGAGCCGGAGAGGGATTCCGGAGGTTTCGCCTGGGGGATAAAGAATATTTTAAAGTTCTCAGGGCGCATGACTTGGTCTCGGTCCAGCCTTTTGAAAAAGCGGCTAATAAAACGGCAATGATAATTCTGAAAAAGGGCAGTGTTACGACTTATCCGGTGCCGTATACGCTATGGAAGCGTAAAAAAGGAATAGGCAAAATTCCCACCGATGTACTTCTACATGAAGCATTGCCACTTTTAAAGAAACAAAAATTAATAGCCAAACCAATGGGCATTTCTACAGGTTCATGGCAGACAATTTCAGAAAAACAGGTATATCTTAGTGGCATCAGTGGCAAGAACGCATACCAAGCAAGGCGGGGCGCAGAGACAGATCCATACGGAGTGTTTTTGCTCGAAGTGCTTCAAGAACTATCAAATGGCGACTTGCTAATAAGAAATTTATCTGATATTGGCAAAAGGAAAATTCAACAAGTAGAAGAAAGAATTGAGCAAGAACTTGTTTGGCCTGCGGTAAGAGGAGCTGATATCGAGAGATGGAGAGCAAACTTCTCTGTTTATGTATTAATGGTTCAAAACGCCCATAAACGAAAGCCCTTTTCAGAGAGTGTAGTGAAGCAAAGGTGGCCAAGGACTTATGGATACTTAACTAAATTTAAAAATAATTTTTTAACAAGAGGCTCGAAATCAGCAAGACAATTGGCAGAGAGGACAGCATTCTATGCAATGTTTGGAATCGGCCCTTATACTATTGCCCCATACAAAGTTATTTGGAAGGGTTTGGCTAGTGATATTGTTGCTGCGGTTATTTCTCAAATCAATACAGTCTTTGGCTATAAAATGCTTATCCCACTAAAAACCACCACATTTTTTTCTACAGATAATGAAATTGAGGCCCATTATCTTTGTGCCATTGTTAACTCAACTCCTGTGCGAGAATTTATTAAATCTTATTCTTCCTCAGGTCGGGGTTTTGGGGCGCCATCAGTGATGAACCACATTCCCATTCCTGAATTTGACTTAAAGAATGAATTACACCGGAAGATTGCTTATCTATCCAAGACCCTTCACGAATACAAACAAAAAGACAAGCTTTATAAAATGCAAACGTTTGAGAAAGAAGTCGATAGTCTCGTAAGCGAGTTATTTGGAATCTCTGCTTAATTATATAAATAGGGTCAGCGCGGGTGGCACGGACAATTTATTGTCCGTGCTGCGAAGCAGCAAGAGGTCATTCACCTCGTCTGCCCTTAAATGTAAAGTTTTCGTGACAAACCTCCTGTCGCTATGCGACACTGACGCCAAGTCGTCCGTGCCACCCGCGTTGGTGTCCTGATCGATGCAGGGTTTTGATGTGATGTGATATAAACAGGGTAAGTCGCCAGCCGGGTATCTTGATTGTATGGGGGGTATCATGAGAAACTGAGGAATAGAAATTTCTTTCTTGAAAATTGGAGGTGTCAATCAATGACATATCGTAAGCCCTCAATTTTTTGTGCAATACCTTGCGGAGATTTTTATTGCATCCAAGCTGCTATCATCTCAAGAGTATCAAAATTGTCCAATATAAATCTAATTATTGCTGAAGATGATCTATGCACTAAAGGTTTGTGGGACAAGATTAAAGAACAGATTAATTCATCGGATTTATTTATGGCTGACATATCTTCCGGTTCACCGAACATTATATTAGAACTTGGTTACGCCTTAAGAGAAAAAAATGAAAAAAACATCGGTATATTCATAGCTAATAGCATAGCTGTACCATCCGATTTAAATGGCTTTGTTCTCCAGAAATACTCTAGCTCTAACGATTTTCAAAACAAATTAGTAAAATGGTTATGCAAGATTTTGCATTCTTTAGATACAGAGAGATTCAACTGCTTAGAGAAAACTAAAGCAAGTTTTGTGGAGGATTTCCAGGATCAAGATATTTTCTATAGGCGCTGGTCTGTTCCTCCTGGAGGGTCCTGTGTTTTTGGAGGGGAAGGTTTACGTATCAGCAACATGCATCTTCCAATGTTGACAACAACATTGGCGATTTTGAGAGATTGTGAATTTAGTTTTAAGGCAAAGATAGAAAGCTTACGAATTGGTTGGGTTGTTAAAGGAATATTGCCTCAAAAGAGATTTTACCCGGAGTTTTGCCTCATGTTTAACTTGGATGATCAAGGGATATTAACTCCGCACATTCTAAATATGGAGAAACTAAATCCTTCGACTCTTTATCAGGTATTTGAAAAACAACGTAAGCGCATAAGCAATTATACTTTCAAAAACAGGTGGATCAATATTACAACAACAGTTCGAGGCGACTTTGTTGAGATTAAGCACGACAACTCTATTGTTTTTTCTGCGGATTTTTCAAAAGAACCGTATGTTCAATATTATCATAGTTCGGACAGACGTGGTGGTCAGGTGGGATTTCGATGTTACCCGGATGAAGAAGCTCTAATAAATCGAGTAGAGATCAATGAAATATAAAAAAATACTTACCAGTTCGAATACACAAGATTGTGCGCCTCATCCTTTATTTCAATCAAAAATCAACATATTTTTTCATAGACTTATCAGCACACTTTGTAGGTGAAACAATTGGCCTACACTTGATTTGACAGCGTCTGCCAGATCAAACCCTGGTTTTCACAACTTAAAACATAACTAATTCCGACCCCTTTTATCTGTGTTTTTCATGGCCAAAACTCACACAAAATCTACCCATATAAGATGTAATTTTTACCATATCAGGCATTTATTTATCCCATTCGTAGACACATAGGGCGGGGATAAACCTCGCCCCTACTTCGTTGAAAAATTTAACGACCGAATTTTACTTGTTTGACTGCAACTTAGTATTACTGGATTCGCCAGCGGTGGGTCAAAGAAGGCCCGTCAGCCTCCTTTTTTTCTTTCAGCCTTTCTTGGCGATGGCAAGCCTACTCCGGCTCCTCGTAAGTCAACACACGAATGATGCCGATTGTGGCGCCGCTGCTGTTCGTGGTGGTGGTGTCGCTGACACTTATTACGCGCTCAATTTTATTTTCCGCCAGAAACTTGTTTACCTGCATGTCCAGCTCTTCCAGCTCTCTCATGGTCTGGAAGATCCGAAGTTCGGAAGTAAACGTCTTTACCTTTATCATGATAGCGTACCTCAAAGATGACATCCGGGCAGCACATTGCCCGCCAGTAAATAAAAATTTATTTGCATTATTGCAACTAACTGTATCTTGTCCAGACAGGAAAGAAACGATATGGCCTGAGCTTGAAAAGCCTGGGAACATATCATCAATTTATTTATTCGGTTTCTTCAAGGCTGAAATCCTTTGGTAACTTTTTTGCAGATGGTTCTCCTTCTCCTCGAGCTGCTGCAAGGCGCTGCGGGTTTTTTGAATCACCGCCTCCGGCGCTTTTTCCAGAAACTGCGGGTTGCGCAGTTTGTCAATGAATTTGACCTTTTCTCTGGACACTTTATGAAGCTCGCGGCTGAGCCGCTCCCACTCGGCCTCCACATCCATGAGTCCCTCCAGCAGCATAATTATTTCCACCCCCTGCACTATACTCCCGGAGTAGATCCCGCTCACATGTGGCTCGTTGTATTTTATGACATTCATCTGCGCCAAATGCAGCACCAGAGGCTCGTTTTTCCGCACTCGCTCAAGGAGACTGTTCTCGCCGCCCCGCAGTACCAAAGTGCCCCTGCGGGCCACCGGGATCCCAAGCTCGGACTTCATATTGCGAACGGCGGAGATAAGCTCCTTGATGAGCTCAAACAACCTGATCTCTTCTTGATCCACAGGGCGAGGAGGCACCTCCGGCCATGGGGCCACCATGATGCTGGAATACGAGCGGCCCCCTGTCAGGCGCAGCCAGATCTCCTCGGTTATGAAAGGGATCACGGGGTGGAGCAGCTGAAGCAGAATTTCCAGCGCGTAACCGGCCAGAAGAGAGCCCCGGCGCTTGCGCTCCGGATCGCTGGAATAAAATTCCAGCTTCTTGGCCTCCAGGTACCAGTCGCAGTACTCGTGCCAGAAAAAGTGATAGAGATCCAGGGCATAGTCGTTGAACCGATACTCCTCCAGTGCCTTCTGGGTGGAGGCCGTCAATTCGCTCAATCTTCCCAGGATCCATATATCCTCCAGCGAAAGCTCCAATTTGTAAGGATCCAGGCCTGAGAGATCAAGCCCTTCCATGTTCAAAAGGACCAACCGCGATGCGTTCCAGATCTTGTTCATGAAGTGCTTGTAGCCCTCCAGCACCTCGTCCCGCAGGGCGATATCCCTTCCCTGGACGCAAAGTGCCGTGAGGGTGAATCTCAGGGCATCCGTGCCGTACTTATCCATGAGATCAACGGGATCGATAACATTGCCAAGGGTCTTGCTGATCTTCCTGCGCATAGCATCACGGATCAGCCCATGGATGTATACATCACGAAACGGGACGTCCTTCATGAAGTGGAGTCCCATCATCATCATCCGCGCAACCCAGAAGTTGATGATATCAAACCCGGTGACCAGCACGCTGGTGGGGTAGAACCGCTCCAGCTCCGCCGTTCGCTCCGGCCACCCCATGGTGGAGAAAGGCCAGAGGGAGGAGCTGTACCAGGTGTCCAGCACATCAGTCTCCTCGCGGAATTCATTGCCGCCGCATTTCTTGCATGCGGTGGGAGTCTGACGTCCCACATGAAGCTCATCGCACGCCAGGCAGTACCAGGCCGGGATGCGATGGCCCCACCAGATCTGTCGCGAGATGCACCAGTCCATGATGTTCTCCATCCAGTCAAGGTACCAGTTCTCATACTGCTTCGGCACGATACGCGTGCTTCCCTCGTGCACTGCCCTGATGGCCGGCTCGGCGAGGGGCTTTGTGCTCACAAACCACTGGGTGGACAGATAAGGCTCGACCATGGTCCCGCAGCGGAAGCAGTGCGGTACACTGTGCTGGTATGGCTCGATCTTGATAAGGTAGCCTTTTTCCTTCAGCTCCTCCACCACCCTCTCTCGGCCCTCCTCAACCGTCATGCCGGCGAAATGGAGGCCGTTCTCATTGATGCGGCCGTCGGGAGTGAGGATATTGACCTGCTCGAGGCCATGGCGTAGCCCGATGCGGTAGTCATTCAGATCATGAGCTGGCGTTACCTTGAGGCAACCGGTTCCGAACTTGGGATCAACGTAAGCTTCGGAGATTATGGGCAGCTTCCTACCCACCAGAGGAAGAACGGCCCTCCTGCCCACCAGGTGCTGGTAGCGCTCGTCCTGGGGATGCACAGCCACTGCCGTATCGCCCAGCATGGTTTCAGGCCGAGTAGTGGCGATATCCAGATACCCATCCCCGTCCTCCAGGGGATATCTGATGGTATAAAACGCCCCTGTGCTCTCTTTACTGGGCGACTCGAGATCGCTGAGAGCCGTCTGGCACCTGGGACACCAGTTGACCAGATACTTATCGCGGTAAATCAGGCCCTCCTCGTATAGCTTGATGAAAGTCTCCAGCACGGCCCGGCTTAGCTTCTCATCCATGGTGAAACAGAGATGATCCCACGCGCAGGAACACCCCAGGCGCTTGAGCTGCACCAGTATGGTGTCTCCGGACTCCCGCCGCCACTGCCACACGCGCTCCAGAAACTTCTCCCGCCCCAGCGCCTCCTTGGTCAGGCCCTCTTTGTTAAGCTCTCGCTCCACTACCACCTGAGTAGCAATGCCCGCGTGGTCGGTTCCAGGCACCCAGAGCACATTGTCGCCCGCCATCCTGCACCACCGCACCAGCACGTCCTGCAGGGTGTTGTTAAGGGCATGACCCATATGGAGGACTCCTGTCACATTTGGGGGTGGTATGACAATGGAAAAATTCTTGCAATCCGGATGGTGCTTAGCTCTGAAAAATCCATTTGTCTCCCAGAAAGAATATTTCCCATTCTCGACCATCTTGGGATCATATTGTGAATTGATCTGGTTCATCCTGGACTCCGCTTAACTTTATGATATCCTTAATATCAGAATAGCACGCCATGCCTGGAAGTTCTAGGACTTGGTGTGCTACACGGAAAAGAATCTAAGACTTTGTTTCCAATTTTAGCCATATGGCTAGGACTTGTCTTGTTTTAGTTGTAATTTGATAACGAAAAAATTTCAAGTTCTTGTACAAATTAGCGAGGCGGATGTCCCGAGACAATGCGATCCACTAGCATCCCGGTGAGCCCTAAATAGTGTTCCGGGCTCAAGATCCGCTCCAGCTCCTCGGGGCTGAAGTGCTGGCCGATGGTCGGGTCCTCAAGAACCGCCCGGGAAAATGGAACCCCCTTTTCGAAAGACAGCATGGCCGCCTTGTGAACCAGATCCATGGCCGTCTCTTTGCGCCCTGTCTTTCTGGAAAGCTCCAGCATCAGGGCCTCGGACATGAGCAGCCCCCTGGTGGAATCCAGATTCCGGAGCATGCGCTCCTCGTTCACCACCAGTCCGGAGAATATGACCTTTGCGGCTTCCAGCACCGTGCTGGCCAGCACGCAGGTCTCGGGTATGATCAGGTCCTCAAGGTAAAACGGCGCCATGTCCCGCTCTTCTTTCATGTAAGTGCCGCTCATCACGTTGGCATTGGAACGGATCTTGCGCACAAGAGCCCTTATCAGTTCGGCATAAATGGGATTTCGTTTCTGAGGCATGGTGCTGGAGCTGATCTGCTTCTCTGTATCGAACGGCTCTTCCAGCTCGCCGAACTCCGTGCGCTGAAGGGTGAACACCTCTTCGGCCATCTTCTCCAGCGTAAGAGACACCAGAGCCAGGAGGTTCATAAACTCCGCCAGCCTCTCCGTGCGCGGCTGGATTGAAATGGATGGTATGCCCAGCCCCAGGCGCTCCAGGACCATCTCCTGCATTCGAAAGGCATTCTGGGCATCGATAGCGCAGAAGGAGGCGAAGTTCCCCACAGCCCCGGTTACACTGCCCACCAGCAGCCTCTTCTTTATCTGGTCGAAGCGCTCCAGATGCTCCCGTAAGGCCTCGGACCAGACAGCGAACTTGAACCCCAGGGTGATGGGGAGAGCATGCTGACCATGTGTTCGGCCGACCATGAGGGTATCGCGGTATCGCCGGGCCAGCCCCACCAGCAGCTTGTGTAGGCCTTCCGCCTCTTGGGCTAGGAGCCCCAGTGCCCTCTTGAGCCGAAGGGCTAGGCTTGTGTCAAAGAGGTCCTGTGTTGTGGCGCCATAATGGATATATTCCCCGGAATCTCCCTCGCAGACTTCCTTCAAGGCACGGATAAGAGAAACGCTGGAGAGCTTGGTTTTCCTGTAGATTTGGGCCACCCGCTCGATGCTCACGTGCTCCATGCTCGCCTTGCGAACTATTTCCTCCGCTGCCTCCTTGGGGATCATGCCCAGTTCCCCCTGAACCTGCGCCAGAGTCGCCTCAAACAGGAGCCACGACTCTATTATACTATGTTCGGAAAAGATCTCCCTGATCCGGGGATCTCCGAAATCATCAGCATAAATTTTGAAATCTATCGGGTGAACTGACATTTTATGGCCCCTCCTCTTTAATAAATACAATTAACCGCCTTTCTTACCCATCATGCTCTTGTAACAATCCCATAACATCGCTGGCAATCAATGTCAAGGCAATGTTGTTCCTAGGTTGCCAACAGGTTAATACTTTTCCCTCAATCTGATCTTGCCCTCAGGATGACTTCTGCGGTGCCGGAAGATCAAAATCGGTCTGCAAAGTGCCGACGATATGTGCGATCCTTTCTGCAAAACTTCTCAGCAGACGAATCACAGCATAGTAGCTGTCCACCAGGATGGCGTTATCACCATGCTTTTCTGTGAGGCAGTCCAGTAATACAAGCAAGCCATCCATTTCCACTATCAGCTCTGCCAGAATGCCCACGATTCCCTCGATATCCATATCTTCATTCATGGGAAACCCTCCTATCTGTGACTGTTCATAAAATGTGAATTCATAAAAAAAATGTTTACGGCACCACTTGTTATGTTGTATATAGTCAAAGCGAATAATATGCCAATATTATGATTTATAATTTATGATTTATCAATATTGCACTATTTGCAAATAATAATTGATATTCATTCACAACATGTAATAAAAATGTTACATATTTTTGAATTCATGTTTTTGGTTATTTCAATCAGATAATCATTCTTTTTGAATCAATATAGGAAAACTAACCGTGAGCACTGTCCTGGGCGGGCAACGGGCATGAAAGGGAATCGTTAATCGTATACATTGGAAAAATCTGAGCGCATGCACGCATGGGCGAGGGCGTTAAGGGATTTTTTGCCCGCCTGCGCGTGACGCACGGGCAATGTATTATTTACACATAGCTACGCAGGCTGAAATGATCAGTTTGACTCCGGGATAGTTTAAAATAATGGCAATGAAGCCCATGATCGATAGAAGCCCCACTTCATGCTGCCCCGGTGATGACGACCGCTGTCAGCTCCAGAAGAGCCAAGGCCAGTTAAAGCTGATATTGCACAGTGGAATACAATTTATCCCTCGGAGTGTAACTCCTGTTACCCATGTATTGTATAACGATATGACTTTCTTACCCTAAAATAGACATTGGACGTTTGAAAGACGAGAAAGCCCTCTTGGATTAAG
>CAZTAS010000138.1:0-10645 GCA_964611635.1 uncultured Thermodesulfobacteriota bacterium
ACCTGATTGTCCACAAACTTTCAAGAGCTAAAGTACGCAAATTCCGGATGAACCATATAATTGCTCTCCACGCCCTAGATCCAATAGGAGAAGACCATGTCCTATATCCATACTACGAACTTATGAGGAAATGTAAAGACCTAAAATATCTTCGCAGCAAAATGTTGCTATGCGCACATAACGGTTGCCAGTAAAGTTGATAGCAGCGCGGTTATAAGCCTGGGATTGTCAAATGAAGGCACTTACTCTGCAAGGGATTTTCCCAGCGAGGAGGTTTAGTAGTGGTCCATCCGGTAGACCTGGAGGGTTTTCAATATCGCAAAAGTCTCGATTCTAAAAGCATTTCAACCCTTTTGGGCGAGGAATCGCCTTTGGATGAAGGGCAACACTTGCGAATCAGCGTCACCCTATAGATTAAACCCGCAACCCAGGCAGTGCGGCAGCCGTGGACAATACATGTAGTGCCCTTCCCGGACTATTATTTGCCCCTGGGGGCACAGACAATCTCCCGAACCGACAGGTCGAACATGGAGATTGTATGGGCCGGGTATATGACTAGCGCCGTATCCAGACCCTTTCCGGTTCCACCCATGGCCACTATCTCCCTGTCCACAGGGATGGCACCGCTATCGGCGGCCATCATGGTTATCTCTAAGCAGACCTTCCATCCCTGGCCGAATATTCTCAGCACTTCGGCCACCAGCAGGGCCGGGTAGATTCCCTGGAACTTCTTATTAATGGCACACTCGATACCTGAAAGCACGTGAGTCTGGAAGACCAGCCTCACCCCGGCCTTTTCCAGGCTTGAGCGGTTGTCCTCAGTGATGAGGGGGCGGCCCGGCTCCATCATCCCGTACATGGAGGATACCACCACCAGGCGCTCCGGCTGGATGAGTTCCATTGCCCGGACTGCCGTGCGCCCCGTCGATGAAGAGAGTACTAATTGATCAATTCCCAGCTCGTCCGCCCGGCGACGGGCAAGCTCCAGGGTCCTCTCCGTATTATTGGGACCGGGTCGATCGAAATACTCGATGGTTTTTTCCATTAATTTATTTCCCCTGGGCGATATTCTATAAAGATAACAGCCACTTAAAGATTAATGAAAGATAAAGGGCCACCCCTACATAGGCCTAGCGTCTCTTCTGGCTCCATCCAATGGGTAAAAAAGCTAAAATCTATCAACCTGTGGCCGTTAGAATCAGGCAAGAGCAACCAAGGGAGGCGCCGGGGGCGCTCTCCCTGCATATGGGTTTAGCGGTCCGACAACAAAAGGGTGGTCAGGCTCCCGATGCGCTCCTTGTCCATCTTTCGGATTTTATTGACGATTTCTTCCCTGTGGCTGTCGGTGTATACCGCCGAGGCCAAGGAATGGAACTTCTCGATCATCTCATCCCATGAAAGGGGATTCTCGGGGTCACCCTTGGGGTACTCCACGAATGCTTCAAAGCGTCGGCCGCCGCGGGTGGATATGGAAACTCGAGCTGGCCATTTGCGCGGAAACTCCTTGTCCAGCTCCGGATCTTGAACGCACCGGACACGCTTCATTAGCTCCTTAAGGCTAGTTGAAGCCAAGTGTTCCGGGGAGAATTGATCCAGGGAAACCCTTCCGTACAAGATGGCCGCTGCTGCACCGAAAGGCATGCTGAACTGGGCGTCCACCATCCCTACGGGGTTCAGCTTTGCATCAATGGGCTCTGCAGCAAGCCCATATCCCGCCTTCAGCATGCCCACCTCCACCTGATCGACATCTTCAGGCTTAAGCTGCTGCTCACGCACGATCTTGAGGACGCCGTCTATGGGCGATTGCATGTAGCGGCAGCAGGCGTGGGGCTTGATGCTCGTGCGAAGGATCTCGTAGGAGTCACCCAGGCCCTCCAGCACCCTTTGGGGCTCAGGCGCGTCGGAGTGCCCATGGAGGAACCCATATTTGCCCTCAATAATGGTATCCGGCCCGGTGAAGCCTTCCCGGGCCAGGCCTGCAGCGATGATCCCCGCGTGGGCGGCCCATCCCGGGTTGAAACGCTTGCTCCACACCCCCCGGGTCAAGTATTCCATGGAACCGGCGCACTGACTGCCCGCGATGCCCAAAGCGTTAATAGTCTGGCTGGCATCAAGGCCCATGAGCCGGGCCGCGGCCGCGGCTGCCCCGAAGGCGCCGCAAGTCCCCGTGGGGTGAAATCCCCGCGCGTAGTGGTGCACCGGCATGGCCCCTTTCCCGATTCGCACGTCCACTTCGTAGCCCGCCACAACAGCTTCGCAAAAGCGTCTGGCGTCCAGCTCCAGCTTCTCGCATAGAGCAAAAGCCACGGGAAAGATCACCACTCCCGGGTGAAGAGACGCCTCGTTGTTCACATCGTCCAATTCAAGCGCATGTGCGGAGATCCCGTTGGCCAGAGCCGCATATTCGTAAGCCAGCCGAGTCCGCGTACCCACCAACACCGCCTCTTCCCGGCCCGCGCCCAACTGCTTGACGAGCCTAAAGACGGGCTGCGATGAATCCTCAATGGAGCCCCTGGAGGCTACCGCCAGAAAGTCCAGGGCAAGATATCGGACGCGGTCCACCACCTCCGCCGATAGTCCATCGAAAGAGACATTACTGGAAAACAGGCCAAGTTCTCGCGTAATTTCCATGATTTTCCCTCCATATTCTCAATCCAATCACTTTTTCCGGAGTTTCCAATGAATAAATCCGATTTTTAGATTTCATTATCCTTATACTGGGACTGAAGTCAAGGGAATTGTCCCTCAAGCCTTCCCCTCGCCCGTAACGCCCAAAAAGGTTCAGAGCTCCTATATCAAATGATTATGGAAATTTTAGTTAATTTTTGATATATTTTGTATATATTGGACAACCACCCATGGCGATTCTCTATATTAATAAGGTGTTTCTTTACGCTCAAATATATTGAAATGATTAATGATCTTGGGGGATAATCAATGCCGATCTATGAATATGAATGCAAATCATGTGGCCTGCGATTCAGTCGTCTTGTCATGAAAGTGGCCGACGCCTCCGGGATTAGATGCAAAGCTTGCGGTTCTGCGGATCTCGGCCGCCTGATCTCTCGCGTCGTAGTGATGCAAACCGAGAGTTCCCGCCTAGAGAATCTGGATACCAGCAAACAACAGGATACAAGCTATTACAGGGACAACCGCAACATCGGCCTTTGGGCTAAAAAGCGTGCACGAGAGCTGGGGGCTGACCTGGGGCCCCGGTTCGAAGAGACGCTTGAAAAAGCCAGGTCAGGGAAGATTCTCGATGAGCTGTGATCCTCCTTGTCATCCCCACTGGCGGGGTAATAGCTCCATTCCTTCCCCTCAGCTCGATGTCTAAAAAGTTTTTGCCCCTCTGAAAAAAATAATAATTCCATGATTATTATTTCCTACAAAATTAATAGACATTTTAAAAATACACTCTTCCCGGCTGAAGCCGGCAGGGCGGTTGAAAAATCTTTTTGAGGTCGGATTTGCGTCATGGGGACGCAAAATGGGTATGTGTCCGTCCTTCCGGGGCAACCTTATTGTCAATTTCCGCCGGTAAAGTCACTTGCGCCCAGAAAGGAGCGTTTCAGCATGGATGAGACATCCGATTTTAACTCAAGCTGGCTTCCATGCCGTGTTTGGGCAAGATAGAGGAGTGCACGAAAAACGAGTGGGAAATGCTAATCAGCCATAAAAAAGGAAATCGGAAATGATTACAACCTTCAGTGGGCGGCAGGAAGTCACAATGCTTGGGAGTGCTTACTTTTTTCTTCTAGAAAGTTCAAGGGCCACCCGTTCCGCAGATACGCCGAGGCCTACCAGGAGTACCATTGTGTGGTAGAAAAGGTCCGATACTTCCCGTATCAAGGCTTCCTGGTCTCCGCTTTTGGCCGCTAGCATAACTCCCGTGGATTCTTCTACCACACCCCGGGCCATACGATCCACGCCTCCTCGTATGAGATCCACGGTATATGAACCTGCCTGCATGGCATCTTTATGCCCGGCAATTATGCGTGCCAATCCACCAATGGCTTCAGGCAGACTCTGCCACTCTCGCCCGGGCTCCAGGTCGAAGCACGAGTCGTTTCCCGTGTGGCAGGTGGGTCCATGGGGCCTGGCCCTCACCAGAAGGGTATCTCCATCGCAGTCAATTGCCAGGTCTACCAATTCGAGGTAATTGCCGGATGTCTCGCCTTTGGTCCACAGCCTCTGGCGGCTGCGGCTGAAGAAAGTTACCATCCTGGTCTCACGGGTGCGGTTCAGCGCTTCCTCGTTCATGTAGCCCATCATCAGCACGCGGCCAGTATCGGCATCCTGGACGATGGCCGGAACGAGTCCATCCCCTTTTTCAAAATCGACGGTTCTCTCATTCATTCTCTCACTCACTCCCGATAAGAAGAGCAAAACACAGGCAGCGGCCTGGAATGCCCTCACAGGCGGACAACAACCCCATGGGAGTGCAGGAACTCTTTGAGCTCACGGATGGAAATCTCCTCATAATGAAAGATGCTTGCCGCCAGTATCGCATCGGCTTGTCCCACGGTCAGCGACTCAAGAACTCCCCTTGGGCTGCCGGCACCTCCTGAAGCTATCAGAGGGATGCCCAGTCCCGAGGAGATCGTCCTCAGCAGCTCCAAATCATATCCTGCTTTAGTGCCGTCCCGGTCCATGGAGGTTAACAGGATCTCGCCTGCTCTCAGCTCCTCCACCCTTCTGGACCATTCCACCGCATCGACTTCCGTTCTCTCCCGGCCACCTTTTACATATACCTTCCAAGAGTTTCCTTCGCGTTTGGCATCTATTGCTACCACTATGCACTGGGAACCGAAGGCGTCGGCCCCCCGCTGGATAAGCGTCGGATCAGTCACCGCAGCGGTGTTGACAGCGATTTTGTCCGCTCCGGCTTGCAACATGACGCGCATGTCCTCCACAGAGCGGAGGCCTCCGCCGACCGTGAAGGGGATAGAGACGCGCTCTGCCACCCGTTCAACCACATGAACCATGGTCTTGCGGTTGTCGCTGGTTGCGGTTATGTCGAGAAAAACAAGTTCATCCGCTCCCTCCATGGAATAGCGCTCCCCCAGTTCAGCCGGGTCTCCCGCATCGCGCAGATTAAGGAACTGGACTCCCTTGACTACTCGTCCCTCTGTGACATCAAGGCATGGAATAATTCGCCGGGCAAGCATCTTATTCTTTCTTGATCAAATCCTGAAGATTGATCTTTCCCTCGTAAATGGCTCTACCAATTATAACTCCGCTGACCCCCACGGCGCGAATCTGCTCAACGTCCTCGACACGTGAAATGCCGCCGGAAGCAATGATCTCCAGCCCCGGGAAGCGCTGGGTGATATCCTCGTAAGCTAGGAAGTTGGGGGAGCCCAGAGTCCCGTCTCTCTCCACGTCAGTATAAATTACCGTGTCCACACCCAAGCTCTCCAGGGTATCAAGAAAGATGAATGCATCCAGTCCTATGTCCCGCAGCCAGCCCCTGGTCTGGACCCTGCCTCCTCTAGTGTCCACTCCCACCACCAACCGATCAGGCCCGAACCTGTCAATCCACTTGCCCAGCAGCGAAGGATCCTCTGCTGCCACGCTCCCTATTACAACGCGGTCTATTCCAAGGTCCAGCGAATGCTGGATGTCCCGTACGGTCCGAAAGCCCCCTCCCACTTCCAGTGAAATATTCACTGCTTTACGGATCTTCTGGATTGTGGGAAAGTTCCTTGGAACCCCTTGGCGGGCTCCTTCAAGATCCACCAGATGGATCAACTGAACTCCTTGTTCCTGAAACAGTTCAGCCATTTCAGGGGGTGACTGATTGTAGACCGTGATCCTCTTGTAATCTCCCTGAAACAGGCGCACACATTGCCCATTCAAGATATCTATCGCTGGAATTATAAGCATAACTCACAAAAATTCCGAAGGATGCTCAGCCCCACGTCGCCGGATTTCTCTGGATGAAACTGCACACCCATCAAGTTACCCACCTCAATGGCCGAGGCGAACTCCACTATATAATTCGTTACAGCCAGCACAGAGCTTTGCTCGGCTGGTTGGAAGAAATATGAATGAACGAAATAGCAATACGCTCCATCCTCCACACCCAGGAAAAGCGACGCAGGGCGACGAATGTTGATAGTGTTCCATCCCATATGAGGGATCTTGTCCTGTGGAGGGAAGCGCTTCGTAAGTCCGCGCACCAATCCCAGGCACGGAATGTCCTGCTCTTCAGAGAATTCCGCTAGAAGCTGCATGCCGAGGCAAATCCCGAGAAAAGGGCCTCTATAACCCCGCAAGGCACCACTCAGTCTCGTTGCCTCCAGCCGCTCCATGGCGCTTCGTGCAGCACCCACGCCGGGAAAGATTACCCCTTTGACGCCCCGGAATTCATCGGGCCTCTCGATGATTCGATGTTGCACACCCAGACGCCGAAGGGCCAGCACCACATTGCGTTGATTGCCAGCGCCGTATTCAATAACTCCGATCATTCCTCAATCCAGTGTGCCCTTAATGCCTGCACTGCTCCCTTTTCTTCTTGGATTGAGAGCCAAAGATTTTCCCAGAGCATCTCCAAAAGCCCTGAAAATTGCCTCCCACGTGTGGTGAGGGTCTATACCGCTCAGCGCTCGTACATGGACCGTGGCCCGCCCCCCCTGGGCAAATCCATCAAAAAACTGCCTCAGACTCCATGAATGAACGTCCTCCACCTCCTCCCGCTCTGCCCCAGGAGCGCCTGAGAGGTCAAGGAACGCGGCGCTACGGCCCTCAAATGAGACCATTGAAAACGCAAGGGCCTCATCGATGGTTCCATGAGCCTCACCATAACCCTGTACTCCAATGGATTCCGTCATGAGCTCCACTAAACGAAGGAATGCACGCCCCATTACCATGCCTACGTCTTCGCATATCAAGTGTCTCAAGCTGGATTGAATTTCTCTGAAATTGGCCTCCAGGTTGCATCCGCTCCGCCATGCAACCTGCTCCAGCATATGGTTGAAGAAAAGAATCCCTGTGTCGAACCGGTACTGGATGACTTCCTCTCCTCTCCGCACCGCTACCTCTACATTTGATTCCCTCGTCCTGCGCTTTATAACCACCTCATCCGCGCTTTGCTTCTCAATGGCATATCCCAATTGCTCACTCTCCATGATCTTTCTTCCTCCCCCGGAAGGTTAAGCCAGTGATCAATCCTTAAGCAGCCCTTCCAGATCAATCTGGAGCAAGGTGTCCACCACCTGATGAGCACCAGCACTGCGCAGTTCGCTGGCAGCTGTTCCACCGGTAGCCACTCCGATTGTCCACGCCCCCGCTGCCCTGCCCGCCTGTATGCCAACCACGGAATCCTCAAGCACCACGGCCTGCTTGAGATCCACATTCATTCTCCCCGCTGCGTAAATGTATATATCGGGCTCTGGTTTTTTTCGGGCTATGTTATCATTACCCACGATGACATCAAAAAAGCTGGCAAGTTTTACATTTTGGAGCACAAAGAGAATATCGTCATCGGAGTTGTTGGAGGCCACTGCACAGGGGCAACCACGCTCTTTCAGCGCTTCCAACAACTCGACCACACCCGGCAGCAGCTTGAACCCGTAAATCTCCCTGATCTGCCGGTATTCGTTTATTATGTCAGCCATAACTTGGGACTCCATCGAAACCTCGATCTTCTCAATGATCATGCCCCAGAATTCTGGAATGTCGTACGCGAAGATGGCTCGGATGAAATCATCATCCACGGTGCGGCCGAATCGACGACCAATGATCCGGTTGACGGCTACGAGGTCCATGCTGAGCGAATCGATGAGGACGCCATCCATATCGAAAAGGAAGCTTCTTGTTCTCACCCTTCGCTCTCCAGCCGGATGGTCACTGACCTGCAGTGAGCATCAAGTCCCTCCACACCGCTGATAACCTCCACGATCTCCCTGAGATTCTGCAATCCCTGGCGAGATAGATATTGGAACTCTGACGCCTTGAGGAACGTATCTACGCCCACAGCGGAGAACATACGCGCCCATCCGCCAGTAGGCAAGACATGATTGGATCCGCTGGCATAATCCCCCACGGCCACTGGAGCAAACTCGCCCAGAAAGATGGACCCTGCATGCCTGATTCTCTCCAGGATAGCCCATGGATCCTCGGTCATAATTTCCAGATGCTCAGGGGCATACTCGTTGGTAAGATCAACGGCCTCTTCTAGCGAATCGACCAGGATGATGGCACTGTAGCGCTGAAGAGATGCCCTCATTATATCCTTTCTACGCAAGCTGGAGATCTGACTCTCCACCTGCCGCACTGTCTCCCGGGCAATTTCCCGATCCCATGTTATCAGCACACCAGCCGCATTCTCATCGTGCTCGGCCCGGGCCAGGATGTCTAAAGCTATAAATTCCGGTTTGGCCATGCTGTCAGCCAGGATAACTGCCTCGGATGGGCCGGCGGGCATATCGATTGACACCTGTCCGAAGAGCAGGATTTTGGCCGCCTGAACGTAAATGTTGCCCGGTCCCGCGATTTTGGCAACCGATCGGATGGTGGCGGTGCCATAAGCCATGGCCGCAATGGCCACTACACCGCCCACCCGGTAGACTTCATCAACTCCGGCCTGATCAGCAGCGATGATAATCTCGTGGTGGTCTCCCGTAGGGGGGAAACAGGCTATTACTCGGCCAACCCCTGCAACCTTAGCAGCCACTCCGAGGATCTGCATAACTGTTGGGAGCGGTGCCTTTCCGGCCGGGACATAAAGGCCAGCACTTTCCACAGGGTTGAAGCGGCGCCCAACCAGAACCCCTTCTGCAGTTTCGCCAAATGTGGCTCCACCCTGGAGCTGCCGCTGGTGGTGGAGTCGGCTCAGCTCTACCTGGCGCTGAATGGCCCTTACCACCCGGGGGTCTGTTTCACGATAGGCGCGATTTAAATCATCCTTTGTGACACGCAATCTAGAAGGATCGAACTGCGGAGAATCGAACTTCCGTATGTAGGCCAGCACGGCCTCGTCGCCCTTCTCCCTTACCGCATCGATCCATGGCTGAACCTGGGGCTTGACCTCCTCGATATTTAATGCGGCTCTTTGCAGAATGCGTCGCTTATCCTCATCGGAAGCGCTTTTCCATTGATAAATTTTGATCATGTCATCTCAACATAGAGGGAAAAACTCCAAATTCATCGTCAAATGCTGTGTTTCCCGCTCTTTAATGGAAAATAAAAAGTCTATATTGCAACTATGATGGGTTGTCAAGAGCTTTTTTCCCATCACTGGCACTTATGTCAATCAAAATACCTTGACATTATGAATAATTTTATTTTATTGAATAAACAATAATTTTATTATAAAATGAATAATTATTCAGCTACAAAGCAAATTCAGAGGATGAAGCTTGGTTGATGATTGGTAAAAATTTTTTTGATTTGAAAATGCCACCTAGTATTGTTCGCGGAGACACATTCTGGTGTGTCATGCAGGCGGACAGTGAAAAAATAGTTGCCAGGGTTTGGGTTTTTCTTAATTTGTCCTGAACCTTAGATTCCCCTCGAGGTAACCATGGACGAGAAAAAGGACGAAAAAGAGCTTACCCTTGACATCGATGGGATGGACGATCTCAAGATTGATATCCCCCAGTCCGATGAAGCGCCTCTAGAGGACCTGGATATTGAACTGGAAGAAGGGCTGTCGCTGGATGACCTTGATCTGGACTTCGATGAAGATTCCAGACCTTTGGGCGTTGCAAAAGAAGACGAATCCGCTGTTTCGCAGGAATCATCTTTTTCCCTTGAGGAAGATGTGATAGAGTTGCTGGACGTGCTGGACGAATCGGCACCGGAAATTACTCCTCAAGCTGAAGAGGCTGTCGCAGAGGCACCTCTTTCTCCAGAAGAAGCCCCCATCGAGGAGATCCAGCCAGAGGTACCCCCATCCCCGCAGGAAACTCCGGAGGCTGAAAGGGCTTTGCCGGAAGAACCCGTGGAATTTGCCGAACCTTCCACCCTCGGCATGGCAGAACCTGAAGCGGCCGTGCCAACACCGGAGGAGAAGCCCGCTGCCGAAGAAGCGGTGGTAGAGAAAGAAGAGCCGAAGGCGGTTGCGATTGAGGAAATCCCCGCGCCGCCCGCTGAGGAAGCCGAAGCCCCACTTTCTCTAGGTATGGTTGAGGAAGAGATCCCGGGTCTGCTTGAAGAAAAGATTAGCGGCATTGTGGACCAAATGGGCATCGAGAACCGAATTGCAGCTGAAATCCAGGAAAGACTCGATCGTTCTATCGCAAAGCTTCTGGACGAAGATCGCATTAATGAGATGGTTCAGCAAAGGCTTGACCAGGCTGTTGAGGAAGCAGCAAGGGGGGATCGAATCGCCCAACTTTTCGAGGAGCGACTCCACCAGGTCCTGGACGAGATGATAAGCGAAGATCGTATAAGCGGCCTGATCCAACAGCGGCTCGATGAGACCTTCTCCCAACAGGTGAGCAACGAGCGGCTGGACGGGATGATCGGTGAAAGCCTGAAGGAGGCAATCTCCGGCGCTACGGGCAGTGACCGGCTGGACGAGATGATCGGTGAAAGGCTGAAGGAGGCAATCTCCGGCGCTACGGGCAGTGACCGGCTGGACGGGATGATCGGTGAAAGGCTGAAGGAGGCAATCTCCGGCGCTACGGGCAGTGACCGG